>CAYZBZ010000037.1:0-11186 GCA_964476725.1 uncultured Vicinamibacterales bacterium
CTTAGTGTCGCAGCTCGCGCTTCCGACGCACACAGCTGCGAAGAGAACCGCAAAGTCTAGAAGTCTTGCGCGGGTCATTAGTGGATCCTTTCATCGTGGCGCGTCATCTATGACACGCTGCGCCGCGTGAGGTATTGGTCGAGCCGCGCATCGTGGCCATAGATGTCCCCGGCGAAATGGATGGCGCCATCCTCGGACATCACGACGGTGGTCATGTAGAAGAGAACCACCTGAATCGGCCGTGCCAGGTTCACGCGCATCGACTCCTGCGCGTTCATCGCCGCCAGAATTCGATCCCGAGTCCAGTTCGGCTGTTCCGCGAGAACCCACTCCGCCAGGCCGACTGGATCGGCGACCCGTATGCAACCATGGCTGAAATCCCGACGGGCGCGGCTGAAGAGCTCCGGCGCGGGCGTTCCGTGCATGTAGACGTTCTCGTCGTTCGGAAACACGAACTTGACGAGGCCGAGCGAGTTCTTCGGGCCCGGCCGCTGACGGACCCGGAGCGCTCCGTGTCGAAGCCGCTCGAGGTTCGCCGCTGTAATCGGCAGGATGCGGGCGCCGTCGGCCTGGCCGGACACGATCTCCATGCCGTGACGTTGCAGGTAGTCCGGAGTGCGGCTGAGAGCCGGCAGGATCTCGTGTCGCAGGATGGACGACGGCACGTTCCAGTAAGGCCTGAAGATGATGTATTCCAGTTGCTCGACCAACACGGGTGTCTGTGTGTTGAGCGCGCGGCCGACGATCACCTCCGTGCTGAACGGTGGCGCCGTGCCCGGCGCAAGGCCCTCCACACCCCGCAGACGAAACATCGGGATGTTCACGGCAAGGAACCGATCCTGGCCCAGGTGCGGCACCCAGCGCACACGTTCGAGGGCCAGCTCAATCTGTCGCACACGCCACGACAGCGGCACGCTCAGGGCCGCGCGCGTGAGTTGTCCCAGCACGCCATCCGACTCCAGACCGTGCCGGAGCTGGAAGTGTTTCACGCTCTCGACAAGTTCCCCTTCATATGTCAACGGTTCCACGCGACCCGGCTCGGCGGCCGGCAGATCCCCGAGCGCGACAAGCAAGCGATACAACTGCGGCAGTTCACCGGACCGTTCGCCTGGACGCACAGTCGAGTGGGGAGGCTGAAACAATCGCAGTGCTGGATCCGCCTCGAGCGTGCGGTACCGGGCCAGCGCGCGGCGCAGCTGGTGATACAGCGCAATGGACGGCGTCAGCTCCGCGGCCGCTGCGCCGATGCGGTGCCCGGCAAGCGCCGCCCGCAGCAGTTCGACGAGATCCTCGCGCTCTCGCGCCGGCCTTCGGAGACCCACCACGCCCGGATCGATCCGCCCGAAGTGCAGGTGCTGGAAATAACGAAGCGCATTCACGCTCAGGCCCACGTCGAATGCGGCGATGTCGGCGGTCCGTGGAGCGTCCGCAGCGCCGAGAAGCGCAGCGACATCCCGAAGCGTGGCAGCGTGGTAGTCGAGCGGATCGAGGCCTTCAGTCGTCGCGCCGTTGAGCAGCGCCAGCGCCTCACGCGCGTCCCGGCTGGCGCGGCCCGAGCCGTCTACCCACAACGCAACGTAGGACCCGGCCCCGTAGAGAGCGGTCAGTTGTCGCCGTTCGGCGAGCGTCAGCGGACCCGACGACGAGCCGCCACCGGTTTCTACAATTGCACGAATCGCGAAAGCGATGTCAGTCGGCTGAGCGCACGTCGTTTCGCGACCAAAGGGACGCGACAAGCGCTCGCTCCCGAACACCAGCCACAGCAAAATCCCCGCGGATGTCAAACGTCGCAGTCCAGACATGTCGCGCTCTTCGCACGGGAACCGCAACTCCGATGCCGCTCCGCCTGGTGTTCTTTGTGAGGGTTGCTGTGATAACCCGCCGAAAACTCAGACGCCGCTGCCGGATTTCCGTGAGATCTGCCGGCGGGGCGCCTGTCGCAACGCTGAAGGACTGCGTTCTAGCGGGGCGAGCAGATGTCTGTCGTCCGAGCAATCTCCGTGGAACGAGGAAGCCGACAAGGTGGGCGACGCTGTGAGCCAGAATGAACGCTCAAAGCAGAATACGCACAGGGCACCACCTCACATCGCGCCGGCGACCGCGCGCGGCCGCGACCGGGCCTCACGCGCTCGACGAGCGGCGGGTGTGCGCCGGAATCTGCCGATTTGATTCCGGGCGACGTGCAGCACCAGGACCGGGCATCGGGCGCTGCACAACAGCCGATACGCGGTGCCTCCCTGGCGGAATCTGCCCAATCCTCCCGAGTTCGGTAGCGTGAGAATCAGCAGGTCAGCATGGCGAGTCGCGGCGAATGCCGCGATGGCGTCGGCCTTGTTTCCGACCAGCACCTGCGTTTCAGGGGCGGTGTGATGCCCGCTCATGATGATTCGGCGTGCCAACCATTCCTGCGCCAACGTCACACGGCTGCGATTAATCGCACGCTCGTTGAGACGCAGCCAGAGCGGCAGGCGGAGATCCGGCACCGCATGAACGAGACTCAGAATGGCGCCGTAGACCTTCGCCGTCTCGGCTGCCGCCGAGGCTTCGGCCGCTGCGTTGTCGTCGAGATCCACGGTGGCCACCATGACGCCGCCCGGCCACCCCCGCCGCGGTGTGCGGCACGTGCGCGGCACCGCGAGGACCGGCGCGGAGCTCCTCCGAAGAATCGTCTCGGTCGTCGAACCGAAAAACACTTTCCTGATCCCACCCAGACCGTGTGTCCCGACCACGATGAGGTCGGCGCGCAGACGCTGGGCGGTCGACAGCACCACGCGCGCTGGCTTCCCGATGGCGACCATGCAGCGGACGGCAGCGGCTCCCCTCGGTCCCAGCGTTGCCCGCACGAACCGTTGCAGTTCCAGCCGCGCCGTCCCAGCCAGTCCACGAGTGTCGTACGCGGCGGCGGCCGCGGCGCTGAGGAGCGGATCCACCGCGAAGACCGCGGTGAGTCGCGCGCTTCGGACGCGCGCGAGTGCCGCCGCGTGGCGCAGGGCCGCCGCCGAATGTCTGGAGAAGTCGATGCCGCAGAGGATCGAACGAAATCCGGCTGGTGGCTTCAATCGCCGCATGGTCGCGCTCCACAACGTCTCGAGGCCGCTACGCCCGCGGCACGGCGACGAGCGCATCTGGCAATACGAACTCGTGCTCAGGGTGGCGGACCGTCAACACCGGGCACGGCGCAGTCCGGACGACGCGTTCCGCGACGTTCCCCATGAACAGGTGCGCGACCGCACCGCGGCCGTGGGTCCCGAGGACGATCAGATCGACGGTGTGATCGCTCGCGTACTCGACGATAACGTGAGCGGGGCTGTTGTGGGTCACCGTGACCGCGATGGCTTTCAGCTCTCGCCGATCTTCATCGCTGAGCAGCTCCTCGGTCTGCTTTCGTGCCGCCCGCTCGATGTCCTCCTGGACTTGCGGAGGAATGCTCGCGTAGCCATAGCCGTCCATGGCCCTGGCATACACGTTTTCCGTGACATGGAGCACGTGCAGCGCGGCGCCAAACCCGCGCGCCAGTGCTTGCCCGTACCGGAGCGCGTTCTCGGATGCGGGTCCGAAATCGGTCGCGACCAGAATCTTCTTAATGGCAATCATGATTGGCCTCCGCGTGCCGGCCCACCATCACGTCGGGTGGGCTGCCTCGGGTTGAGCACGCGGCGTACCAGGACGGCGCGGCTCCCGCAACTTGGGAAAAGCGCCGTTATTTTGTGAAGGCCGGCGGCCGCGAGTCGATCTGGCGCACGGCGGCTGCCGAATTCTCGTCACGCCAAGACGACGTCAGGTGCGGCTTCTTGCGGGATCGCCTCGTCCAGTCCGCAGTGCTTGATTCGGTCTCCGAGGGTCGATCGCTTCACCTGCAAAAGCTCCGCGGCCTTCGACTTGTTGCCGTGGCTCGCTTTGAGCGCCCATCGAATCAGGTTCGCCTCTACCTCGCGCAGCCGTTCGTCGAGCGAGATGGATGCCGGCGCGTGCGCCGGCGCTGCCGGCGGGAGTGCTTCCGCGGCCTGCGATTCCGCGCGGAAGAGAATGTTGGCGGCGACGCACCCCACCCGCACCGTCCCGCACGTGCACATCTGCGCGATGCGCTCGCAGGCATTCTCCAGCTCCCGCACATTCCCGGGCCACGAGTACCTCATAAAGGCCTGCGTGACCGCTGGAGAGATTTCGGCGGCCGGCTCTCCCCGGCTTCGGAAGAAGCGCTCGAGAAACGCCTCCACGAGCACCGGAATGTCCTCGAGTCGGTCGCGCAGCGGCGGCAGCGTCAGCGCCAGCACGTTCAGGCGATAGTACAGGTCCTCGCGAAATTTTCCCTCGGCGACCAACTGCTTCAAATCGCGTTTGCTGCCCGCGAGCACTCGCACGTTAACGGGCACCGTGCGGGTCCCGCCCAGCCGTTCCACGGTGCGATTCTGGATGACGCGGAGCAGTTTCACCTGCATGCCGAGCGGCACATCGTCGATATCGTCGAGGAAGATGGTCCCTCCCTCCGCCATCTCGAAACGACCCGGCCGATCCTTGATGGCCCCGGTAAATGCTCCGCGCTCGTGGCCGAACAACTCCGACTCGATGAGCGTCTCTGAGAAGAGCGCGCAGCTGACCGCAACGAACGGACGATGTGCGCGGCGACTTGTCTGGTGAATGAGCGTCGCAATGACTTCCTTCCCGGTGCCGCTCTCGCCGGTGATCATCACGGTGCTGTCGCTGCCGGCGATCACGTGGAGGAACTCGAACACCGCACGCATCCTGGCGCTGCGTCCGGTGACGACCGTGTCCATCGAAATCTGAGGGTGGCCTGTCACGGTTCGGCCTCAGTTCACGCGAAGGTTTTCGAACTCCGGCATGGCCTCGCGCAGAGCGGTCTCCACGCCGACGTGCAGCGTCATGTGCGCGCTCGGGCATCGGGCACACACGCCGGTCAGCCTGACGAGCGCTGAATTACCTTCCACCTCGATCAGCTCGATGTCGCCGCCGTCGGCCTGCAGAAACGGGCGGACTCGCACCAGCACGGATTCAACACATTCCTTCGTGACCATCGACGTCTCCGGTGTGTGTGGGACTCGCCGATGGAGGGGCAACCGCCATGCCACGGTGTCATTCGACGGATTTCCGAAGGATACGACGGGATTTCGACGACGCGCCGCAGGAAAGGACGCAGAAAGCGCGGAATTTTCCCCAGCCGTGCGCGAAAAAATACAGGATCTCTAGGCAGGCTTTTCAAGCATGAAGTACATGGCAGATGCAGACACTCGCTCGCCGATGTTACGGACGTGCGGCATACGCCTGCGACACGAGAGCCGGGACCTCGGTCATCTCCAGGGGTTTGCCGACGACGCGAAAGGCGCCGAGGTCCATCGCCCCTTTCACAACCTCGGGGGTACCGTAGGCGGTCATCAGGATGACCTGCGTTCTCGGGAAAAGCCGCCGCACCTGCGACAACAACGTCAGGTCGTTCGAGTCGGGAAGTCGAAAATCGAGCAGCACCACGTCGAAGGGAATCGCAGCCTCTGACAGGGCACGCACGGCACTCCTGCCGTCCGTCGCTTCGAGGGCCTCGTGGCCGGTGTCGGTAAGCGTTTCGACCAGCGACCAGCGGATCAGTGCTTCGTCATCGACGACGAGTACCCGCAGAGGTGGGGAATTTTTCGTCATTTCTAACAAATCCCACGGCCGAAGCCTTGTCGTCTCCACACGACCACCTCTGTGTCTCTGCGCTCTCAGCGTTCAAGAATCAGGCCACAGCGGCTTCTAGCAGACCGACCCTCGCAGGTCGCGCCGGAAAACCGGCAGTCGAGGACTGGAAGCCGCCGAAAAGCGGAAGAAGTGCGAAGGATTGCCCGCGTTGGCACACCTCCTGCTCTCCGACGGCACGGGGCGTCCATCGCTCGCTCCACTTTCGATCGAGCCTGACCATGCACACTGCACCGCCATCGCCCCCGGCGACCGACGATCTCAATGCGGCGCGGCTCGTCCTCCGGGACGGTACAGTCGCGAGCGTCAGACCGTCAGTTGCCGCGGATCGCGAGGCCATTCGCCGTTTCTTTCATCACCTTTCGCCGGAGTCGAAGAGGAGCCGCTTCTTCGCGATGGGCGATCCCCCCGACGAGATCATCGACCGTCTGGCCGATTCAGTCGATCCGCGCCGCGCACTGACGCTGCTGGCCTTACGGCGGGTGAACGCCGATGACTGCATCATCGCGGTAGCGTCGTACCTTGCGCTGACCGATGTGGCCGCGGAAGCCGCATTCGCGGTGGACGATCGCTTTCAAGGGAAGGGGATCAGCACGCTGCTGCTCGAGCGGCTGGCGGCCCACGCCGCAAGTCAGGGGTTTCTCAGATTTCATGCGTCGATGCTGGCCGACAACGTGGCCATGCGCGAGGTGTTCCACGACTCGGGTTTTGAAATCCGATCCTCGTCGGGTGCGGGCGTCGTGGAGCTCCAGCTCTCGCTGTGGCCGTCGGCCGAGGGCGTCGCGGCGGCCGAGCGCCGGCGCCAGCGTGCGACCGCGGCATCGATCCGGCCTCTCCTTGTGCCGGAGGCGGTGGCCGTCGTTGGCGCCTCGCGCGACCCACTCAAGATGGGCGCGCGGATCCTTCGGGCTCTGCAGTCTGCTGGCTACACGGGCCGGATTCATCCTGTGAATCCCAACTCACCTGAAGTGGCTGGCCTGCGTGCATTTGCTTCGGCGCGCGAGCTCCCGGCGGGGGTCGACCTCGCGATCATTGCTGTTCCGCCGGATTGCGTGCTCGGCGCCATCGATGATTGCGCGGCGGCGTCCGTGAAATCGCTGGTCGTCATCACGGCGGGATTTGCCGAGGTCGGGGACGAAGGTCGCGCCAGACAGGACGCGCTGACGGAACGCGTGCGTGGCTATGGGATGCGCATGGTCGGCCCGAACTGCATGGGGCTGCTCAACATGGATCCTGCGGTACGACTGAATGCGTCGTTCTCGCCGTTGTATCCTCCCGCGGGAAGCATCGCGCTGTCCTCTCAAAGTGGTGCGCTTGGCATTGCCATTCTCCGGCTCGCGGCCGAGCGTCACATCGGCCTTTCCGCATTCGTGAGCGTAGGAAACAAGGCGGACGTCTCGAGCAACGATCTCCTGGAGTACTGGGAAAGCGATCCGCGGACGCGCGTGATCCTGCTATACCTCGAGTCGTTCGGCAATCCCAGGCGATTCGCGCGGCTCGCGCGGCGAATCGCCCGTCAGAAGCCGATCGTCGCGTTGAAAGCCGGGCGCACACGCGCAGGCTCGCGTGCCGCGGGCAGCCACACCGCAGCGCTGGCCGCACGTGATGCGGCGGTTGACGCCCTGTTTCGCCAGTCAGGCGTGATCCGCGCCGAAACGATTGACGAGATGTTCGATATCGCGGCCTGCCTCGACGCGCAGCCGCTTCCGCCGGGAACCCGCGTCGGCATCGTGACCAACGCGGGCGGACCCGGAATCCTCGCAGTGGATGCATGCGAGGCGGCCGGCCTGCACGTCGTCGAGCTCGGGCCAGACGTGCGGGCGCGACTGCTTGCGTTTCTGCCGTCGAACGCGAGCGTTGGCAATCCGATCGACCTGGTGGCCTCTGCCGGGCCGGAGGAATACCGCAACGCGATTGAAACCATCCTGGCGGCGCCCGACATCGACGCCCTGATCGTGGTCTTCACGCCCGTCGACGACGCGCGCTCCACGAACATTCTCGCAGGCATTCAGGCGGGTATCGCAGGCGCGCGCGCCGGTGGCGTTCTGGACAAGCCCGTTCTCGCCTGCATCATGTCGGATTCGACCGACCGCCTGCCGTTTCATGTCCGGACCGAGAGGATTCCAACCTACGCGTTCCCTGAAAACGCGGCTCGGGCTCTTGGCAAGGTGGCCGCCTACGCGTCGTGGCGATCGCAGCCCGCCGGCTTGTTCTGGACCTTCGACGACGTGCACGTCGAGGAAGCGCGCGCGATCTGCCGCGACGCGCTTTCGCGCGGCGACACGTGGCTCAACGATCGCGACATCTGGGGCGTGCTCAACGCCTTCGGCCTGCCGGCGGCGGTGCATCATCTGGCGCGGACGGCTGACGAGGCCGCTGCTTTCGCATCGATCATCGGGTTTCCGGTCGCCGCCAAGCTGGCTTCGACGAAGGTCACCCACAAGACCGAGCTGGGAGCGGTCCGGCTGAACCTCGCGACGGCCGAAGAGGTGCGAAAGGCGTTCGGCGAGATCGTTGCGCGTGCGCAGCAGGCGGCCGGGGCCGACGCGGTTGATGGCGTGATCATCCAGCCCATGATCAACGGCGGCGTCGAAACCTTCGTCGGCATCACCCACGATCCCGTGTTCGGCCCGCTCGTGGCCTTCGGCATCGGAGGCATCAATGTCGAGGTGCTGGGAGACGTGCGATTTCGTGTCGCGCCGCTGACGGATCGCGACGCACACGAGCTCCTGCACGAGATTCGAGGGCTGCGTCTGCTTACCGGCTATCGCGGGCGTCCGCCGGCGGACATCGACGCGCTGCGCGACGTGCTGCTTCGAATATCCTGCCTCGCCGAGCGCGTCCGTGAGATCTCAGAGCTCGACTTGAATCCGGTCATCGCACTCGCGCCGGGCGCGGGGTGCCGCGTGATCGACGCGCGAATCAAGGTCGCACCCATCGCTCAACGGCCGGACATTCGGCAGGTCGCCGGAGCATCGGCATTGCCAACGGTGGCGCCCACGGGCACACCATCGGTTGTCGCGTAGGCATGCTCACGGCGGTCCGTGTCACGTCCATGACCGAATACGGCTCAACCCGAGACCGCCGCCGTCGTCGCGGTGGTCTCTGCTGCAGCGACGCGCAATGTCGTGGCGATTGCGACGTCGGGATTCAATGAGATCGAGTCAATCTGCTCGCTGACCAGCCACGCTGCGAACTCCGGATAGTCGGACGGCGCCTGACCGCAGATCCCGACGGGCTTTCCCAACCGGCGCGCGGCGGCGATCGCCCGGGCGATCATCCAGCGCACAGCGTCGTTGCGTTCGTCGAACAGATGCGCCACGGTCCCGGAATCACGATCCAGGCCGAGTGTGAGCTGCGTCAGATCGTTGGAACCGATGGAGAATCCGTCGAATACGCGGAGGAAGTCTTCAGCCTGGATAGCGTTCGACGGCACCTCGCACATCGCGTAGATGTCCAGCCCCTCTTTGCCTTGTCGCAGCCCGTTCGACGCCATGGCGGCGACGACGCGCTTACCCTCCTCGACCGTGCGGCAGAACGGAATCATGATCTTGATGTTGGTCAGGCCGAGATCGTGGCGGGCGCGCAGCAGCGCGGCGCATTCCAGCGCGAATCCTTCCGCGTAGCGCGGATCGTAGTAGCGCGACGCACCGCGGAATCCGATCATCGGGTTCTCCTCGTCGGGCTCGAACTCTTGTCCACCGAGGAGCTGGGCGTACTCGTTGGTCTTGAAATCGCTCGTGCGGACGATCACCGGCTTCGGATAGAACGCCGCGGCGATCCGCGCGATCCCTTCGCTGAACCGCCGGACGAAGAAGGCGCGCGCGTCCTCGGATCCGATTCTGGCCGCGATGTCCTTTGCGACTTGCGGACTCTTCAGATTCGGGTAGCGCACGAGCGCCATCGGATGAATCCCGATGTGATTCGTGATGATGAACTCGGCGCGGGCGAGCCCCACACCTTGGTTGGGAATCCGCGACAAATCAAATGCGCGACTCGGATCGCCGACGATAAGCATGACCTTCGTGCGCGTGTGCGGCACGATGGAGGCATCGACGTGCTCGATCGTGAACGGAATGCGCCCACCGTACACGTGTCCCTCAGCACCCTCGGCGCAGCAGACCGTCACCTCGTCGCCGTCGTGGAGCGTGCCAGTCCCGGTGTCGGTCCCGACGATGCAGGGTAATCCGAATTCGCGCGAGACGATGGCGGCATGCGCCGTCCGCCCGCCTTTGTCCGTCACGATCGCCGCGACTCGTCGCATCACCGGCTCCCAGTCCGGGTCGGTCATCTCGGCCACCAGCACGTCGCCTGGCTGCACGGTCTCGAGCGCCTTCACGTCTCGCACGATCCGCACGCGGCCGCTCCCGATGCGCTCGCCCACGGCTTGCCCGCGAACCAGCGGGACGCCCGGCGGGCCCGTGAGGCGGTAGACCTCAGCGAGGGCTGTTCGGGGCTTCGCGGAATGCACTGTCTCGGGTCGGGCCTGTACGACGAACAGCTCGCCTGTGAGGCCATCCTTGGCCCACTCGATGTCCATGGGTTGCCGATGTCCGGCCAGCATTGAGTAGTGGTCTTCGATGAGACACGCCCAGCGCCCCAACACGAGGACATCGTCGTCGGTCAGGCAGAACCGGCTGCGTTCCTCGACTGGTGTCGGCTCACTGCGCGTGGCCTTGCTGCCATCGGCGTACACGAGTCGCACTTCTTTCGTGCCGAGCGTCCGGCCGATGATGGCGCGGTGCCCGGTCGCGAGTGTCGGCTTGAACAGCGTCCATTCGTCCGGTGTGACGACACCCTGCACGACAAACTCGCCGAGTCCATACGCGCCGGAGACGGTCACAACATCGCGGAAGCCGGATTCGGTATCCAGTGTGAAGATGACGCCGGAGCTGGCCTTGTCGGACCGCACCATCGGCATGACGCCCACCGACAGGGCCACCTTCAGCTGGTCGTAACCGAGTCGGGCTCGATAGCTGATCGCCCGATCAGTGAAGAGCGAAGAGCAGCAGGCCTGCACCGCGCGGAGCAGCGCCTCGCGGCCGCGCACGTTCAGGAACGTCTCGGCCGCACCGGCAAAGGACGCTTCGGGCAGGTCTTCCGCCGTCGCCGATGACCGGACGGCAAGCTCCGGCTCCCGCCCCAGGCGGACACACAGGCGCTCGTACGCCGCGAGGATGGCGGCCCGGATGTCCTCAGGAATTGGCGTCTCGAACATGGCTGCCCGAGCGGCCTCACCACGGCGCGACAGGTCGATGAGATTCTCGGGATCGAAGTGGTGGCTGAAGATGGATTGCAGTCGCGCTTCGAGCCCGTCTGTAGCCAGCAGGCGCCGGTACGCGTCGGCCGTCGTCGCAAAGCCGTCGAGGACGCCGACGCCCTTCGGCTTGAGCGCTCGGAACATCTCGCCAAGTGAGGCGTTCTTTCCGCCGACCTTCGGTACATCCGTCAGGCCGATGTCGGAGAAGTCCAGTGCGTAATGTGTGCTCGTCATGGTC
>CAYZBZ010000037.1:11286-22896 GCA_964476725.1 uncultured Vicinamibacterales bacterium
ATCCGTCAGGCCGATGTCGGAGAAGTCCAGTGCGTAATGTGTGCTCGTCATGGTCTGGACGCCTTCCTGAGGACATCGGCGGAACCTCGGCCAGAGCCGTCGCCCCAACGCCGGGAATTCCGCAGCGACGATGGTCCCAGTTCGAGCGAACAGCGCTGGCAGTCGAGGCGCCGGGTCCATGGGGGCCCGGCGCCCGCTTGGCAAATCGGCGCTCTGCTTATGGAACGACCGCGAGACGGTCCTCCACCTGCGTGACTCCTGGCGCGGCCCAGGCTGCGCGCTCCGCCTCCTGCCGTTCGGCCCACGAGTGCACGTTGCCGCTCAGAATCACCTTCCCATCAGTCGCGGTGACGTTGACCCGCCGCGCGTCGATCTCGGCGCTTCGCTTGAAGGCTGCCTCGATCTTCTCTCGTACGTCGACCGTCTTGACGAGAGACTTGACGAGGATGTTGTTGGTGACGCCCCTCACGCCCGTCAAGTCGCGCACGCCGCGCGCGGCCGCCCCCTTCTGGTACTGCCAGTCGAGCGTGCCGTTCAGCGCCAGCCACCCGTTCGTGACCGTCACAGTCACACGATCGTGTGGAACCATCGTGTTCCACCTCAGCGCCGTTACCGCGGTCTGCGCGATCTCGGTGTCGGTCCGCTCGAACCCGCTCGGGAGGTGTACGGCGAGGTCGTTCGCCATGCCCTTCACGCCATACACGCGGAGCGCGACACGCTCGGCTGTCACCTTCTCCGCATAGGAGCCAACATTGCCGCGCAGCGTCACGACGCCCTCGTCGACCGATACGCCGATGTCGGTGGCGTCCAGGCTGGGCTCCCAGTCGAGTGCGTTCTGCACGTATTGTTTGAGGTCTTTGTCTGTCATGGTGCTGCCTCCAGTAGAGCTGGTGCGCATCCGTGCCGTTCAGGCCGCCGCGCGATCCAGCCGACGGCGAAACCAAGAGCCAATCCGATGCCAAAGCCAGCGCCCACAGCTTGGAGGGGCTGGCGCTTCACACGATGAATGGCCTCGTCTTTGAGGTCTTCGAGTTCCTCCACGCGGCGCTGGACTGACTTGATGGCGCGCTCTGCCGCGTGAACGCCATCCTCGATCGCATCCTTTGCGAAGGACTTCAGCAGACGCGCCTTGTGCGAGAGGTGCGCCGCCTGGCGAGACGCGTCGACGACGCGGTCGCCGACGGTCGGCTTCTGCCCAACTTCGGGCGTCTCAACGGTGGCGAGAGCCATCGGATGCCTCCTTCGGAAATGCCGAAAACAGGTACTCAGGTGTGCAAGATCCCGGCCCCTCCAACCGCGTGGGAAGTCGATGTGCGCGTGACATGCGATGCGATGATTCGCGCGATGACGAGGAAGCTCCTGCCGGATTTCCGGCGGAACACGCCGTCTTCTCGGACAACCTCCGCCGCATCGACGTCGCCGCTACGCTCTGTCAGAGACCCGAGGGGAACGTCTCGGCGACTTCGCCAGCCTCCCACAAGGCCCTGCGCTCGAGTGGCTCGACGGCACGCGTCTCGTCGAAGTGCAGCACGAAGTCGAACTGCTCCGGCAGCCGCGCGTGGAAATAGTGACTGGCCCGCTCGCTCTCGGGCAGATACAGGACGCCGATCGCGCGCTCCAGGCGGCGAGCGGCAAGGGCGGACGCCAGATCGAGGTCCGTGCGCAGCGGCAACAGGAAACGCGGGATGCCCACGTCGTGGAACAGCCGTTCATAGCTGCCAGCCAGGGCCGGCCGCACGCGTTTGCGATGCGCCGGACCATCCCACTCGGAGGCCGCCGTGACGGTCCCTGCATATGTCGTGAAGCCCACGAGCACGGCGTTCGCGCCGTATTCTTCGCGCACGAGCTGGCCGACGTTCAACTCGCCCCGCTCGCTCATCTCTGTGGCACGTGCGTCACCAAGATGCGAGTTGTGCGCCCACACGACGACGCGTGCACCGGGCCGCGTGCGATCGAGGAAGCGAAGCAGCTCCTGGAGCGTGTCGACCATGTGCCGATCGCGAAGGTTCCACGAGTCCGCACGGCCTCTGAACATCGTCCGGTAGTACTCTTCGGCGTTCTTCACCAGGCGTGCGTTCTGCGCCGCGTAGAAGAACTCGTCGGCTGCGACTCGCCCGTCGCGGCTCGCGTACTCGGCCCGCTGGCGATTCAGCTCGAGGAGTTGCGTGACGACCTCCAGCTCGCACGACGGATGCAGGCCGAAGCTGGCGGCGTACCCGTACTCCTGCATTTTCTCACTGAACTGGTCGAAGCACCCGTAGCGGCGCCGCGCGCGGCGCGCCGCGTCGGGATCCACCTTATCCAGATAGCCCAGCACCGCCTGCATCGAGGCCCTGAGGCTATACAGGTCCAGACCGTAAAAGCCGGCGCGCGTCTCTGCCGGTTGCGTCTCGTTGTGCGAGCGCAGCCAGCCGATGAAGTCCAGAACGTCGGCGTTGCGCCACATCCAGGTGGGGAAGCGACCGAAATCCGCGAGTGCCTGGATCGCTTCTTCGTCGGCGCTCGTCCCGCGCACGTACCGATTGATGCGGTAGGCGTCGGGCCAATCGGCTTCGATCGCGACCGCGGCAAATCCCTTCTCCGTAATCAGGCGCCTCGTGATGAACGCGCGCTCTCGATAGAACTCGTGTGTCCCGTGCGTCGCTTCTCCGAGCAAGACCACGCGTGCATCGCCGATCCCTTCCAGCAAGGCGTCGTACTGCGCCGGGTCCCCCTTCAGAGGACGCGCCCGGTCGCGCACGATGGCAAGCGCGTCCCCCTTCTGCGCTGTCGGCTTCTCCGGGCCGCTCGGCGGTGAGGCCGCAAGCAGTCGCTTGACCTCTTCGTCCGATGTTTGCGAGAACTCGTCGTACCAGAGACCAACCGCCCGAAATGGCTCGGGCATCGAAACGCACACGACCTCGTCGGCGATTCGCCGCAGCTGTTCGCAGGTTTCACGCGCACCGACGGGCACGGCCACCACGATGCGCGCCGGCGCATGCTGCCGCAGCGCCAGAATCGCCGCCTGCATCGTCGAACCGGTCGCGAGTCCGTCATCAACGAGGATGACCGTGCGGTCACGAACGACCGGTGGACGACGATTGCCTCGGTACAGCGCATCCCGGCGTTCGAGCTCCAGGCGTTCCCGGACGGCCACCTGTTCGACGAGCGCGTGCGGAATGCCCAGATCCCGAATCAGGTCCTGGCTCAGGACTTCGATGCCGCCATCAGCGATCGCCCCCATCGCGAGCTCAGGATGACCTGGCACGCCGAGTTTTCGCACGAGAAACACGTCGAGCGGGGTCTCGAGTCGCGTCGCGACTTCGTAAGCCACCGGGATCCCACCTCGCGGAAGCCCGAGCACGATCACATCCGAGCGACCGGCGTACTTCGTCAATTGAGCGGCGAGCTGTCGTCCGGCCTCGGTGCGGTTGGGGAAGCGCATGGTGGATCTCCGTGTACTCGCGATATGACAGTCTGAGCTCTCCCACCTGGTCGAGCCGAGGCTCGGCGAACGTGCCGACGAGCCTCCTTGCGGTGTGACGCAATCGCGATACCAGCGGAAAAGGCCGCACGCGAGCACCCCTAACAGCCCGTGGTGAAAGTCTCCGTCCGCAGCGTTTGCATTTTCAGGACGGCGCGACAAATGCAGGCGGGACGCGTGCCGATAGTGGGAGCGTTGGGGCGAAACCATGCGGCGGGCGCGCGCACGACCCGGAACTCACGGCCCTTGGGCTGACGCTGCCGGGGTTGGTCGAGCGACATCGCGTCATCGCGTCGTTGCCAAGCCTGGGCCTACTGACCCTTGCGGGTCCGAAGAAATGGAGAAGACATGAGTAACCACTGGCGGACGTGGCTCTTCTACGTCGCTGCGCTGTACGATGGGCTTCTTGGCGTGGCGTTTGTCTTCTTGTGGCCCTGGATTTTCCGGCTGTTCGACGTCACGCCGCCCAACCACGGGGGCTACGTTCAGTTCCCGGCGTTCCTGCTGATCATCTTCGGGTTCATGTTCCTGCGCATCGCCCGTGATCCTGACGCCAATCGGGAACTGATCGTGTACGGCATCGGCCTGAAAGCCGCCTACATCGGCCTCGTGTTCTGGTATCAGCTCACGGCCGGTGTGCCCTTTATGTGGATTCCCTGGGCGTGGATCGACGTGGTGTTTCTGATCCTCTTTGTTGTCGCACGACAGCCGATCGCCGTCGGGTCGCCGCGCGCCGTCCACGGTTGATCAGCGTCACCCCCGAAAGTTTCAGGAAAGCGCGAGAGCCGGTTCCTGCGCGTGCAGAAACCACCGATCGAGCAACACGTGCCGCACGAACCATGGCCTGTCGAGCAACCGCAGGGCCAGTGCCTGTTCGAGCATGCCGAGCGAGACGAATGCGTCGCAATTACCACGCACGTGGCGGTAGTCATCCTCGACGAACTCGACGCGATCGGCGAGGCCCCCTTCCTTCGCTCGATTCCGTGCATAGGCGATCTGTTCGGAGGAGATGTTGAACGCGCGTACCGTGACGCCGAACGTTCTCCCTCGCGGCGCGCGCGTCATCGGATTGCTGCCACAGCCACCAGGGCCGTTGTGAGCGTGCCAATGCGCGGTAGATCGCTTCGAGCAGCGTGAGCAGATCGCCGCGGATCTCGACAGCGCGGGACATGTGGGCCTCACCGAAATAGAGCTCGGGATCCCACGCCCAACCAAGCAAGGCCGAACGGTTCTTGAACAGGATCGTCGCGATGGCGGCGCCACGTGGGCGGGAGGCGCCAGCGGGCCGCCTTCGAGCGCGGCCTTGTTCAACGAGCGGGCCCCGGTCGCCTCCTCGTACTCCGCACAGATGATCCTGGTCACCTTGCCTTCGAGATCCGTCACCAGAGTGACGTGAGCGCCAAGCACAGGGCACCGGATCGAAGTCATCGCCATGTGATGTCTCCAACAGCAACTGGCAGCAGTTGCGCGGCTGCGGTCACCGGCCGGCCTGGGTGATGACGACCACCTTGTCCCGCACGGTGATTCTTCCCACCCGTCTCCCACCTTCTTCAGGAACTCCATGTGCCCGTCCGCGTGGCCGGTCTCGCCCATCCGCCGTGTCGCGGAAGAGTCCCGCGATTTCATGGCAGCCCTCGACATCCGCGGGATCACGCTCTGGGACGAAGCGGCGAGCAGGGAAGAAAATCAAACAGCACTCCCACGACCGTTGAGAACAAGAACGCCACGACGACGATCTGAACATTCGGGACGAACGGCACGAGCAGCGCTCGAGCCGCCATGGCGGACGCCGGTACACGCTTCCTGGGTCATGCTGCTGTGAGTCGGCTATCGCCGCAGCGTGAGCACCGGACACGTCGCCCGACGCACGACCTGGTTCGTCATCGATCCGAATAGGGTCACGTCCAGCGGGTTGCGGCCGCGCACGCCGATGATGATGAGATCGCTGCCCTCTTCCGCGGCCACGCGCAGAATCTGGACGTACGGCTTTCCATTCCTCAAGTGCGTCGTCGCACGCGACGCCCGTACCGAGTCCGGCACGAACGACTCGAGCCGGGCTCTCGCGCTCTTCTCGCAGTACCGACGGAATTCAGCCAGCGCGAATCCTTGCTCGAATGGCAGCTCCTCCAGCATTGGCGGTGGCGGCTCCTCCCATGGCCACTCGAGCACGTGCAGAATGGTCAGCGCGGCATCGGACTCCTGTGTCAGCGAGAAGGCGTACTGCAGCGCCGTGAGCGACGAGTCCGAGAAGTCCACCGCGCACAGCAGTCGTTTGAACGGCAAGCGCGAGGTCGCGTGCGCGCGCGGGGGGACCGTGAGCACCGGACAGGTGGCTTTCCGCAGCACTTTCTCGGTCACAGATCCAAGCACGAGGTGCTCGAAGCCGCTGGTGCCGTGAGTGCCCATCACGATCAGGTCCGCGGGCAGACTGGCGGCGCGATCGAGGATGCAGCTCACCGGCTGCCCCACATCGATCAGGATATCCAGGCCGATGCCAGCGGTCGTCGCCGCGTCGAAGCGAGCGGCGGTTTCCTTGCGGAGGCGTTCGATGTCTGTCTCTGCAACGGATCCACCGCCACTCGATGTCGTCAGGCCGGGACCTGCCAGGACGATCGGGCTCAGCACATGGAGCGCGGCGATGCGCGCTTTGTACCAGCCGGCGATGACGACCGCTCGATCGATCGCGTGGGTCGACTCGTCAGAGAAATCGGTGGGGCACAGGATGCACTTGATGTCCATCGTTACGACCTCAACGTGATCGCGTCGAGAGAGCCGGCTGCAGATACCGAACGAACCAGTTGCCCGCCAGTGATCGCGATTGCCGGGACATGAGGCTCGCAGTCCCTGGCCAGCTCATCCAGGCCGCGTACCCCGACGCGATGCCCGCGAGAATCCTGATCACCCGATCCCGCACGCCCTCGTTTTCATTCATGAACGTCATGGCAATGCCTCCTGACGTTTCGTCCCTGGTCCGTGTCCCTCCACTTCGAGCAAGGCAATTGCAATACCAGCCATGGAATCGCCGGAAGGCACGCTCCGGCGGGCCAGAGACGCCAGCCTGCTCTGGGACCGTTGCCGAAAAACCGGCGATTGCTGCTGGAAAACCGAATGCGACTGGCGCTGAGTTCGAGCCGGCCCGGGACGTCGCACCGCTCGAAATCCACGGCGTGCGTCTCGGCGTGACCATCTGCGAGGATGTATGGAACGACAAGAACTTCTGGCCGGAGCGGCTGCACCACCGCGACCCTGTGCGCGAGCTCGCGGATCAGGAGTGATAGCCTTTGCACCCAGGGTCGCGGGCGTGCACGACCGCGCCGAGATCGATGCGCTCGTCGAACACTGCCTGCGCCAGGCGGCCCTCTGGGACGAGGTGAAAGACCGGCTTCGGGCCCTGGCGACCACCCTTTCCGGCGGTCAGCAACAGCGGCTCACCATTGCCCGGGCGCTGTCGCACCGACCAGAAATCCTGTGTCTGGATGAGTTTTCGATCGCCGTGGATCCGGTCACGACGATGAAGATCGAAGACGTACTCATCGAGCTCAAAGAGCAGATGACGCTCCTGATGGTCACGAATCTGGTCCAGCAGGCGCACCGTCTCGCCGACCAGGTGGCGTTTCTCAACAGCTCACGCCTGGTCGAGGTCGGGCCGACCGACGTCATCTTTTCCGAACATCCGGCGAACCCGATGACATTCGACTATGTCCGAGGGCACTTCGGATGATGGCGGCGACGCTCGAAGACCCGGCCCACAGCATTCAGACGCGAGGGTTGCACCTCTGGTACGGAGAGTTTCTGGCGTTGAAGAACGTGGACCTCGACATTCGCCAGGGATCGATCACGGCCTTGATTGGACCATCGGGATGCGGGAAGACCAGCTTGCTGCGATGCATCAACCGCCTCAACGAACGGTACGGGACTGTCAGGACAACCGGCCGCGTCACGGTGTTCGGCAAGAACATCTACGATCCGGACGTGAGCCTGGGCGAGCTCCGGAAGATAGTGGGGATGGTGTTCCAGCGGCCCAACCCACTGCCGCTGTCCATTTATGAGAACGTCGCGTTCGGTGTGCGAGTCCATTCCGCGGTACGGACGTTGAATCGTCGGGTGGTCGACGAGCTCGTTGAGTCGGCGCTCACGGACGTACTGCTCTGGAACGAGGTCAAGAATGATCTACGGGAGAAAGCGACGTCCCTCACGCTGGAGCAGCAGCAGAAGCTGTGTGTCGCCCGTCCGCTCCCGCTCAAACCCCAGGTCATTCTGATGGACGAGCCCTGTTCGGCTCTGGACGCCGAGGGCACCGCAGCGATCGAACGGCTCATGGGCCGTCTCAAGAACACGTACACCATCGTGATCGTGACGCACAACATGGCGCAGGCGCGCCGGGCGAGTGACGAATGCATCTTCATGCTGCTCGGCGAGTCACTGGAACAGGGACCGACACTCGATATCTTCCTGAGGCCGAAGAAAAAGGAGACCGAGCTGTACATACCGATCCACAACCGCCGCTTGACGATCTCTCGAGGATGTCGGAGATCGTGTTGGGCATGGTGCGGGATGCGCTTCAGGCGTTTCAGGAGGAGGACACGCAAAAAGCGCAGGCCGTCATGAGCTTGGACGATCGAGTCGATGCGCTGAACGCACAGATCTTTCGTGAGTTGCTGGAGCATCCGGCTGCAGATTCCGGCAGCCTCGCGCGAAGCATGAGCCTGATCCTCGTCGCGCGCTCCCTGGAGCGCATTGCCGATCATGCGACGAACATCTGCGAGGAAGTCTTCTATCTGGTCGAGGGTGCCGACATCCGGCACCAGACCTGAATCTCGCGCTGGCCAAACGTTCGGGCATCTGCCGCGGGGCTGCCGGAATTCCGGCACAGTCTTGGAGAAGTTGGCGCGGATTCGCACTGGACCCCAATGGCAGCAGCCTTGCTGCGGTTTCTCCTGCGGTCGCTAGCCCGACTCATTTGTGCATGCGGCACCGTCAGCCATGATCACTGTGCACGAGATCCTCGTTCCGCTCGATTTCAGCGACACCTCGAAACGCGTGCTCGATTTCGGGCGGATGCTCGCGGATGCGTGCGGGGCATCGCTGCACCGCTGCACGTCATCGGATATTCGCTTGCGAAACCGGAAAGCGAAGGCCAAGAGCGACACGACGCCTGCAATCGGCTCGAAGCGCTGCTGGACCCCACCGATCGCGACCACAGACACGCCACGACGTCCTGCCAGGTCGGTACGCCTGCTCGGGAGATCGCCCGCTACGCGGCCGACAACGCGATCGACCTCATTGTCATGGGCACCCACAGTCATGACCCAACGTTCCAGATGATCACAGGCAGCATCGCCGAGGTCGTCATGGGAATGGCGCCGTGTGCCGTTCTTGCTGTGAAGGGCGCCGGCGCGGCTCCTTGCGAAACGGCTCTCGACCCGGTCGCCGTCGCCACGGATCGTTCATGAACGAGACGGCTCCCTGCCGTCTGCCGCGGCCTCACTTCAGCTCGGCGGGTGTGAACGTCACCATTCTGGAGGACGGCATCGCTGGCGTCGATGCGCGGCCCGGAGACTCAGTTCGGGCATCATACGAATGCGTGAGAGTGGCGCCGATGTGGTCACGAGCCGTCGCTCGCTCATCGATGAGCCCTCATCGCTTCTGTACCACGTCCATCCGCCACGACCGACGTACGGCGGCGCGCCTCCGACGTCAGCAGCTACGACGTACGGCTCCACGCGATAGCGCTGAACCGCGACGCCATCCCGGGTGTGACCAATCGGATTGAGCAGGTCGAAGACGCGAGCGCTCCCTCGCCCAGGGTCGGCGAACGCCCACCCTACCCAGACCGCTGCGTGCGTGTACTGCCCGCCATTCTCCCGAATGCCAGGCGGATACGCCTTGATGTACCCGGGGTCCCGACCAGCCTGCGTGAATGGAGGCGCAAGCAGTCGCACGAGCCGCTCGTCGACATCGATGAGCTCACGCTCAACGTTTCCGAATGAGCCGCGCGCCCCGGCGACATGATCGCACAGGACGTCGGGCGCGCCGGCTCCATTCGGGGTTAGACGGCGGCCAGCACAGCCCTGCGAACAGCCTGTGGGAGTTCGATGACCCTGAAGAAATCTGCCGGATAGAGGTAGTCTTCTCCTGATTCGTCGATTACCCGAAGTTGCCGGTGCTTCGTCGCGTCTGCGTCGGGCAGAGCCTGATATATCTTGCGCCGCTCAAGGGATGCTTCGTACCCGTCGTTCCGAAGACAGACCACCAACCGCCGTCGTGTTGAAGCCATAAAGGTCAATCCAAATAACGCTTAATCTTGAACTCGCACTTGCCGAGGCCCGTCGCTTCGTACCAATGCAGTTCCGCCCGTCGAACCGCGCCGTCGGCCAGCCGAACCTGCGCCACGCCTTTGCGCTTCCGCCACCGGCCCAGGCCGTAGACTTTCCGTAGCCGTGCGAGCTCTCGAATCCGTCGACCGACGGCGAACGTTTCCACATCGGCGATCTCACCGAGAATCTCGAAGCGCACGATCCATAGTCCCAGACCGGTGTGGCGACGTCAACTCGTGATCACGGTCGACGCCGAGCGCCATGTCCGGTCCGTGCGCCATGTCCAGTTTGCGCCCGAACAGATACTCTCCAACTACAACACCTACGCCGCCACCGATGCCAGCGCCAATGGCAATTCTCATGCCCCGTGTCATGGCTTTTCCGCTGGCTCCTTGCGGCGCTGCCTGCGTCGAAGATGCATACCACCTCTCGGCAAATCTGGCCGAAGTGTCTTGACCCGCGTTGTCGATCACGACAACGGTCTTGTCTGCTTTCAGGATTCCTTGAAGCTCATCGAACGAGCGCGCCACGATTTGCGCGCGACCGACGCTGGGGGACAACGTCACCGCCACCGCGAACACGCCAATGCAGCGCCGACTTGGGCTGATCATCCCTGTTCCTTCTCTCGTCAATGATGTGCGATATGTGGCGAAAACAGCTCAGGGGTCCTCTACGTCCTTTCAGACGACCTCCTGTTTGCGCCTGAGGCGTTGGTTTCGTATCGCGTGTTTGATGTTGCCGCTGGATCGTTCACGATGGCATGGCTATTTGGGCCGTCTAACGTCAGGCATCACCAGCGGCGCTTCAGGATTCACGCGAGCGCCGTCTGGTGCAGCGCTTGTTAGACGGCCTGGTCGAGTGCTAGCATTATGCTAGCAAGAGGCGCCAAATGGCAACCCTGACCGTTCGAAACGTATCCACCAAAGTCGTGAAGTCGCTGAAGGCCCTGGCTCGCCGTAACCGTCGCTCGATGGAGCAGGAGGTGCGGGCCGTACTCGAACAACACGTCGGTGACCGGCTGGCGCTCCTCGACGAGATCGAGCAGTCGTGGACGCGGCAAGCGCGCCGGCCCAAGGCACGTGAAGTGGAAGCCTGGATCGGTGTAGGGCGCGAGTGAAGGCGGTCGTCGACACCAACGTCGTGGCGTACTACCTGCTCGGCACGGAGCCGTTTGTGGAGGAAGTTCGGCGGTTCTGGCGAACCGTCGCGGAACCGTGTGCTCCGGCCCATTGGGAAGCCGAGCTGGCCAACGCCGTCTGGATGGCCGTTCGGACGGGCGTGTTGCCCTCCGAGGAAGGACACCAGAAACTCGACTTGGCGGCGCGCCTCGGAATCGAATCGGTTGCAAATCGATCGCTGTGGCAACCCGCATTGACCCGGGCGCTGAGTTCTGGAGCCGCAGTTTACGACACCCTGTTCGTTGAGCTGGCAGTGCAACGCAGCCTACCTCTCGCCACCTTCGACAGGACCGTCCTCAAGAAGTTTCCGGAGATTGCACACCGGCCGGGCTCGCTTCGCTCGACTTGAGCCTGGCCGTCTAACGTTTCGCATCAGCGGCGCGCAGCGCGTCCGCTGCATGCGGTGGTTGGGCTGCCATAGTTCCCGCGGAAAAGGGCTGAGGTCTGAGAATGTAGTGGGCGACGAACGTTCAGCGCAGCCGCACCACCAGCTCAATCATGCCCGTCACGAAGAGCCCTCCTCCAGCGAGACCAGCAACCCAGAGCATGGCTTCCCGGGCACCGCTTTCCAGCCGTTGCCGGAGGGCAGCATATGGTTCCGCCAGCCGGCCCTGCAAGACAAGATGCCCGACCAGGAGGGCAATCGGCGGGA
>CAYZBZ010000038.1:0-22803 GCA_964476725.1 uncultured Vicinamibacterales bacterium
CATCGTTCCGCGCGGCGGGGTTGACGACGTCGTTGGCGCCGACGACGAGCACCACGTCGGTCTGCGGCAGATCACGGTTGATCTCGTCCATCTCCACGAGCGCGTCGTAGGGCACCTCGGCCTCGGCGAGCAGCACGTTCATGTGCCCCGGCATGCGCCCCGCGACCGGGTGGATCGCGAACTTCACGTCGACGCCTCGCTTCGTGAGCTGATCGTAAATCTCGCGGACTCGGTGCTGCGCCTGCGCGACTGCCATCCCGTAGCCCGGCACGATCACCACGCGTGACGCGTTCTCCAGGAGATCGGCGGCATCGCGCGGCGTGCCGCTCTTCACCGTCCGCGCTTCGGTCGCCACCGCGCCCGCGTGCACCTGCCCGAAGGCGCCGAAGAGCACGTTCGTGAACGACCGGTTCATCGCGCGGCACATGATGATCGACAGGATGAGGCCGGACGATCCGTCGAGCGCCCCGGCCGTGATGAGGACCTTGTTCTCGAGCGCGAACCCCATCGCCACTGCCGCCAGACCCGCGTACGCGTTCAAGAGCGAAATCACCGTCGGCATGTCGGCGCCGCCGATCGGCATGATCATCAGGACGCCGAAGGCCAGCGAGAGCACGATGATCACGGGGAAGAGCTGCCACATCTCGGGACGGAAGAGCAGGAGCACCGCGGCGCCGGCGGCGATCGCCAGCAGGGTCAGATTCACGAAGTTCTGCCCGCGATACGTCATCGGCCGCGTGGGGACGATCTCCATCAGCTTGCCGGCCGCCATCAGGCTGCCGGTGAACGTCAGGTAGCCGAGGATGATCTCGATGCCGATGGCCGCCATGCGGAACGTCGTCAGCTCGCCCTCGTGCAGCCAGAGGAAGTACTTCGCCGTGCCGACGAGACCGGCCGCCAGGCCGCCGAAGGCGTGCGAGAGCGCCGTCCGCTGCGGAACCGCCGTCAGCGGAACCCTCGAGAGCGGCACGCCGATCGCCGTCCCGACGACGACCGCCACGATGATCCAGGTGTAGTTGACGATCTCGGGGTGAAGCAGCGTCCCGACGATCGCCGCCGCCATGCCGGCGACCCCCGCCGCCACGCCCCGGCGTGCGGTCTTCGGAGCGTTCAGCCAGCGCAGCGACAGGATGAAGAGCGCCGCCGCGGCCAGATAGCTCGCCTGTGTGAGGTGTGCGGCGACAGTCATGAACGGGGCTTCCGCTCGCGGAACATCTTCAACATGCGGTCCGTGATCAGGAAGCCGCTGACGATGTTGGTCATCGACGCGGCGACGGCGACGGCGCCAAGAACGGTGCTGAACATGGTCTTCTGTTCACCCGCGATGATGATCGAGCCGACCACCGCGATCGCCGAAATCGCGTTCGTCAGCGACATCAACGGCGTGTGCAGCAGGCGCGAGACGTTCTGGATGACCTGAAAGCCGACGAACGTCGCCAGCAGGAACACGAAAGCCATTGACCAGAGGTCGAGGGCAGGCACGGCACGATCCTCCTATCCGAAGATTCGCGCGAGTGTACCGTCCGGACGTCCGGCGGCGCAAGGGCTCAGGATATCTGGGAACTGAACCGAGCCTCAGCGCTCGGCCAATTCGACAGTGGGGAACGGGCGGACAGCGTAACGGCCGTCCCCCGCGATGAGGCGGGCGACTCTCCCGGGGAACAGGTGCTGCGCCAGTTTGCCTGAGGTGCGCTGAGCGCGCGGGCGGGATCGGGTTGCGGCTGCGGCGCGCACCACACGAGGGGCGGGCAGCTGCAGTTCCGGTGTCGTGACAGTGGCGATGACGTCAGTCGTGACAAGCTCGACACGTTGCGCTGCAGGTGCGGCCACCGCCGGCGTCGGAACCGCGTGACCACGGTCTGAAAACATAACAGGCGTGGCGAAGAATCCCGTGGACACCAGCGCCGCAGCGGTCATCCGGAACAGATCCCACTTCTGGGCTCGTGAAAAGTGCACGTGAGGCGTTGGGCTCTCATTCATGCGTGTTTCGCTCCTGTCCGAAAGCTGCGCCAATAGCGTCCAAGAAACGCGCCGTACCGGAGGAGGGGGGCGAGTCCGGCAAACGGCTGATCGCCCGACGGTTGCGTGTTCGACGCGAAAGTCTGGCAAAAGGCCCCGCTGGATGGACTCCATTCGACCACGGTGTTTCTTACACGGTGAGCGCTCCGCACACGGTCCGCACGGTCCGCACACGGTCCCTCGCATTTGACGCACACTTCGCATAACATCCGCCGATCATCCTCCGATCAAGGAGCGTAGACATGACCCCACGTCCACTTGTCGCCACCCTGTTGCTGCTTGGCGCCGTTGGCGGCGGCCAGACGCCGTCAGCGCAGGCGCCGTCGCCCGCGCCGGCCGCTCAGGCGGTCCCCGCTCCAGAGCCGCCCGCGACTCCGGCTGCCGCGTGCCCGGAGATGGCAACGGCGCTCGCGGCCCTGATGCGCAACGACACGAGGCTGCGGGACTGGGCCAATCTCGTCCGCTACCGCGAGGCCAATCGCACGCTGCCGGCGCCGGCGAGCGGCGCCGCGCGCGTCGTCTTCATGGGCGACTCCATCACGGACGGCTGGCAGCAGCCGCGCTACGGCGGGTTCTTTCCCGGTAAGCCGTACGTCGATCGCGGCATCAGCGGCCAGACGACGCCGCAGATGCTGCTCCGGTTCCGGTGGGACGTCGTGGATTTGAAGCCGAAGGTCGTCGTCATCCTCGCCGGCACGAACGACATCGCGGGCAATACCGGAACGACCACGAACGACGAGATCCAGAGCAACCTCGCGACGATGAGCGAGCTGGCGCGCGTCCACAACATCCGCGTCGTGTTCTCGAGCGTGACGCCGGTGAGCGCGTATCACGTCGCGTCGCCCGTTGCCGTGCCCCAGACCACCACACGGCCGATCGCGCGCATTCAGGCGCTGAACGAGTGGATGAAGTCGTACGCCGCTTCACACGGCGACGTGTACCTGGACTACTTCTCTGCAATGGTGGACGGGTCCGGCCTCCTGAGGGCGGAGCTCAGCGAAGACGATCTGCACCCGAACGCGAAGGGCTACGCCGTCATGGGGCCGCTGGCCGAAGCGGCGATTGCACGCGCGCTAAGGTGAAATTGGAGGAAATTCTGCGAAACGCAATCACCTTGGCGCTGCGACAGTACTCGAACAGCGCGTAGTCGTACTCCGATCGAAACCGGCGATCCGCGTGCTCCTTGATGGCGCGTTGGTCAATCCTGCGCACGCCCGGTCATTCTCTTCCCGAACCAAACTTGTCGATGAGTGCCGCCCGGTCGTGGCCGGTGGCTGTCTCCGCCACGCCGAACGTCGTGATGACGCGGCGGTCCGGGTACGCGTCGAGCACATCAGTGATGACCGGCCCTTCGTAGCCGATGCGCGGGGCGATATACGTCAAAACATATCGCACATCGTCCCGCTGCTTTCTGTCGGCGTAGTTGCCGAACCCGCGCCCGATGAAGATCGGGCGGATCCGGTTGTCGAGCGCCAGGCCGTTTGCGAGTTTTCCCTGCACGAGCGTTCCCTCGGGAAGGATCCGGCCAAGCGACACCGAGGCCTCGTAATTGAGCGTCGTCCGCTGCCGCGCCCACTGCCAGTACTGTGTCAGATCGCCGGCAACCGTGATGGCGGTCAGCGCGACGGCGGCCGGCGCGGCGATCCGCTGCCGCGAAAGCCAGCCACAGATGGCGCGCCAGCGCCAGACGACGAGCGCGCCCGACACGAGCGCGAGCGCCGCCGACGTGCGCACGGGGGGCCCGACTTCGTTCAGGAATGCCAGCCGGACGAGGCTGCCGAGCACGAGGTACGCGAGGAACAACACGAGCGGGAGAGCCACCCACCGGGCGCGCCCTTCGAGCTCCGCCGGCGACGGCACGACGGGCCCCGGCCGTCCAAGCAGCAGCGACGCCAAGGCGATGAGCGCCGGGATGAACATCACGTAGCGCCGCTCGTTGCCGGCGTCGTGCACGACGAGCTCCACGAAGCCCAGGAGGACCCAGAGCACGAGCAGACGCTCGGCCGGACGCGCGCGTCGCCACCTCGCAGCGATCGCGACGAGTCCGAGGGCTCCAGTGGCCGTGACGAGCCACATCCGCGTGAAATAGTCGTGCACGATCGGCAGCCAGGACGCGCGATCGACGAGCGCGCGGACCGCGTAATCCGGCTTCCGCATGACGGCGATCTGCCAGTTATAGAAGCGGTACTCGGACCAGTGTGGAAGCACGAACGCGGCGAGGGCCAGCGCACCGCCCAGGCCGACACCGAAAAGGGTCCACGCGGCGGCGCGCGCGACCTGTGGCGACGGCCGCGTGACGGCCAGCCGATCGCGAAGACCGCCGGACCAGGTGAGCCACAGCGTCGCGACGGCGTCAGAGACGAGCGCCAGCACGAAAAATGCGGCGGACGCTTTCGTGAACCAGGCGAGGACCACCGCGAGGCCGGCGAGCAGGCCCATCACCGGCCGGCGCTCGGCCAGCGCGTACGCGGCCCAACTCGCCACGATGAACGCCGTCATCGTGGACTCCATCAGCGCGGCGCGGTTCCACATCACGAAGACGTAGTTGGTCGCCAGCAGGCAGGCGCCAATCAGGGCCGCACGCCGTCCCGCCACCGACGCCAGCCCCGCCGCAAGGAGCGCCACCGCGAGCAGCCCGGAGGCCACCGGCACGGTGCGCGCCTGCCACGTGCCCACGCCGAAGGCGCGAAACGCCGCGTACTCGAGTCCCGTGAAAACAGGCGCGATGAAGACCGGGTTCCACTCGTCGGTGCGCCACGCGCCCCAGAGGGCGCGGTTGCGGGCGTTGTGGACCCAGGCGCCCTCGTCGTGCCAGACGATCCCCTCCGGGGGGCGTGTGGGGGGATCGGCCGTGAGCCAGGCGCCGCGCAGAAGCGCGGCCCCGGCCAGCACGATCAGGAGGGCCGTGAGAAAGCTTCGCCCGGCGCCATGAGGCATGAGGAGATCTGTACCGGCTGACTTATAGTACCGGCATGGACGGCTTGCCGGCGGCTCGCGCGATGATAGCCGATCCCACGATGGTCCTGCCCACGCACAACGAGCGGGAGCGCATCGCCGAGATCGTGACCGCGGTGTTCGCGGCCTGCGCCGCGCACGGTATCGAGCTGGAACTCGTGATCGTGGACGACAACTCGCCGGACGGGACCGGGGCCCGGCAAGGATGTAGGCGAGCGTCTAACCTCGCCGTCAACTTGATCTCGGGTGCTGCTGCGCCAGAGATGGTCAGTTGCCGTTCGTAAGACCAGAGCCCCACCGCGGGTCACTCGACTCGCCGATACAGCGTGAAATCCTCGATCTGTGTTTCCAGGCGATACCCGTCGAGCAGCTCGATGACGGTGGGATCCCGGGGGAGCGAGTCCACCGCCTTGCCCATGTCGGACGCGGAATTGAGCCGCTCGAAAATGATGTAACGCGGGCGTTCTGCCGCGAGCTCCTCGGCCACGGCCGTCAGCCTGAAGCGCGGATCCGGGAAATCCGTCGCCACGAAGAAATTGACCCGAAGGAAACGCTGCGCCGTGAGGCGATCGGACGCGAAGTAGACGCCGGCTCCGCTGATCCCGAACAGGAAGATACGATCGTCTGGCGCCGTGTGCTCCCGGACGTAGGCGGCAAGCTCGGCGTTGGCCCTGGCTGAATATCCGCGGCTATTGGCATACCCCCCGAACCTCTCCAGATACGCCGTCGAATCTACGTTTCCGCGCAGCAAGTCAAAGTCCGCGCGGGCCGACTCCATCACATTCGCCGGGTAGTGCCGTTGAGCAAGCACCACGAGCATGGCCAGGCCCGTCGCTGCAGCGACAAGCCGGCGAACGCGCGACCCGCGCATCCCCTCGGTCAGGAGCCACGCGGTGAGCACGGCCAGCGGCGGGAACGCCTGGATGAAGTAGCTGTTGAACAGTCGGGCGCCGTTGACGACGATGACCAGCGCGGCCGCCCCGCCCCAGATGGCGGCGAGCCCGGCGAGCGGCGAGAGCCTGCGCGTCCGCGCCAAATCCCACAGCACGACGATGGCGCCGATCGCTCCGGCAAGCCAGAGCGGGTCGGTCTTCATCCTCAGGAAGACGGCTTTCGAAAAGTCGAGCGCGTAGCCGGCGGGCGTAAATCCTTGTCCGACGTAGAAACGGTTGAAGTCCACCACGGCGATGCCGGCTTCGTGCAGAAGATCCAGACGCCAGAGCCACAGGACTGTCAATCCCGGCAAGATTAGAGCGCCGAGCGCGGCGACGCCGAGCGCATGGACGAGTGGCGCGCCGTCAGCAGGCGGCGACTGTTGCGCATAGATCACCATCCACAGCATCAGCGCCGGCAGGTACAGGCCCGCGTTGGGCTTGAGCACGATGGCCGCTCCCGCGCAGAGGCCGAGTCCGAAGGCGAGAATCAGCGACCGCCGCTCATGGAAATTCACGGCGCACCAGGCTCCGAGGCCGACGCAGACGACGATGAAGGTCTCGCACACGCTGCGTTCGAGAAAGCCGCTATGGCGGTACAGCCATGCAGGCATGGTGAGCAGAGCGTAGAGAGCAGCCGCGAGTGCGCCCGTAGTACTGCCGCTCAGCTTCCGCGCGATTGCGAAGAGCAGCAGCGTGGTGGCCGCAGCGGCGAGGATGTCGATCCACGCGACGGCGGCCGCCGTCCAGCCGAAAATGTGGAACGCAAGGAGGTAGACGAAGTAGATGCCAGGGGGCCGCTGCTCCCACACGTCGCGGTACAGTAACTGGCCTCGGGACATCCCCTTGACGGCGGACGCCCAGAGGCTCTGGTCAATCCCAAGCGGCTCCGCAATAGACACTGAGCGTAGGAGGAGGGCGCCGACAGCCACTGCCAGCAGCGCCGCGTTCAGGATGTAGCGATATCGGGCTGGCCCGGAACCGGGAGGATCGATCATCATCGGAGCCTGTTAGTATCATATGAGGCGTGCTGTTCCTCTTGCCGTCCGCGATTGCCAGCAGCGCGCACCCAAGCTACGATCGGCCCACCTCACATGCCCGAAGACACCACGCGCGCCACCGACTTTTTCGTCCATCCTCAGGCCCTTTGTGAGAGCGCCGCCATTGGCCAGGACACCCGGATCTGGGCTTTCGCCCACGTCCTGCCAGGTGCAACCATCGGCAAGGACTGCAACATCTGCGATCACGTCTTCATCGAGAACGACGTCGTGCTCGGCGATCGCGTCACGGTGAAGTGCGGCGTCCAGCTCTGGGATGGCGTGCGCATCGCCGATGACGTGTTCATCGGGCCGAACACGACGTTCTCGAACGACAAGTACCCGAAAAGCAAGCACTACCAGCCGGCGGTTCTCCAGACCCACGTCGGACGAGGAGCGTCGATCGGCGGAGGCGCGACCATTCTTCCCGGCCTGCGCATCGGCGTGCGTGCGATGGTCGGCGCCGGATCGGTCGTCACGCACGACGTCCCGCCGAGAGCCGTCGTTTCCGGAAACCCGGCGCGTATTGTCGGATACGCCGACACCAGCCGTCGGCCGAAGGACGCTCGGACCGAGATGGTCCCAGGCCGTGACAGCGAGGTCACGGAGACGTCGATCGCCGGTGCCACACTCCACCGACTGCTGCTCACCGAGGACCTTCGAGGCAGCCTCTCAGCAGGCGAGTTCTCGTCGCAGATACCGTTTGCGCCAAAGCGCTACTTCATGGTGTTCGACGTGCCGGGCAAAGATGTCCGCGGAGAACATGCGCATCGCCAGTGCCACCAGTTTCTCATCGCGGCTTGCGGATCCCTGGCGGTCGTCATCGACAACGGCACGAACAGCGAGGAGGTCGTGCTCGACGCGCCGAACGTCGGCCTGTATCTCCCTCCATTGATCTGGGCGGTGCATTACAAGTATTCGGCCGACGCGCTGCTCCTCGTCTTTGCGTCCGATCATTACGATCCGGACGACTACATCCGCGACTACGACGAGTTCCTGGCCTCGATCCGCGGCTAGCGCGTCATTCCCCGGTCACACGCCTTCGGCTTCGTGGCGCGGCGGCTCGGACCGGCGCTCGAAGCTCCGGGCCGATTTGATGATGAAGTTCGGCCGGTCGCGGGAGTTCTGCAGCGACAGCCACACGTACTGTCCGATGATGCCCATCCCCAGCGAGGTCAGCCCGCCGAAGAACGTGATCACGAGCATCAGCGGCGTGTAGCCCAGGACCGGTACCCTTCCGATCGACCACATGACCAGAACCGTGACGCCCGCGACGATGGCGAAGGTCATGCCGGCGGCGCCAAGGAAGAGGAGCGCCCTGACGGGCAGGTCGGTGAAGCTGAAGACGCTGTCGAGCGCGTAGCGGAACTTGCGCCCGATGGTCCAGGCGCTCCGCCCCTCCTGGCGCGCGCGACGTTCGTATGGCACGAACCTGCGCCGGAAGCCGAGCCAGAGGATCAGCGCGATCAGGTTTGTATGGACCTCTTTCAACTGCACGAGGTGATCGCGGACTTGACGAGTACAGCCGAACACGTCGATCCCGCCCCTCGGCATGTCCCCGACGACGAAACGCCGGTACAGACTCCAGAAGGAAGTCGACAGTACCCGGGACCACCACGGATCGGCCCGTCCGGTGCGATGCCCCAGCACGACGTCTGCCTCGCCGGAATTCAGGACACGGTGAAACTCCAGCAGGAGGTCGGGGGGTTCCTGCAGATCGGCGGCGAGGACGGCGATGTACTCGCCTTCCGCCTTGCCCAGGCCGGCAGCCATGGCGGCGAATGAGCCGAAATTTCGGCTGAGCTCAATGAGCTGGGTTCGCACGGACCACGCGGGCAGGCGCTCCTGCAGGAGTCGAAGCGATGCGTCCGGGCTGCCGTCGACCACGAAGACAACTTCTAAGTCGTCGTTCAGCCGCTGCGCGAAGGCGTCGAGCTCGCGCAAGAGGCGCGGCAGGTTATCCTCGTTCTTGTAGACCGGTACTACGAGCGACAGCATGGGCTCTCGAGAAGGGTCATTGCGGTCGTTTTCGGCTCCAGCAGCCCAGTATACCAATGCTCGACTCGCTCCTTGGCGCCGAGATCCGCCACCCCTTCGTCATTCCGTTTTACCCTCAGCGCTTCCTGCGCCACACCGAAAACATCGACGTCTCGCGATCGATGACGTACCCGGCCTCGAGCCAGGTCCGCAGCCGGTCGTTGCTCATAAAGAAATCGTGCGAGCGCCACTCCTCTTTCTGCAGCGCGACGACTGCCGGCGGCCGGAGGTGCAAGTCCGCCAGCAGGCCGGCCGATCCGTAGCCTGGACGGTCTGCGGCGAACTCGATGATCACGGGCCTGCTCCAGAAGAACCGGGACGAGCTGGCTCGCTCGCTCTTCCAGGAGACGCTGCCGCCCGAGAATCCAAACACGAAGATCGGATCGGCAGGAGCAGTTGTCGCGCGAACGTAACGCACCAATTGGTCGATTTCGAGCGCGTCGTGCTTTTGGCCCTTGAAGCGCCGCAGGTACGTGTCGCGATCGACCCGGCCGCGCACATATTGGAGATCGTACCGGACGTTCTCCACGAGGCCCGGCAGCGACGCGAGGCGCAGGCCCCACACCGGCTCGTCTGACCCGACTCGCCACATCGCAGCGAGGAGGAGTGCGGCGACCACGGAACGCACGCCATTGCCGTACGCGACGAGTGTCGCGAACCCGGCGCTGGCGGCCAGCGCCAGCGCTGGGTTGGCCTGCACGAAATAGTTCGGCAGACCGCGGCTGCCATTGATCGCAATCGAGATCACCGCCGCCAGGAGCCAGCCCAAAATGACGAGCGTCGATCTGTTCGACCGAGCCCGCCGCGCGATCAGCAGCGCCCCCAGCCCGCCCAGGAACCAGAGCACGTCCACCCTGGCTCGTCCGATGGGAAAGGTGGAGACGTAGCGCAGCACGGTCGCGGAACTCTCGTAGGTCTCGTTCGAGTAGCGGAGGTTGTAGTCGATCGTCGCGAGGCGCAAGTCATAAAGCGCGCCGTTCACGGTGAAAGAAGCGATGACGACGGTCGCCACGATCCCGAAGCCGAGTCCAATCCAACCGACGTCGCCGAGAGCGGACCGCCAGTCACGAGCCGTGTCGCGACTCCACGCCCATGCCGCCAGCCCCACGGGCAGAACGTATGCAGCGGCGTTGTACTTCAGCCAGAACGCCACCGCGAGCGCCACACCCGCTGCGACGAGATGTGGCCGTCGCCTCGCGGGATGAGCCAGCAGCGCGAGGCTCGTCGTAACGGCCAGGGCCATGAACGGCTCGCATTGGCCGCGGACGTAGATCCCGCTCAGCCTCTGAAGGTACGGGTCGCCGAAAAGCAGGAAGAGAGCTGCCGCGCCAAAACCGACGTTCGCGGAAGAGCGGCGCCGGCCGAGCACGATGAGCAGCCCCGCGACGGTGGCGGCGGCAGCCAGGTCCGCGGCGGGAACGACCGCCTCACTGGGCCAGACTCGCCAGAGCAACGCGTAGATGAACGCAATGGCCGGCGGCTTCTGGTCCCACATGTCCCGGTACATCACGTCGCCGGCCAGAATGCGCTGGCCGGCGTAGCCATACAGACCCTGGTCGCCGCCTGCGGGCTGGACGAGTGACGGCAGGCGAAGCGCCATGAGAACGACGATCAGCGCACCCCAGAGCCAGGCGCCGCGTGCAGTTCGTGTTCCGTGGGAACCGCCCATCATGTGCAAAGCATCGGATCCGGCGGATTGTACCCCATGGCTGTTCGCCTGTTCCGGAGCGGCCGCGGGACGACGACGTTAGCAGGTGGGCGGCGGAAGGGTGTCAAGGCCGCCGCATATTCTCAAGCTGGCCCTGATAACTCACACGATAATCCTTGCTGATTCAGGCCTCAATGAGTATAATTACGCACCGACTTTGGCTACAGCACTAGCTCCCACTGGCCGATAAGGACTTACGAGCTTGAAGTAAGTTTTCTGGGAATCCTGCGTCCAGTCTTGGGAAAGGTTCGCATTACCATGAGACGAAGCGTTGCTGTCCGCCTGAAACTAAGGTTTGTTCGCTCGGTGGTTCTTGGCAGCGCTGCCGCCGCCCTGCTTTGCTCGCCGGCGCCGGCGTCCGCCCAATTGTCTCGGGTGGGCGGTTCAATCCCGGCGCTCGAACCGGGGGGCATCATGCGCGGAACCGATACGTCGTACGACCCGGTCCATGACATCTATCTGGAGTTGGTCGGGAATGGTCCCATCTATGGGGTGTTCGTCAACAGCTCGGGGTACCCCGTAACCTCTGGCTTCACCATCATGATGAACGACAGCGCAACTTGGGGACATTTTCCCCGAGCCGAGTACAGCCCGCATGTCAGCAACGGCGCTGGCGGTCAGGGCGGCTTCCTTGTGACGTGGAACCACAACGTCGGCAACACCAACTATGTGTTCGGGCGGCTCGTCTCGTATAACGCGCCCGGCCGGCTGGTGTCCGGTATCCAGCTGATCTCGGACGGTGAGCAGGGCGGCACGTGGCACGAAACCGGGCCGGCGATGGCGTACTCTCGAACGAGCGGGCGATTCCTCGTCGCCTGGCGGACGCTCCAATACGGCGTTCGCGGGCGCTTCGTGGACACCAACGGGGTACCGGCGGGCGGCGTGATGCAGCTCGAGAACCCGGGCGGCAGCCGCGACCCCGCGCTCGCGTGGAACGCGGCGACCAACGAATTCGGGCTCGTATACACGGGCTTTGGCGGCAGCGGCGCGTTTGCCGCGTTCCGCCGGATCCGAGCCTCGGACGGCGCCATTTCCGGTCGCACGACGTTTGGATTCTCGGCGGGCACCTTTGCCACGGCGATCGATGTAAACTCGACCAGCCAGTACGTGCTGGCGTGGGCGCGGCACCCCGGAACGATGACGGCGACGTTCGATCAGAACGGCACGCAGCTCGCCACGAACTTCGTCACGGACCGACTGGGATTCGACCAGTCGTTAGGGCTCGCCTTTAATCCCAGCACCGGGACCTTCCTGGCCGTCAGCTCGGACAGAGATACGTTAGAGATCGGGGCAGTTGAAGTGACGGGCAGCGGAGCACCCGCCTCCGGTTTTCATCTCATCACTAACGGAGCCAGGTCCGGGTCCTTCCATCCGCTTATTTCCGCGCGCCCGGGCACGAACCAGTGGGATGTCGCGTATTCGCGGGATTTCCGCGGCGTCACGAGCCAGATCGTCGCGTCCGGCGGCTCCGGCGGGTCGCCGCCACCGCCACCGCCGCCAACTACGCCGCCGCCGTCGGGCGGCACATCGAGCAGCGGATGTTCGACGCCTGACCCATTCGTGTCAATTGGCGGCGGAACCTGTATCAATGGCGGGTGGCGGCCAGGGGGATCCGGGAGTCCCGCTCCGCCGCCGCCCTCTTCGCCGCCCCCCTCGTCGCCGCCGCCCTCGTCCAGATGCACCACGGGGGCGCCAGCTTCGGGCTGGGTGTGTGTGAATGGCGGATGGTTGCCGCCGGGTCATCCGCTGACCCGGGGCTCGGCGCCGGCGCCAACGCCAGCGCCAGCAGCACCGGTTCCGCCCGCGAGCGGCTGCTCGACGTCTGACCCGTTTGCTTCGATCGGCGGCGGCACCTGTGTCAACGGGGGCTGGGTTGTGGGGAGAAGCAGTGCCTGCAGCGGTTCCGATCCGTTTGCGAGCATTGGCGGCGGCATCTGCGTCGGCGGGGGTTGGGTGCCGAGCGCGGGTGGCTGCACCGGATCCGATCCGTTTGCGGCTATCGGTGGTGGCGTCTGCATCAGAGGCGGCTGGCTACCCCGCGCGGGCCGCGCGCCGTAAGGTCCAAGGGTCGCGCCGCCCCCGGCGGCGCGACCCCTCTCGTACTCCAATGTTCCTCTCGGAACCAACCGTCCGTTGAACGAGATCAGGCCTTCCGTTCCTAGATTCATGCTGTTTCGAGTTGTCCTCTTAGCGATTGCCCTATTCGCCGCCGCGCTGCCGGTCGCGGTGACTGCGCAGGATCAGGTGCCCGCGCCTGCCGGGGCCGCAATTCTCGCCGAAGGCTGGGCGTTGCTCGCAAAGGGGGATGCCGCTGGCGCGGCGCTCATCGCCTGGCAGGCGCTCGCACGGGACCAGCACAGCGCCGCCGCGCTTGTTCTGGCTGTGGACGCTGATCTCGCACGGGGCGGGGCGTCAGCCGGGCTGAACACTTATGAGAAGTGGCTCGGCAGCCGGAGGGTTGATGACGCCTACGTGTTGCGGCGAGTGGCGCGCGCGATGCTGGCCGAGTCGAGCGGGAAGCAGCCTAATGCGAAGGCGGCGCTCGAGGCACTGAAGGCGCTCGCCGCTGATGGCGACCAGGAGGCTGCGGCCAGCCTCGAGCTGGCGGCGTTCTCCAATGGGTTTGGCGAAACGCGCGCGCTCGCGTCGATGGGCAACGAGCGGGCGGTCAACATACTGATCGCCCAGCTTGGGTCCTTTCCGGGCAGCAAGACTCCAATCATCGACGCGCTCGGCGACAGCGGGAGCAAGCTGCCGGTGCCCCATCTGAAGGCACTTCTGTCGGATCAGAATGATCTGAACCGCGCGGCGGCAGCCGACGCCCTGGGTCGGTTGGGCGCGACCGAGGCGATTCCTCAGCTCAGGCCGCTGCTCAACGACCAGATCTTCATGGTCAAACTGAAAGCGGCAGGCGCGCTCTTTCGTCTGAACGACTCGAGCGGACTGCCCTTGCTCACCGACATCGCCGCCAGCGAGCATGCGGCGATCCGGGTGGCCGCGGCCCGGGAACTGGCATCCCAGCCGGACACCTTGTGGCAAAGCCTGGTGCGGACCCTGACAAGTGACCCCGATCCGGTCGTCCGCCTGGAGGCGGCGCGGCTGATTGCCCCGTACGACCAGCCGCTCGCCAAGAGCGTCCTGGACGCCTTGATGCGCGACGGCAACATAGGCATTCGAGAGGCTGCAACCGGCGTGCTCGTCGAGCGCGTCGCCTCCGATTTCGCCACGCTACGGGCGCTGCTCGGAAGCAGCGATGTGGCCACCCGCGTCAAGGCCGCTGGACGTATTCTCGAGCTGACCCGCTGAGGCCCGAATATCGCAGCGGTTTTTCTCACCGCAGCCACTCGATCCACGACGCGAGGCCGAGGTAGCCTGCCGCCAGCACGAGCGCACCTGAGACCGTCCGCCCTGCCCATCCTGCGCGCCAGACCCAGACCGCGCCAAGCGCCGCGAGTACCACCATCGCCGGATACGTGGCGAGCGTGACGCGGCTGATGAACTCGGCGGCATACCGCTGGAACGACCGCTCCACCGGCATCAGCACGACGCTCGTCACGAAGACAACGTAGGTGATGCCCAACGCCGCAACCGCCAGGCCGAGGCGGTCGCGCAGGCCCTCCCGGCAGAAGCGCACCGCGCCCAGGATCGCCAGCACGAAGATCGGCCAGCCCACCGCCGCCACGCTCAGCTTCGCGGCTTCCGTGATCTTGGACGGCAGCCCCGTCCTGGCAGCCCCCTGCGCAGTGACCTGCGGGCCCGGCGCACCATCTGTGCCTGACTGCGGCGCTCCGCCGGTCGCAGCGGCTGGTGAGCCGGCGCGCACGCGCGCCGCCGTTCGGTATGCGTCGCCGAAGTGCGCGTAATACAGGGCCACCGAAACCACAACCGCGACGACGAGCGCGGTCAGGATCGAGCGCGCGGATGCCCGCAGCTCCGGTCCACCCCTCCACCAGTAGAACGCTGCCAGCGCAGCGAGGATGGCCATGAGCAGCGTCAGCGTGCTGATGTGGGAGAGCAGCGCGCCAGCCGTCAGCAGCGTCAGCCCGGTCACCTGGCGCCAATCGCGCCGTTGCAGCGGCCAGAGGATCGCGCAAGAAAGCACCACGAGCGCCATTGACTGGGCAAACGCATTCGTCATGTTGGCGTTGCCCACGATCTCGAACGTCCGCGGGACCAGGTGGAACAGGACGGCGGCGGCCACGCCGACGAGCCGATCGCCCCACACGCGGGAAATCAGCAGGTACAGCAGCACACCGCCGATGGCCTCCGCCGCACTGACCACGATCCTGAGGAGCAGGACGTAATCGTCCGTCAGCAGCGTCCACGGCGCCGAGAACACATACAACCCGATCGCATAGGGGAACTGCACCCCGCTCGGCATCGGCTGCGTGAAGTAGAACCGCCCGTCGAGGATCCACTGCAGGCGATGCGCGTGAAAGACGACGTCGATGAGCAGCTTCGAGGGGTGCAGCAGGGCCAGCAGCTTCAGATACAACACGGCGGCGGTGATTGCCGCCACGACGCGCGCCGCGGTGTGCAGAGGCCGGCCGCTGGTCCACTCGGCTGCGCGAACAGAGACGACGAGCAGGCCGGCGATCCAGATCGCCAGCCACGCCGCGCGTTCGGGGTACGGGGTGAACATGCCGAACTCCCACCGGAGCGGGACTGCCTGCGCGACAGCGAGCAGGGCGGCGGCGCCGATCGTCGCCAGCATGCCGGCGCCGATGAGCGCAAAGGCCGCACCGAACGCGGCTCCGCCCAGGGCGGCCGTCGTGAGGATCCGGCGGGGAGGCCACACAAACGTCGCGGCCGCGGGCGCGCACGCCCACCGATCCACCATCACGCCAAGCGTGCGCTTGTCGGATGGGCCCGGTATCACCGTGTTGGAGGAGGTCAGCGTGACAGTCGCGCCGGGTGTCAGGGGCCTCGGCGGCAGGACAACCGTGACGTCCTGATACTCGTTCGTGGTCTGATGTGTCGCCGCGATCACGCCATCGACCGACATGACGACCTCGGGCAGGGTCGAGACATCCGAGCGGCCGCCGCGAACCCGGACGGTACAGTACCACTCGGCGCGGCGGTCGAGTCCGGGCAGGGTGAGCGTGGCGTCGCGCCGCGTCCACGCGTAGGTTTCCTGACCCACGCGCTCGACGTCATAGAGGCCGGCAACGACGGCGGATGCGCCCCTATCCATCTCCATCGTGATGCCGGGGTTCTGCCCGTAGCCCAGGGTCAGAGCGGCCAGACCCGCAAGCGCGCCAACAAAAAGACCGATCGTGCTGCGCCAGAGCAGGAGAATCACTGTCACGATACCGCCGTCCAGAGTATCGTAAGTGGTTCTGAGGGTCAGCCTTGGAATTTGGAGGGGGCGGCGCAAATTTCGGCGATGACCCGGTCTATGGAGCCTTCGTCAATCATCGGAGGCCTTCGGCTGTAGCATCCCTCGAGCAATTGCTCTGTGCTGGCACGCATCAAGAACCTGTTCGGCAACCTGGTCATCTACGGCCTTGGCGACGTCGCCACGTCGCTGATCAGCCTGCTCCTGCTGCCGGTCTTCACCAGCTATCTCACGCCATCGGACTACGGCATCATCACGATGCTCCTGACCATCGAGGCGGTCACGAAAGTCCTGTTTCGCTGGGGTGTTGATACCGCCTTCATGCGGCTGTACTACGACTGCGCCGATCAACCGGCGCGCCAGCGGCTGGCGAGCACGATCTTCTTCTTCCTCCTCACAGTCAACGGGACGCTGCTCGTAGGCGCCCTGCTGTCGGCCGACTGGCTGAGCGCGCGGATTTTCGGGACCACGGGCCACGGCCTCCTTGTCGCTCTCACAGTTGGCAATACGTTCGTCGCGGGGTTCTACTTCATCCCGTTCCAGGTATTGAGGATCGGCCAGAAATCGGGTCAGTTCATCGCGCTCGCGTTCGTCCGGTCGGCCGGTACGATCGTCGCGCGGCTGACGCTGGTCATCTGGGCGGGCATGGGCGTCGTCGGCGTCGTCGTGGCCGACGTGATCGTCACCGCGATCTTCACGACGATTCTGATACGGTGGTTTGCGCCGCTCATCCGGCCAGTGTTCTCGCGCGACGTCATTCGCGAGGCACTCGGGTTCGGCCTGCCGCGCGTTCCGCACAGCGTCGCCCACCAGATCATCGGGTTCGCCGATCGGTACTTCCTGAATGCGTTCGCCACTCTCCGCGACGTCGGCCTTTACTCCATCGGCGCCAGCTTCGGGCTGGCTCTGAAGTTCTTCCTGAGCGCCTTCGAGTCCGCCTGGACGCCCTTCTTTCTTGCGCTGATGCGCGAGCCGGATGCCAGACGCATTTACAGCACTGTCTCCACCTACGTCGTGGCGCTGCTCGTGCTCTTCGTGGCGGGGCTCTGCGCGATTGCCCCCGGCGTCGTCCGCCTCTTTACGACCGCGGAATTTCATGCGGCCGCGGCGGTGACGCCCTGGATCGCACTCGGCGTGATGTTCCAGGGAGTCTACCTGGTGGGGTCCATCGGGCTCGTGATCACCAAGCGCACCAAGCTGTACCCTCTGGCGACTGGCACCGCGGCGGCGGTGAGCCTGCTCGCCAACGCGCTGCTGATTCCTCGCTTCGGCATGCTGGGAGCCGCCTGGGCAAACACGCTGTCGTACGCGACGCTGGCCACCGTCACGGTGGCCTTCTCGTGGTACGTCTATCCGATTCGATATGAGTGGAGCCGGCTGCTGCGCATCGCCATAGCGGGGGTGGCGGGGTATGTCGTGGCCAGCCGCATCGTGCCCGCATCCTTGCCGCCTGTCGCCGGTATCGTTCTCGCGGGTGTCGCGACGGTCGCCGTGTACGCGCTCGTTCTGTCGTCAGCCGGCTTCTTCCACGCGGGTGAGCTTCGTGTGTTGCGTGACATTCGCAGCCGCGCCTTGTCTCGCAAGGCCGTTCCGGTCCGGGCGTCCGAACCCAGCCGGGTCGAGATGGCGGGCGAGATAATCGACACGGCGCCGGAGCCGCCCACCGACCCGCTCGCCCTGCGGTCATCGAGCGAGTCCGGACACTCGGTCAGTCCAGATTCCCGATTCCCGCGTCGCTGACGGACCAGCCTTCATTGGGCAGCCGGCATCGCTTCCACATGCGGCGCAGTGCGCCCGCCAGCTGGCGTCTGCCTGGGAGCCTGGCCAGGGGATCGTGCCGTTCACCGCGCTGGCGTATCGAATGCTCGATCGCCGTCCGCTCATCGGGCGTGAGCACGCCGCCGGAGTCCCGGGTGATCTCGAGTGCGTAGTCGTAGTAGCCGTAGAGCAACGCGACGGAAATCGCCCTGAGCGCTTTGCTCGTCTGCACTTCGGCCGGCAGCGTTGCGACGGCCGCCCGCAGCGCGGGCACGCTTTTCAAGTAAAGGGCGTCCGCCCAGATGATCTGTCCGTAGGCACCACCGGCCGCGCGCCCGACGGCTCGCTTCCAGTAGCAGGGCCGCAGATCGAACAGCAGATACCCGAGGCCCCGCATGTACGTATCGACTTCGGCGAAGAGCGGCTGGTTCGTGTAGACAGGCGTGAACTCGACTTCGACTTCCACGCCGACGGCGGAGGCCGCCAGCGCCTCCCTGGCGCCTTCGAGCACGAACAGCTCGCTGCCCTGCGTGTCGGCCTTGATGAAGTCGATGTCGTTGATGTTGTGCGCCCGGAGCTGGTTGTCGAGGGAGTCGGCCTCGACCTGCTGAACATCGGTGATGTTGAACCTCTCGGCCTCTGGGAAGGTGTCGAGAAACGCCCGGTTCGGCTCGAAGATCGAGCTCAAGCCGCGGTCCTGCGCGACGTAGAGCGAGATGGGGCCGCGGCGATTGTGAAGGGCGACGTGGAAGAACGCCTTCGACTTCTCTTGTCCTCGAGCTTTTTCGACCAGACGGCTGAACTCGCGCTGGTCCGGCTCGAAGCCGAGGAGGCGCAGGTGGCGTTCGGCAGACGACCAGTTGCGCTTCAGGCCGCCTCTGGCTCCGACGTCCACGAGGACGAGCGGGTGCTGCTGGTACACGGCCTCGAAGCGTGGGTCGATGAAAATGTCCATTGCGTGCTGCACCATGTTCTTAGTCCGCGAGTCCGCCCGGCATGGAATACCGAGCCGGCATCCTTCGCTCTCCCCCGATCATGGCCGCGCCTTCCGGCACGCGACGTGGTAGCCGCTCGTCATGATCCCTTTCTCAGGCAAGAGCCGCCGGGAGTCCCCGTACTCGCGGGTGATGAGGAACGAGAACGGCCGCACCATCCGCGCGGCCACGAGCCAGCCGGCACGCAGCGGTGATTGGCCCAGGGTCTCTGCCTGCATGCCGAGCCGCTGCAGCAGAACGGCGATAGCGCCGAGGCTGTCCGTTTCTTCCTGCAGCTCGAGAATGTCGAACCTGCGCAGCAGGTAGCGCAGCCCGTACTTCGTGAAGCGGAAGTAATCGTGCGGCGCGTCGTGTATCGGGAACAGGAACCGCGTCGTCAGCAGCAGCGTTCCTCCCGGCTTGAGCACCCGGAACATCTCGTCGATCGCCTTCTGCGGTTCCGGAAGATGCTCGATCACCTCGGTGCACAAGACGACGTCGAACACGGAGTCGGCGAGCCCGAGCGCCTGGGCGTCGCCGAGCACCTGCACGCCCGTGCCTCGACGGATGTCGAGCGCGATGCGACGGGGGAAAGATGCGGCGTAGGGGCCGTTCTGTGCGCCGATGTCGAGGGTGAGGCCGCCGCTCGCGTGGGCCGTCACGAAGCGGTCGAGCGTGACGCGCGTCAGCTTGGCCGAGAGCGCGCGGCTGGTCCTCTTGAGGAGCGGCAAGGCCCTACTTCACTGCGTCCACGACCTTCGTGCCGAGCAGCATCCGTGAACCGATCTGCCAGGCGACCCCCCACTTGCTGGTGGCGAGCTTCGCGAGATCCCCGGCGTGCCGCGCCACGTAGCCCGGGCGCAGGAAGAACCGGCGCTTCGCGCGGTTGATGGCGTCCATGACCACCTGCTCGTTGAGCCCGTTGCCTGCCATGACGTAGTACGAATACTCCATCCGCGTCCAATCCTCGCTGACCAGCAGCCCGTTACGCTTGGCCTTGGCGTAGAGTTCCGTCCCCGGGTACGGCACCGCCGGGTAGAAGTTGGCGAAGTCCGGGTCGAGATCGATCGCGTAGTTGGTCGTGCGCTCGAGCGCCTCCGGCGTTTCGCCGGGGTAGCCGAAGATGAAAAAGCCGAACGACCTGATCCCCGCGGCGCGCATGTTCTGCAGCGCTTTGCGGATCTTGATGCTCTCGAGACGCTTCATCATGTCCTTGCGCGTCTCGTCCGATGCGGTCTCGATTCCGAGCGCCAGCATCCAGCAGCCCGATCGCTTCAGCCGGTCCACGAACGCGGGGTCCTGCAAGTTGTCGGCGCGCGCGTTGCCGAACCACTGCACGTCGAGCTTGCGGGCGATGATCTCCTCGCAGATCGCGCTGAACGACTTCACGTTGAGCGTGACGGTGTCCCCCCACAGGTAGAAGAACTTCACACCGTGCTCGCGCACCACGCGCTCTATTTCGCCGACGAGCGCCGCGGCGCTGCGCTCGCGGAACTTGTAGCCCTGGTGGATGGGCGCCACGCAGAAATCGCACGTGTAGGGGCACCCGCGCGAGGTTTCGAGGATGACGTACGGCCGGTCCACGAGCGGCAGGCGGTACTTCGACAGGTCGAGCAGATCCCAGGCCGGCATCGGCGCGTTCAGAAAACCGGTGAAGGACCCGTGTGCGCGGTGAGGGGCGATCTCGTTGCCGCGTCGATAGGTGAGGCTTGCGATCGTGTCGATCTCGTCGAGCGAGTCGAGGGCGGCCAGGGCAATCGCCCCGTCCTCCGGCTCGCCCACGAACATCCCGTCCACAGCCGCCGCACGCTCCATCGACGCCCGCGGGGTCGTCGAGGCGTGGGGGCCGAAGCAGAAGAGCGGCGCGCCGTAGTGCGTCTTCAGACGGGCCATCGCGGCGACGTCCGCGTCGAGCGTCGGCGTGGTGCTGGGAAACAGAATGAGCGTCGGCCGGAAGCCCTCGGCGTCGAGCGCGGCGATGAGGTCGTCCACGCTCCTCCGGGTGGCGGTCAGGTCCACGAGCCGCACCGAGTGTCCCCGGTCGCGCAGGAGCGAGGCCAGCAACGCCAGCGTGAGCGGCGGCTTGGTCGTCCCCAGCACTTCCTCGCGTTCCTGGCACCGACCCTGGCGCGTAAACGCGATGCCGCCCACGAGCGGCGGATTCACCAGCAGTGTCCGGTCCCCTATCATCAAGCCTCTCCTCGAGCCCCGCCCGGTCCCTGCCGGTTCATCGTCCAGTCGAACACGTAGATCCTCGCATTGTACCGCGTGACAACCCACATCCGGACATCCGACGCGGCCCGTCTGAGGACGATCGCCCGGAAGAGCCGTTCTTCCGCGTCGAGCGCGGCCCGCCGATTGCGCTCGAGCCAGGCACTGGCTGCGAGATCCTTCAGAACTGGAAATAAAGAAATTCCGCCCCGCCGAAGTTGCCGAACAGCATCGTGAGGTCGCCCATCGCGAGCGCGCACGAGTAGTCCACGATCGTGGACGCCAGGAGCAGCCCGAGGAAGGGCCAGTCCCACGCCGCGTAGAAGTAGTAGCCCGCGACGAGCAGCAGCCAATTCTGCGGCCGGTGCGGCAGCAGGCGGTAGACCGCGTACACGACGAGGAAGAACCAGACGAAGTGGAGGGAGTTGAAGAACACCGGCCGTCAGCGTCCCATCACACTGACCGGGCGCTCGTCGAGCAACCCGGACTGCTCGAGGAATTGATCCAGCGCTTCGGCGACGACTTCATGCCCGCGAGGCGTCAGGTGCGCCGTCTGTTGGAAGAACAGATCGGGCCCCGGCAGTGCGCGCCGCAGCGCCGGGAGTACGTCGAACCGCGGGATCCCCGTGTCGGCAAGGGTGCGGTCGAACCGCTCGGTGGCGGCGTCGCGCCGCAACTGTCCGCCGGACTGCGCCACGACGTCCCGCAGCCGTCCATAGTCCGCGTCGTCCACCTGGAAGCGCGCCGGCATCAGGACCACGGCGAGGCGTGCCCCGGCGGCCGAGGCCTCGTCGCGGATGGCCTCGACCGAGCGCCGCACGATCGCGAGCCCCTCGGCGATCCGCGGGGCGGGGTGCTCCGCGTAGCTCTGGAGCGGCGCTTCGGGCGCCACGAGCCAGCCGGAGAACCGCTCGCTGACGGCGACCGCGCGCAAGCGGAGGATCTGCAGGACCATGCTGCGCCGGACGAGCCGTCGCACGCGGGTCGCGGCGTCCTCGCGCAACGTCTCGGAGAGCGGCCGCGCCGTGCCCGCGAGGCGCGGCGCTGACGTGACGGCCTCCTCCGCGTCATTGCCGACGAACAAGGTGTCGAGGACGATGTCGGGCTGAAGCGGGACCACCACGCTCCGGAAGAAGAACAGCTCCTCGACTGGGCCGTACCCCTGCACGCCCGCATTGATCACGCGGTAGCGGTATCGCGACTGCCGCGCGTTCAACCGCCGCTCGAGCAGCTCCCCGAAGGTCTGCGTGAACGGCACCTGCACCGACAGCACCAGCGAATCGCCGAGGATGGCAATCCGGCGTTCCTCGGGTTGCTTTGGGCCGAGCTCTTCGTCGTCGCGAACGCCGCTCCGGTTGATCGCGATCTCGGTGTCGAACTCCGACGTGACGAATCGTATGCGGGCGCCCGGCTGGAGACGGTAGCCGGCCAGCGCATCCACGGTGAACAGGCCCTGGAACGCCGGAGCGGCCTCGGAGCTCCCCCACGTACGCAGGCCGATCTCGAACAGGTAGAACTGCGCGGCGGCGATGAGGATGAACGCGGCGACGGGTCGAGCACGCCGGCGCCGGGGTTCCATCGTCACCCTTGTCCCGGGTTCCGTGAGGCAGGCTGCGGCATGGGCAAGCCGTAAATGTTAGCGGCCAGTGGACGTGAAGGCAAGCGCGCGGGTGTAGGCGGCGCTCGCGCGGCTACCTCGACGTGCGGATCTCGTCGGAGACGGCGCCTCCGCGTGCTTGGCGTTGAGACCGAGACCGAAGCGATCGACGTAGCGCTCGACCTCGTGGCATTCCGCCGCGAACTTGTTCGGGGGATTGCCGCCGTCCGACGCGCG
>CAYZBZ010000039.1:0-22427 GCA_964476725.1 uncultured Vicinamibacterales bacterium
AGCGCGGCCGGTCCCCGCGGCTGCACCGCGGGAGACGAGCGCACGATCCGCGGCCTGGGTGACGCGTTCTCGCTGCACTGGCTGAACGCCGACGCGGTGATGCTCGCGATGCTGTGGGCCGACGAAGGCGACATGGTCCACCCGGAGGGCCTGACCGAACGCGGGCGTGAGACGATCCGCGCGAACCGCGCCGCGCTCTTCATACGGCGTGAGTACCGCGGGTCGAAACACCCACTCACTCTGGGCAACATCAGATGCCTCAGCGCGGACATCGCGGTTGCGGACGGCAAATGGGAGCTGCGCGGCGTCTCCGATTCGACGGGGAAAGTCCTCCCCGTCTTCGAAGGGCAGTGCACGCTCGTCGTGAAGCGTGCCGCCACCGGGTGGCAGATCGAGGCGTACCGCTACACGCAGAAGCCGGCCGCGGCGCCGATGCCGACGCTGCTCAAGCGACCGGGCTTCCCCGGAGGGCCGGCCAGCAATCCATGACGCGACGTTCTCAATCCGGGGGCCCCTTTCCCCCGGTCTCTCAATCCGGGGCCTCTTTCCCTCCGGTCTTTTCGCTCGACCACAAGGTGATCGGAATTCAGTACGCGATCGCTGGCTCGCGGCACAGGCGCCCTGGCATTTGTTCCTCTGACTTGCCCCCTGTCTCCTATAATCCGCGGATGCGCATGCTCCGCGGCTCCGTGATCCTCGCCGGCCTTGTCGCTGTCGCCGGCTATTCCGGTCCGACACGGGCGCAGCAGCCCCCTGCGTTCGACGTCGTCATTCGCGGAGGCACCGTGTACGACGGCACGGGGTCACCTGGCCGCCGCGCGGACGTCGGCATTCGTGGCGACCGCATTGCGGCGGTTGGCGATCTCGCCGGCGCGCGCGCCGCCACGGTCGTCGACGCCGCGCGTCTCGCGGTGGCGCCGGGCTTCATCAACATGTTGTCGTGGTCGACCGAGTCGCTGATCGCCGACGGACGGTCGCAGGGGGAGATCCGCCAGGGCGTCACGACGCAGATCTTCGGCGAGGGTAGCTCGATGGGCCCGCTGAACGAGGCGATGAAGCGGCGTGCGGTCGAGCAGATAGGGGACATCAAGTACGAGATTACGTGGACGACGCTGTCGGAATACCTGCAGGGCCTCGAGCGGCGCGGTGTCTCCCAGAACGTGGCGTCGTTTGTCGGCGCGACGACGATCCGCGAGCACGTGATCGGGCTCGAGGACCGCAAGCCAACGCCCGCGCAGATGGACGAAATGCGCGCGCTGGTACGCCAGGAAATGGAAGCGGGCGCCCTCGGTATCGGATCCTCGCTCATTTACGCTCCGGCGTTCTACGCGTCCACCGATGAGCTGATCGAGTTGTGCAAGGTCGCAGCGAAGTACCGCGGCAAATATATCTCGCACATGCGGAGCGAAGGCAATCGCCTGTTGGAGGCGGTGGACGAGCTGATCCGCATCAGCCGCGAGGCGAACATTCCAGCGGAGATCTACCACCTGAAAGCGGCGGGTCAGGCGAACTGGCCGAAGATGGGACAGGTGATCGCGAAGATCGAAACAGCGCGTCGCCAGGGGCTGAAGATCACCGCCGACATGTACACCTATACCGCGGGCGCCACGGGGCTGGATGCGTCGATGCCGCCGTGGGTCCTCGATGGCGGGTACGACGCGGCCTACAAGCGGCTTCGGGATCCGGAGACGCGGAAGAAGATCGCGCAGGCGATCCGCGCGCGCGGCAACGACTGGGAGAATCTCTATCTCGCGGCCGGATCGGCCGACCGCGTGCTGCTCGTCGAGTTCAAGTCGGACAAGCTCAAGCCGCTCACCGGGAAAACGCTCGCCGAGGCGGCGAAACTGCGCGGCGAGGATCCGGTGGACACCATCATGAACCTCGTGCTCGAGGACCAGTCGCGCGTCGGCACGGTCTATTTCATGATGTCGGAAGACAACATCCGCCGGCAGATCGCGCTCCCCTGGGTCTCGTTCGGATCCGATGCCTCCTCGATGGCGCCCGAGCCGCCGTTCACGAAGTCCTCCGCCCACCCGCGCGCTTACGGCAACTTCGCCCGCCTGCTGGGCAAGTACGTACGCGACGAGAAGGTCATCCCCCTCGAAGAGGCGGTGCGGAAGCTGAGCGGCCTGCCCGCAACGAACCTCGAGCTCGATCGCCGCGGCTTTCTCGAGGAAGGCATGTTCGCCGACGTCATCGTCTTCGATCCCGCGGCCGTCGCGGACCGCGCGACTTTCGATAACCCGCACCAGTACGCCGTCGGCATGAAGCACGTCTTCGTCAACGGCGCGCAGGTGTTGAAGGACGGCGAGCATACCGGCGCAAAACCGGGGCGAGCGCTCTGGGGTGCGGGCAAGACGACGTCGCAGACTCTTCCGCCTAAAGGCGGAAGCCACGGGGAACTGAAATCCGGCGACGGCGTCGGCAGGAGCGAGCCGGCAAGATTCACCGACCCGGACCGCCGCGCGAAGCTGAGTGCCGCCTTCGGCGACATCGATCGCCTTTTCAAGGACTTCGCCAGCCGCCAGCACGTGCCGGGGGCGGCATGGGGGATAGTCATCGACGGCGAGCTTGCGCACGCCGGCGTCGACGGATACCGCGATGTCGCCGCAAAGGCGCCGGTCGACGCGGACACGGTGTTCCGAATCGCCTCGATGACGAAAAGCTTCACCGCGATGTCCGTCCTCAAACTGCGCGACGCGGGGAAGCTGTCGCTCGACGACCCGGCGGAGACCTACGTGCCGGAGCTGAAAGGGCTCGTCTATCCGACGAGCGATTCGCCGCGTATCACCATTCGTCACCTGTTGTCGCACGCCGAGGGCTTTCCCGAGGACAACCCCTGGGGCGACCAGCAGCTCGGCGACACCGACGAGCAGCTGACGCAGATGATGAAGGGCGGCATTCCGTTTTCGAACGCCCCCGGTGTCGCTTACGAGTACTCCAACTACGGCTTCGCCATCCTTGGCCGCATCGTGTCCCGTGCGTCCGGCATGCCGTACCGAGACTACGTCGCCGGGAACGTCCTGCGGCCGCTCGGGATGACGTCGACGACGCTCGAGCCCGCGTCGGTGCCGGAGGGGCGCCTCGCGCGCGGATACCGTTGGGAAGACGGCGGGTGGAAGCTGGAGCCGCTGCTCCCGGACGGCTCGTTCGGATCGATGGGCGGCTTGCTCACGTCGGTGCGGGATTTGAGCCGGTACGTCGGGGTCTTCCTCGCCGCGTGGCCTCCCCGCGATGGACCGGACACAGGGCCGATCCGCCGCTCGTCGCTGCGCGAGATGCAGCAGATCTGGCGTCCGAGAGCCCCCTCCGTCACGAAAGACGCGTCGAGCGGCGCGATTCAGCTCAGCGCCGGCGGGTACGGCTTCGGGCTCGGCATCTCTCAGACGTGCAGCTTCGGTCATGTCGCCGCCCACGGCGGCGGACTGCCGGGCTTCGGCTCGTTGATGCGCTGGCTGCCCGAGTACGGCGTGGGCATCGTCGCGTTTGGCAACCTGACGTACACGGGATGGGGACGCGTGGTCGACCTCGCGCTCGAACAGTTGTCGAAAACCGGAGGGCTCCAGGCTCGCGTGCCGCAGCCTTCTCCGGCTCTTACGCAGGCCCGCGAACAGGTGTCGAGCCTGGTGGTCCGGTGGGACGATGCGCTGGCGGACAGGATCGCCGCCGGGAACCTCTTCCTCGATCGCTCGAAAGAGCGACGCCGTGCCGAGCTCGAGGACCTGCGCGCGCGGTTGGGCACGTGCGCCCCGGCGGCCAACTTCGACAACGTGGAGAACGCGCTCCGCGGGCAGTGGATCATGAGCTGCGAGCGCGGACAGGCGCGAGTGTCGATCACGCTCGCGCCGACGATGCCGCCGCGTGTGCAGTCCCTCGAGGTCGCGCAGGCGGGTCCCTCGGGACCGCCGCGCGGAGTATGCGCGGCAGGAGAACGGTAGGAAGAAAGTCTGAAATGGAACTTCAGCCTTCTAACTTCAGACTTCCGAAGAAGGTTCACTACTGAAACTCGAGCGTCCTCGCGCTGTCGTGTTCGACATGGACGGCCTGCTCGTGGACAGCGAGCGCATGGCGCGGGGTGTCCTGCAGGCTGCCGCGGCCGACTGCGGCTTCAGCTTGTCGGACGAGGTGTACCTGACGCTCATCGGCGGACGCCCGGAAGATGCCGATGCGATGCTGGCGGAACACTTCGGCGAAACGTTCCACGTGCCGACGTTCCGGAGCAGGCGTGTGGTCCGGAAGCGAGAGATCATCGAATCGGCTCCGGTGGCGCTCAAGCCAGGCGCGCGGGAATTGCTCGTGTTCGTCGCGAAGATTGGGATGCCAATCGGGCTCGCGACCGGGAGCAGCCGCGAGGACGTGCGTGAGCTTCTTGGGAACCTCACCGAGGTCTTCCACGCGATTGTTACCCGCGACGACGTCGTGCGGCGGAAGCCCTGCCCCGATCTTTACCTCGCGGCGGCGGCATCTCTCGGAGTCGAACCGGCGGAGTGCTTCGCGGTGGAAGATTCATTTTCAGGCGTCCGCGCCGCGGCGGCAGCCGGGATGACGGTCCTGATGGTGCCCGACCTCGCAGAACCGACTCCGGACGTGGCCAGGCTCGCGGCGGGCGTCTACGGGTCGCTCGTCGAGGTCCGGGAGACGCTCGAGGAGTGGGAATGGTGAAAGTCTGAATGCACACGACACATCAGATCTGGCATTCGCCCAGGCTCGGGCACGATATGGGGGTCGCGGTGTTCGGCCACTGGGGCCCGCCGCTGCTCGCGTTCCCCACGAGCCGCGGCGACGAGTGGGAGCTGCAGCGCAACGGGCTGCTGGACGCAATCGGCGACTTCATCGACGCCGGCCGGGTGAAGGTCTTCTGCGTCGGGTCCAACAACCACGAGTCGTATCTCAACAAGGCCGCACATCCGCTGCACCGGAGCTGGCGGCAGCGGATGTTCGACGAGTACATCCGCGACGAGGTGATCCCTTACGTCCACGCGAGCTGCCAGACGCCCGGGATTCCGATTGGCGCGATGGGCGCGTCGCTCGGCGCGTACCACGCGGCCAACACGCTGTTCCACTACCCTCATCTCGTCAAGCGCTGCTACGCGCTGTCGGGAATCTTCGACCTGCGCGACTTCATGGACGGGGCGTACGACGACAACTTCTATTTTCAGAACCCGGTGGACTACATGGCGAACCTGAACGACCCGTGGTTCCTCGAGCAGTTGTCGACGTGCGAGATCAGGCTCGCGACGGGATCGGGGCCGTACGAACAGAGCGTGTGCTCATATGGGTTGTCCGGAGTGCTCGCACGGAAAGGCATTCCCCACTTCCTGGACGACTGGGGTCCACGGGGCGGCCACGACTGGCCGTACTGGAAGGATCAGCTGCGCGAGTACATCTCGAGGTGGTAACGCGTTGGCGCCGCGGAACCGGCCACTACAGCGTGGACGTGACGAGATCGTGCATCGCCGCAAGCAAGTCGGCGTCGTCGGTGAGCGGTCCGAGCAGCGCTGAACGGCATGCCGATCGTAAAGGGATGCCGCCGGTGACGAGACGCGCGGTGGCGATGATGAGACGAGTACTGGGAACTTCAGCCAGCCCCCGGTCCCCCAGCGCCCGCAGGCGGGTCGTCAACGTGACCAGCGCGACCGCCGTCGCACGGTCGATGCCACCTTCGTGAGCCACGATGTCCGCTTCGAGCGCAGCCGGAGGGAAGCCGAACTCGAGGGCCACGAATCGCTGGCGAGTGCTGGGCTTCAGATCCTTGAGCCCGAGGTGGTAGCCGGGGTTGTAGGAGACGACGAGCTGAAAACCCGGCGCGGCATCGACGAGTTCGCCCGTTTTTTCGAGTGGCAGCACCCGACGGTCATCGGTCAGCGGGTGAATGACGACGACCGTATCCGATCGCGCCTCAATGATCTCGTCCAGATAGCAGATGGCGCCCACGCGCGCCGCGCGTGTCAGCGGACCATCGAGCCAGACCGTGTCGTTTCCACGAATTAGATACCGGCCAGTCAAGTCGCTGGCGGATAAATCGTCGTGGCAGGCGATCGTGACGAGCGGCCTGCCGAGTCGCCACGCCATGTGTTCGACAAACCGGGTCTTGCCGCATCCCGTCGGCCCCTTCAGCATGACCGGCAGCGCGCGGGCGTGACAGCGTTCGAATACCGCGACCTCGTCGCCGACGGGGCGATAGTAGGGCTCCTCCAGCGGCGGGTGCCGCAGGCCGTCGCCGGCGAGCGAAAACGGCCCCGCAGAAAATGCTCGCTCCGCCGCGGGACGCGCGTTCGATGCGGTCATGCGAGCGTCGCCCCTGCCTGAGGCGCCACCCGCTGCCGGGACGCCGCGAAAAAGAAGTCCCAGAGGAACAGGGCGACGCCCGCGGAGAACAAAATGCCCGTGGCCGTGAGCATCAGGAAATGAACCTGGATCTTCAATTGCGTTTCCAGATAGCCGAAGCCGAGGATGCGTTCCAGGTAGGTCTGCGTAATCCCCGCCGCGGCATACGCCATCGTCATCCCGAACATGCCGCTCACCTGCAGCCAGAACGCCCACAAGCCGGCCTTCGACTCGCGCGTCCCTTCCGCCTGCCCGGTCAGGAATGGCCGTGCGTAGCTGATGACAGACAGTACGATCATCACGTACGCGCCAAAGAACGCGGCATGGCCGTGCATCGGGGTGATGAGGGTGCCGTGCGTCCACTTATTGACTGCCGGCCAGGTGTGCGCCAATCCGAGCAGTCCGGCACCGAGCATGGAGAAGATGGCGCTGCCGAGCGTCCAATGCAGGGCGAGTGTATTCGGGTGCGATAAGCCGGCGCGCCTGATCGCCATATACGCATACACCGCCATCCCGAGAAACACGAGCGGCTCGAGCGCGGAAAAGAATCCCCCGATCGGCAGCCAGTAGGAGGGCACACCGATGAAGTAGTAGTGGTGCGCCGTACCGAGCAGGCCGGAGATGAAAGTCAACCCGACAATGACATAGAGCCACTTTTCCATGACTTCGCGGTCAACGCCGGACAGGCGCATCAGAAGGTACGCCAGCAGCGCCCCTTGAATCATCTCCCACACCCCCTCGACCCAGAGGTGCACCGTCCACCATCGATAGAAGATCGCGACCGTGTAATTGTCGAACTCGAACAACGCCGGCAGGTAGAGTAGCGCCGTCATCACGAGTCCGGCCATCAGGACGCCTTCGGTCGTCGTCAGGCGCTTGGCGCTCCAGATCGTCATGCCCAGGTTGTAGAGAAACATCAGCATCACGACAACAATCGCCAGCTTTATGGGCAGCGGTTGTTCGAGCAGCTTGTTGCCCGCCGTCCAGCCAAACAGATAGCCGACGATGCAGGTGACGCCTGCGACGGTCCAGAGAGCGAGCGCGCCATAGGCGAGCCGCGGGCTATGAAGCTCGATCCGGGATTCCTCCGGGACCAGCCAGTACGCGGCGCCCATGAATCCTGTCAGGACCCAGATGATCAGGAGATTCGTGTGGATTTCCTTCGACACGTCGAAGGGGAGCCAGTTGATGAGGGGATCCGGTCCGAGATATTTCGCAACCGACAGCAGGCCAAACGCCACCTGAAGGCCGTAGAGCAGGAGAGCGACGACAAAGTAAGGATAGGCGACGGCTTGTGTGCGGTAGCGCATTCGGAGTCTCCCTACTTCAATGTCACGAGGTACGCGACGAGCGAATCAATCTGTGCCTGATTGAGAATCTGGTCGTACACCGCCGGCATGATCGACTGCCCGCCGGCGGAAAACGTCTGACCGGGGACGATGGACACGCTCGGGTGCAGGATGGATTCGCGGATGTATTCCTCAGCGGTCCGCGCCTTTCCGGTGTACGTCGTGCTCGTCACAGCCTCAGCAGCCCGCGTGCCGATGCCCGCCAGCGACGGCCCGACCTGCACGAGGTTCGGCTGCACCGAGTGACACGTGAAACAGGCGGGAGGCGACTGTCTGAACAACGCTTCACCGAGCGCGACGGGATCGTTGGAGGCGGCGGTCGGAGCCGAAGTGCCGAGCGCGATGCCCTGCGGTGTCGCGGCGCTCACGACAATCGGTCGCGGCGGCCAGCCCTGGTTGTCGATGTGCGAAACCCACGTGAGGAAGGCGATGACGTCTCCAATCTCATCGTCAGAAAGCCGCGGATTGGGCATCAGCCGGCCGTGTCGCTCCTCCGAATAGTACCGCGACGGGTCCTTGAGGAACGCACGCAGGTAGGCGTCGCCGCGGTACTGCGCGATTTTCGTCAGATCGGGCGCGTAGTAAGCCCCTTCGCCAAGCAGTGTGTGGCAATTGATGCAGTTTTTGCGATGCCACACGTGCTTCCCGGCGACAACGTGGCTGGTGATGTTTTCCTCGTGGGTGAGGCGTCCAAACTCGGTGTGGCTTTGTATTGTCAGGGCGACGAACAGAAACCCGAACAAGGCGGTGCCGGCGATGAAGAACAGGCGCGTCTGACGTCTTGTCATGGTGTCCTCGACAGGCAAGGGCCTGCTGAAGGGTCATTTCCCGTGTGGCCTCAGACTGCAATCCGCGAATAGTTGGTAATGCCGATCCATGCGGCATACAGCACGGCCGCCACGATGATGGCGAGGACGACGACACAGAGCGCGCGGGCAACCCACGCATATCGGCCCGTTACCGAATCACTCGACATAGCCTGCCTCTCCTTTGGAACGCCTTTCCGCTGTCCGTTTCCCGTAACGCCGGAATTCCTCTTCCAACTTCTTCAACTGTCGCCACCGGACCGACGATGCCACGAGATCGGATGCGCGCCTCCCCGGCGATTCCTGACCGGCGAACCGGATGAGGTTGCGCCGAAAGATGATATGCCGAAACACGCCGCGGCCGATGACGATCATAACGGTCAACGATGAGCCCTGTGGGGATCTATGCGAAATAATGCGAAATTATGTGGGAAGGCCGCCTGCGGAGCTTCGGGACTTTAGGACTTTTACGCCGCTATCGCATCGCGGACGACGTCGACCATGTACCCCATGTCGAAGGGCTTGCCGAGGGCGCGAAACGCGCCGGCGCGGACCGCTTCGTCGAGGATTTCGGCAGTCCCGTGGGCGGTCATGAGAATGATTTGCCAGCCCGGCGCGCGCCGCCGCAACGTACGAAGCAGGCTGAGATCGCTCGAATCCGGCAGCTTCAGGTCGAGGAGCACGACGCCGATATCGCCGTCCTTCTCGAGCCAGTCCAGGGTTTCACGGGCGCTTGCGGCTTCCACAACCTTGAAGCCCACGGCCTCCAGGGTCTGGGCAAGTGACCAGCGAATCAGGTTCTCGTCGTCGACAATCAGGATGGAAGCCATTTTTGCGGAATATTTGCGGCTCGACGGGGAAAATCCCCCGCGAGCGACGATAGCGGCCCGGGTATCTGCTCCATGTACGCTAGCATCTGCCATATCCGGACTCCGTTACCCGGGATCGCTATCAAACCCCGATCCACATGCCGTTGACCCCCTCGCCCACGGCCGACTGGAAGGACCGGCGGCGGATCCTCATCACGGCCGCGGTCATCTCCGGGGGCGTGTTCATCGCCGACCTGAACCTGCCGTTCGATATCGCGATCAGCGCGCTGTATGGCATTGTCGTCCTGCTCGGCCTGTTCGTACTGGATCCCAGATTCCCCCTGGCCGCGTCGCTGATCGTTACTGTGCTGACCATCGCTGGCGGGTGGCTGTCTCCACGGGACGGGCCCGTCGCGCATGGAGTCGCCAATCGCGCGCTCGCGCTGGTCGGGATCTGGGTCAGCGCGTGGCTGGTGGCCGGGTACGGCAAGGTCGGGCGCGCGCTGAATCGCTCGATGAAGGATCTGGCCGACACGAACTTCGCGATCGACCAGGCGTCGATTGTCGCGACCACGGACGTGAAGGGCCGGATCACGTACGTCAACGACATGTTCTGCGAGATCTCCAAGTATCCACGCGAGGAGCTGCTCGGCCAGGACCACCGCCTGATCAACTCCGGTTACCACCCCAAGGAGTTCATCCGGGGACTGTGGCAGACGATCGCCAACGGACGGATCTGGCGCGGGGAGATTCGTAACCGCGCGAAGGACGGCACGTACTACTGGGTCGATACGACGATCGTGCCGTTCCTCGACGAGGGCGGCAAGCCCTATCAGTACATGGCCATCCGCTCCGACATCACCGAGCGCAAACACTCCGAAGCGCTGCTTCATGAACAGGCGGCGCTCGCGCGGCTGGGAGAGATGGCGGCCGTCGTCGCGCACGAAGTGAAGAATCCGCTGGCCGGCATTCGCGGCGCGCTGCAGGTCATCGGCGGCCGTATGCCGGAAACAAGCCGCGACCGCGTGATCCTCGGCGATGTTGTCGAGCGCCTCGACTCGCTGAACGACATCGTGCACGATCTGCTGGTCTTTGCCCGCCCGCGCGAGCCAAAGCTCGCGCCCGTGCCGCTCGTGGACCTGCTCGAGGGGACGGCGGCGCTCCTCAAGAAAGATCCAGCGCACGCCGCGGCCCACGTCGAGATCACCGGCGACCGTCCGGTCATCCAGGCCGACGCCGAGCAGCTGCAGATCGTTCTGCTGAACCTGCTGCTCAACGCGGCACAGGCGACCGACGCCGAAGGCCGCGTCCGCGTCACCGTCACGACCCATGACGGCATCTGCCGGATCGCCATAGCCGACAATGGGCCCGGCATCGCACCCGAGGTCCGCGAACGTATCTTCGAGCCGTTTTTCACAACCAAGCACCGCGGAACCGGTCTCGGTCTGCCGACCGCGAAGCGCGTCGTCGAACGCCATCAGGGCGACATCACGATCGACTGTCCTCCGGGAGGCGGGACGATTGTTACCGTCATCCTGCCGGTCGATCCGCGGCTGCAGCCGGTGTCCGGCAGCTGACTGCTGCTGCACCGTCGATCCGCGGCGGCGGCCATGAGCTGGATGGAGCTCCTCAAACGCCTCGTGCGTCACGAGCACGATCCGGCTTCGTCGTGGGCGAGATCGTAGCAGCCTCTGATGGTGCTCGCAATCGCGGGGACGGCCGTCGAATCGCGCTCGTCGCGGGACCGCTCTTCCAGGGTGCGGACCGAGAGTGCGAGCGGGTAATCGCCAAACACCTCCGCAAGCCATCGCGAGAAATCTCTCCGCCGCGCGTGCCCCTCGAGCACCTCGGACGGCATGACGTCCAGGGCATGGACGAAATCCTTGAGTGTCGTGACGCGTGTGCCATCCGCCTCGCCGCGGCGCGTGAACACGAATGCGCGCGCGTCCGGGACGGGCACATCGACGTATTTCTCTCGGTGCCGGACGTGATGCGTAATGCGCCGGCCCAGATGAAACCGCCGAAGGCATGCGCCGGCTTCTTCCGTAATCGGGAGCGCCGCCGCTTCGCCGATGCCCAGGCCGCCGAGGAGCGCGCTCCAGCGATCGACCGGTTCGGCGGAGTGGCAGAGCGCATGCAGTGCCTTGACTTCTGTCGGGTCGGACTCGCACGTGACGAGGATGACCTCGCTGGCATCGAGCACCGCCTTGGGCAGATGAGACGCCCGATAGGTGACGAGCGTGTATCCGTTGCCGTGCAGATCGAGCAGATCGTCCGGCAACGAACCATTGAGAAAGTAATGCGCTTCGTCCACGAAGATCCGATGGGGCAATGCGGTCCTGCGCCTGAGCATGGCGAGCGCCGGGAGCAGCGCGCGGGTGTACTCGATCTTTTCCTGGTGGTGCACATGGGACAAATCGATCACGACGCTTGCTTGTGCATGACGGAGCGCATGCAGCAGCTCGTGCGGCCTCGGCAGCGGATCGGCGCCGCCAAGCGCCACAACCCCTGGCAGTGCCTCGAGCGGCCGGTAGTCCCCCTCCGGATCAATCACACAGACAGAATACCCATACAGAATCAGTTGTTCGGCCAACAGCCCGGCGACCCAGGACTTACCCGAGCGCGCATCCCCAGCGACAAGCACGTTACGGCCGCGCACGGCGAGCGAGAATGGATCGCCTTCGTCGGTATGACCGAGCAGCAGCGAGCGCCGCACCGTTTTTACGACCGGGAGCCGGCCGCACCCGATCAACTGTTGGAGGTAAGGTCCGAGCGCCGCCTGTGAGGTGCCTTCGACCACGACGTCGGCGATCGCGCGGATAGATTCGCTGCCCCACCCGACTGCGACGCCGATCTCGCAGGCGCGCAAGAGCTCATGATCGTTTTCGGCATCCCCGAAGCCTACAGTGTTCCGCGCGGACATCCTCAAGATCGTCAGGACTTCTCGCAGGCCGGTCGCCTTGCTGATGGCCTGGGGAAGCACCATCAGGCGGCCGCGATTGAAGTGAATCGACAGGGGTAATTCGTGGGTGCGGATGGCGTCGAGTATTCCGTGCGCGTCGGCCGCGCTGGCCTCAACGAGGCACTCTCCCGCCGCGTGGACTATGCCACGCGCCGTGAGCTCCTGAAGAAGCGCCGCAGCGGGAGGCGGTGCGAGTACGGCCGAGTACCCACTTCCCGGCAGGTGGAGGACCGCGCCGTTTTCGGCGACGACGGCGTCGAGGAAATGCAGATCGCCGGCAACGCGCCGGAGATCCGTCAACCGCCGGCCCGTCACCAGGATGACGACAATGCGCCGCGCACGCGCATCCGCAATGGCGCTCCGGACACCCGGGTCCATGACGTCGTCACTCGCCGAGGTGCCGTCGTAGTCGAGGGCCAGGACACACAGTTTCACGCGGCGATCGCACGCACGGCCTGTGCCGTCCACCCGGCTGTTGGCGAGGCGGACGCACGGGACAGACAGGGTTTCACGACATCGTGCAACGGGCCATCGTGTCAGCCAGCGGATTTTCGGACGCGCGCTTCATGAGCTGCGACAACGGCCCACGATCAAGGGTCTCCCGTTTCATCCGGCACGTCCGCGTCGACTTCTCGTATTCAGAGCAGAAGACGGCGGCCAAGGCTCCTTCAAGGTCTGTGACACGGGTGACGTAACTTTGCAGCACCGGACACCAGCTTGATCTGAGCGCCATCGGGAACCTCCTCCCGAAGAAAACAACGACCTGCCCGATCGTGCAACGTGCGGATGGCGTGCCGGCGTCCGTTGTTGCGGCTCGAAAGGTCGGCCGCAAACTGTCCGTCAGGGAATGACGGCGATCCGGTCCTCGACCATCGATACGCCCGGCGCGGTCCACGCCGCCCGCTCCGCTTCGTCTCTCTCGTTCCACGACCGCACGAATCCGCTCAGCACGACGCGAGGACCGTCAACGACGACGTGAATGCGCCTCGCGTCGATGTCAGCGTGCCGGTGCAGCGCCTCGACGATGCGATGCTGCACGTCGGTCGGCGACACCGTCGGCTTGACGACGATGCGGTTGAACACGCCGCGAACGCCTCGCAGATACTTCACCGCGCGCTCGGCGCTGACGCGCTGGTAATTCCACTCGACCGCCCCACCGAGAGTGATGTGGCCGTCACGCACCGTCACGGAAATCCCGCGAGGAACGTCGACCCGGTTCGCGAGGGCGTGGAGCGCGTCGTTGGCAATGTCGGGATCGATGCGTTCTTCGGCGAGCTTGACGGCGAGCTCGTTTGCCACGGCTCTGACTCCGTAGACACGCCGAGCCGCCCGCTCGGCGGCGAGGCGTGCGGCGTAGGTGTCGACATACCCGCTCAAGGTGACCACACCGTCCTTGCTCGTGACGCCAATCATCGTGGCGTCAACCTGGGGGTCCCAGGCGAGCTGTCGCATGATCATGTCGCGAAGTCCTTGTTCCGGCGTTGTGAGGGTTGTGCTCATGTCGTCCTCTCTTCTCGAGACGGTCTCCTGACCGTCGAATTGACGTCTGTTTCACTGGATACTGGCGCCGAGGTACGCTCGGCGGTGTCGTGAAGATCGAGCCGCACCGGGCGGGCGGGAACCGGCGGAAGCGCGAGCACCAGCCGGTGGGCGAGACACAGCACTCGGTATGTGACCGAGCCCATGCGCGGGCCGAGGAGCGGCGACGAGTGCAGGCCCATGACGATCAGCCCGGCGTCGCGATCGTTGGCGACCTTGGCGATCTCCTCGGCCGGCTCTCCGTACGCGATCAGTGCTTCGGATTTCACACCGGCAGGTATGGCGGCGGCCACGCGCTCGAGTTCCGCCTCCACCCGGTACCTCCGCTCGGCCTCAACAGTCGGGAGCGCGGCATGCGCCGCTACCATCGACCGCAGGGGCTCGACGACATGCAGCAACAGGAGCGGCAACGAGAGGGCTTCCGCGAGACCTCGCGCGATCACAAGCTGATCCGGCGTCGCGGCCGCCAAATCGACAGGCACCAGTACCCGGCGAACGAGCTTCCTCAGGTCGTCGAACTCCGTCGGGCCCAGATCGCCACCCGGCGTGACGAGCGTCGGTACGGCGGTTTCACGCAGCACGCGTTCGGTCGTCGATCCGAAGAACAGCTTCCGGAAACCCGTTGACCCATGCGAAGCCATCACGATCAGGCCGCACCCGCGCTCCCGCGCGACGCGCAGGATTTCTGGCGCGGGCTTCCCGCTGGCCACTTCGAACTGCACGTCCCCGAACCCTTTCGCCGTGGTCCCGAACGCCTGCCGGTGAAACTTCTCCATTTCGCGAATCGTGTCGTCGGCCAGGTGGGCTGGACCGCCGGCGAGATCCGCGGCTTCTGCCAGGAGCGGATCGTTCACGGCAAGCATGGTCAACCGGGCGCCGAAATGCGCCGCAATCGTGCCGGCGTAGCGCAGCGCACCGCGGGAGCTCTCGGAAAAGTCAATCGGGCACAACACGGACGGGCTAAGGGTCATGGTGCCGATCACTGAGCAATCTGGCTGCCATTCGCGCCGAGAAGAATTGCGCCATGTGTGATGTGCCCCACGCGACCCGGTGACAGGCGGTGCGGAGCTTTTCGCCGGGAGTGCGGAAAATCCCGCGGCGAAGGCGTCGCAGCGAGCCCGTCGACGCGGAGGGTCTCTCCCGCGGCGTGCCGCCGGAAATTCGACAGTGGCATCGAGCACCTGCATGGCTGCGCTGCAGATCGCCTCGGCAGGATTCATGCGTCTGCTCCCTCGTCGACGCTCTGAATCACACGGCGAGGTGTCCCCCGACGTCCTCAGAGCAGCGAGAGGGGGTCGACATGTCTCGCATTTCCGTGTGTCTGCTGGGGGCCCTCCTGTCACTGTCCGTTGCGGCTCCGCAGGCGCAAGCGCCGCGCGAGTGGCCGACCTATCCCATCAAGGAAGCGCCCGCGGAATTGCAGCCGGCCATTCAGCATGGCGACCTGCTCATCCTGTCCATTCAGGATGCGGTGCTGTCGGAACTGACGCGTGAACTGACGGAAGGCGGACCGGCTCGCGCGGTTCAGGTCTGCCACATGTCCGCAACGGCACTGATCAACCGGATCGGACGGGCCGAGGGGATCGCCGCGGGGAGAACATCTGCGCGGTTGCGCACGCCGTCCAATGCCCCGAGAGCGTGGGCTGCCCCCATCGTTGCGCGCCATGCGGATCGTCGGGCGGCCGGCATTGACGGGTTCGTCGTCGATCTCGGAGAGCGCGTCGGCGTGATGCGGCCGATCGCGCACCGCGCCGGGTGCTCTCCGTGTCACGGCCTCGAGGAGCAGCTGAACCCCCGCGTGCGCGCAGAACTGAAGGACCGTTATCCCGTGGATCGGGCGATTGGCTTCAAAGAGGGAGATCTGCGCGGATGGATCTGGGTCGAAGTGCCGAAGAAGTGGCCAGCCGCTCTCGCGGGGATTGAGTGAGTCAACGGCTCGCGCCAGCTCGGACCGTGCTCTCCCCGAGCCAGCGGGACGGACGCGGCTGTCGCCGCAGGCCGAAGTGCTGCACGGAGTGTCGCTCGATGTGCGCCACGACGGTGTCGAGATCGTCGGGGCCCACGAAGTGCAGAGCGCGGAACCCTGCGATGAAATCGCGAAGGGCACGCAGCACCAGCCACAGTTCGCGCAGGCGCGAATGCGGTCCCTCGAGCGCGATGCGATCCGGTTCGCTGCGCCGGATCCCGCACGGCATCCAGGTGTCGTCACTCGCGGGCGCGTTGAGAGTATCGACGGCCATTTGCGGCACAAACCCGCAACGTATGTGCCGGATCCGATTCTTCAGGCAAACGCCGCAAACGCCCACGGATCGCGGCTCCGACTCGCAGCCGTCGACGGATATCCGGCAGCGAAGCGGCCGGTCTCGAGAGGGTACGGGGGGCACACTCGGAACGACCGCGGTAGGTACGCACTACGCCGTAATTGAGGCGGCACCGCTCTTGCGAACAAACGGGCGGAGGCGCGTATGCGACTCAAAGCAATCATGAGCACGACGGTGGAAGTAGTCGGACCGCATGACTCGCTGGCCACAGCGGAACACCGATTGCGGCTGAAAGGCATTCACCATCTCGTGGTCGTCCATCACAACATCGTCGTCGGTCTGCTCACGCGGGACATCCTGATGAATCGCCAGACCGAGGGAGCCACGAAGGTCGAAGATGCCATGCTCCGCAACATCACAGTGGCGGCGCCTGAGATGACGGTGCGCGAGGCTGCGAATCTGATGACGCCCGGCCATGCGCAAACCGCGGTGCCGGTGGTGAGCGGCCAGCGCCTGATCGGCATCGTCACGGTGTCGGATCTGCTCAGTCTCGTCGGAAAGACACGTCGCCATGTGCGCGATGCGTCAGCCCCGGTCAGCTGATTCGCAACACGCGGGACCGTTTGCGAATCGGTTGACGGATTTCCGGCGCCTCGCGTGGCGGTCCGAGCGCCTGATCTCCGTTCACCGTCCGGTAGCGGCTTGTCTCGTGACCTGCCACCGGCCACGCAGCTGCCGCACGCCGTCCTCGCAGATGGACGTGAACGTGCCCTCAATCACGCGCCCCTTCACGTCCCCGAGAAAGATCGCCGATGCCTGGCAACTGCGGTCCGGATCCCAATACGGGGCCATGGTCCCGCTGATGAGCCCGTGCTCGACGCGGACGAAACGGATCGTCAGCAGCTGGGTATACGGAGCGTCGGTGGGACCGAGGCGCGGATCGCCTGGCGGGTACGGACGGTACGGGACGCGCGCATCCTCGGCAATCATCAGCACATCGCCAAACGCCTGTTCGTCGCCGGCCGAGAGCCTGAAATCGATGAAGCCGCCTCGCCCCGGCGATGTCGTCGTATAGCCGCCGCGCCAGTTACCGGCCAGTATTTCCCAGTCGGCACGGCTGGCGTCCATCTGCACCGGACGCGGGTTGTAGGCACAGGCGGATCCGCCGAGACTGATGGCGGCGACTCCAAAGACCATGATGAGATTCCGCATGTGAGCTCCTGGGACACTAACCCTCGGAGTAGCGGCCGACAGTCCATGATGCGCGAGACAGGAAGGAGTACCTACTGAGCGCGCAAAGCCAGCAAGTATTCTCCGCCGTGCGTGCGCCGAAGGAACTGCGTCCCTTCCAGGGCAGCGAGCAGCTCATCGCACGTCGCAATGTCGAGGGCCCACAGCCGCTGCGCCTGCCGCCTGGTGAGACGCAGCCCAGGCATTTCCAGGTATTCACCTCTTACGATATCGAGCAGGCGGGCGAAGTCGACGTTGCGCGGTTGCGCATGATGAGCGTCAGGGGCTGTAACCATGGTGAGTGCTCTCGGGAAGCTGGGGGGACGATAGAACAGCCCTAGCAATTGACATACCAGGGCCGCCGTGCGGCCCGCGCACACGGTAACGGGGCAACGCGCAAATTTCCGGAAAATTCCGCGGGTCGATGCGAAGGAATTCGCATTGGCCCGGCATGTTGACGCGCCGGGCCCACTGCAGTATTATTAGTAGTTATAGCGATGTTCCCCACCCTGCGCGCAACCGGCTGCACGTGTTGTCGGCCCGTCATGGGCCCGGTGCCGGTCGTGCGAGCGTCAGTGAACCCGACATAGTCTCCGACAGGTCACCAGCGCTGGTACCAATCAGGCCCGGGCGTTCCCGGGCCTTTTTATTTGTGTGAGCTCATGATCGAAGCACTCCATCAGGAAGGCTCGACGCTGGCGGCGCTCATCGGCCGCACGCCGCTCGTCCGGCTGCGAGGGTTCGAGCCGAGGCCAGGCGTCGAGATCTACGCGAAGCTCGAGTCGCGGAACCCTGGCGGATCGGTCAAGGATCGCGCCGCGCTGGCGATGATCCTCGACGGCGAGCGCACCGGCGCCCTGCAACCGGGCCGCGTGCTGCTCGACGCGACCTCCGGCAACACCGGAATTTCCTATGCCATGCTCGGCGCCGCGCGCGGTTACCGCGTCACGCTCTGTGTGCCGGCCAACGCCACGGCGGAACGCAAGCACCTGCTGCACGCGTACGGCGCGAATCTCATCCTGACGGATCCGATGGAGGGCAGCGACGGCGCGATTCGCGAAGCGCGGCGTCTCCACGCTCTCGATCCGCAGCGCTACTTCTATCCCGACCAGTACAACAACCCGGCGAACTGGCGCGCGCACTACGAGACGACGGCCGTCGAGATCATCGAGCAGACCGGCGGACGCCTCACGGACTTCGTCGCCGGTCTGGGCACGAGCGGCACGTTCATCGGCACGGGCCGCCGGCTGCGCGAGTGGCGCGCGTCCGTGCGGCTGGTGTCCGTCCAGCCCGAGTCCCCCCTGCACGGTCTCGAAGGGCTGAAGCACATGGCTTCGGCGATCGTGCCGGGGATCTACGACCCCACCCTCGCGGATCGGGAAGAGACGGTGTCGACGGAAGAGGCCCACGCCCTCGTTCGCCGGCTGGCGCGTCACGAAGGGATCCTCGTCGGCCCCTCGAGCGGCGCGGCGCTGGCGGTGTCCCTGCGTGTCGCGGACGACGTCGATCGAGCGGTCGTCGTCACGATCTTTCCGGACGGAGGGGACCGGTACCTTTCGGAAGAGTTCTGGAAAAACGGCGTGCAGGTCAGCTCGCAGGATTCGAAAGGCTCGTAGGACTCATTGGATTCAGGGGACCGGACGCTGCGCGTGCCCGCTGATGCGATCGCGGCCATTCGCGCCCACGGCGCGAGCGTGTACCCGGACGAGTGCTGCGGGGCGCTCATCGGGCAGGAATCCCGGCCTGCGCCGTCGGCTTCGGCCAGGCTCGCCGGAGCGACCGACCTGCCATCGGGTCGCGGCGGCGCCGGCCGGGTCGTCGAGGCCTTCGCCCTGCCCAACACGACGTCCGGCGAGCGCCGCCGGCGGTTTCTGATCGGCCCGGAGGAATATCGCGCAGCTGAAGCGCGCGCCAGCGAGATAGGACGCGACGTCATCGGCTTCTATCACTCGCATCCGGACCATCCGGCCATCCCCTCCGCCTTCGACCTCGAGCACGGCTGGCCGAATCTGAGCTACGTGATCGTGTCAGTCCGGGCCGGACGTTCCGAAGAGGCGCGCTCGTGGCGGCTTCGCGGTGACCGGTCGGCATTCGACGAAGAGGCCCTGGTGGTCGAATCCGCCGGTTGATCTCCTACATCGCGAAGTTCACCGCCACCGTCATGATGACCGGCACCGCTTCGCCACTCATGCACTCGATGCGCGGAGTGACCGCGCCCTCTCCTGCCCTTTGCGGCGTCAGCGCACGGTCACTCTGCCCCAATCCCGAGATACGTTCGCAGCTTCTCGTCGTTGAACATGGCTTCGGCCTCGGGCTCGCGGACGAGCAGAGACGCCACGATGCCGGCGAGGAACCCCGCGGGCATCGAGATGATCGCGGGGTTGCGCAGGGGGAAGATGGCCGCCGGGTTGTGCAGCAGGTCCATCCAGATCGTCGGGCTGAGGACGATCAGGATCACCGAGAAGACCGCGCCCGTGCCGATCGAGCACACCGCGCCGGCCGTGTTGAAGCGCCGCCAGACGATCGACAGCAGCAGCGCGGGGAAGTTCGCGCTGGCCGCGACCGCGAACGCAAGGCCGACCATGAACGCGACGTTCTGCCCCTTGAAGAGGATGCCGAGCATGACGGCGGCGACGCCGAACACGAGGGTGGCAATCCGCGCGACACGGATCTGCTCGCGCTCGGTCGCGCGTCCCTTGCGGATGGCGTGCATGAAGATGTCGTGCGACAGCGCGCTCGCGCCGGCCAGCGTCAGCCCGGCCACCACCGCGAGGATCGTCGCAAACGCGACCGCCGCGATGAAGCCGAGGAACGGCGTCCCGCCCAGCAGCTCCGCGACGAGCGGCGCGGCCATGTTGCCGCCGGAATCCACCGACCGGATGATCTCCCGCCCCACGAGCGCCGACGCCCCGAAGCCCACGATGGGGATGATCAGGTAGAAGTAGCCGATGAAGCCGGTTGCGTACAGCACCGACGTCCTTGCCGCGCGCGCGTCGGGCACGGTGTAGAACCGCATGAGGATGTGCGGCAGCCCCAGCAGGCCGAACATCAGCGCAAGACCGAGCGAGACCGCGTCCACCGGGTCACTCACCAGCCCGCCGGGCTCGAGCGCCGCCTGGCCGTACCGGGCCGACACCGCGGAGTAGAGCTCCCCCGGCGAGAAGTTGAACCGCGCCAGCACGAGCACGGTCAGCATCGTCACTCCGAACAGCAGCAGGATCGCCTTGATGATCTGCACCCACGTGGTTGCGATCATGCCGCCGAAGAGCACGTACGCGAGCATCACCGATCCGACGCCCAGTACCGCCCATTCGTAGCGGATGCCGAACAGGAGCGTGATCAAGTTGCCGGCCCCCACCATCTGCGCCAGGACATAGAAAAGAAGGGTGAGGATGCCGCCGAACGCCGCCGCGATGCGGATCGGCACCTGCCGGAGCCTGAAGGCGACCACGTCGGCGAAGGTGAACTTGCCGAGATTGCGCAACGGCTCGGCGATCAGGAACATCAGCGCGGGCCAGCCGACCAGCCATCCGGTCGCGTAGATCATGCCGTCGTACCCGCGCAGCGCGACGAGGCCGGTGATCCCCAGAAAGGACGCGGCGCTCATGTAGTCGCCCGCCAGGGCGAGGCCGTTCTGAAGCGGGCTGACCGAACGGCCGGCCGCGTAGAAATCGCGAGTCGAGTGCGTTCGACGGGCCGCCCAATACGTCACCGCCAGCGTCAGCGCGACGATGATGAGGAACGACAGGACAGCCGAGAGCGTTGGGGTCCCAAGACTGGTCTGCATGGCGGTCAATCAGGCCGTACCCGGCCGCGCAGCCGCGCGACTTCCGGGTCGTAGTACCGGTTCGCCCAGACCACGTAGACGGCCGTCAGGACCCATGCGCCCGCAATCACCGCGGCCGCGAGGTAGATGCCGACAGTCGTCGACGCCGCCACGCGGCGCGACAACAGCTGGGGGTTGGTCGCGATCAGAATGATGTAACCGTAGTACAGCACGAACAGGAGGCCTGTCAGCAGCAGCGACAGGCGCCATCGCCTGGCCACCAGATGCCTGAAATCGTCCGAGTCGAGCACGTCGCGGGCACTCGTATTCACATATCCTCCCTGAAGCACCCGCGCATCATACATGCGACCCGCCGGGGGGTGAACGGCTTCTCAAAGGGGAGGCGTGCGACCTTCGAACTTCAGCCTTCTAACTTCAGCCTTTCGATCTTTCCCCCTGGTCGCGAAGAACTTCGAGGTGCTTGAGGTGTTTGGCCCGGACGGCGATGTATTCGGCGTGCTCGATTCGCAGCTCGTTGGCGATGCGTCGAATCTCGTTGTCCTCGATGGTCACGATCGAGGCGTCCACGGACGATACCTCGAACAACGCGTCGACGAGCGCGAGCTTCTGGGCGTGCGATGCGACTGCGTCGAATTCGCGGGTCACCACGAAATCGTCGGTGCCGCCCGAGCGCCGGGCCTGGACGGCCGCGAGCCTGACGGCGTTCGCGGCGTGCGCCGCCGACACCCCCGCGCGTTCCGCCACGAGCCGCTCCATTTTGCGCGCCTCGTCGTCGGTCGTCTGGTGGTCCGCCCGCGCGCTGCGGGTCAGGATGTACGCGAAGCACGCGACGTAGCGCCGGCGCGCCCGGTCGAGCCCATGCAGAGCGCCCTCAATCTCCTGGAGACTGTCGAACTCAGTGCCGCCGGCATTGCGCTCGAAGCCGAGCCATTTCCAGAACGACATAGCGCCAGTCTATCGCGGCCGCGACCCGGCCGCGTGCTACGCTGGTCCTTTTCCGATGATCTCGTTTTCGCGCACCAGCAAGCAGTACGGCCGCCAGGTGCTGTTCGTCGACGCCTCCTTCCAGCTCAATCCGGGCGAAAAGGTCGGGCTCGTCGGCCCCAACGGCGCCGGCAAGACCACGCTCTTCCGCATGATCGTCGGCGAGGAAGCGCCGGACGAAGGGGACGTGTCCGTCCCGAAGAAGCTCACGATCGGCTACTTCCGGCATGACGTCGCGGAAAGCTCCGGCCGCTCGGTGCTCGACGAGGCCATTCTCGGTAGCGGCCGGGTTGGCGACCTGCATCACGAGCTCGAGCGGCTCAATCACGCGTTGGGCGATCCGGAACAAGCCGGGGACATGGACGCCGTTCTG
>CAYZBZ010000040.1:0-10565 GCA_964476725.1 uncultured Vicinamibacterales bacterium
CCGACGGTCATTACCGAGGTCTTGATCTATCCGCCGCAGGCGGATTTAGTCCAACACGGTTTGCAGCCGACGGCACCCAGTGAGAACATGAGCCGCCGCGGCTGAAACCTGGTCGTTAGCCCGCTGGGGTCGCGGCGAACATCATGCCCACTGAACACAACGCGATTCTTGACGAGCTGATCACCGAAGCCGTCCGCCTTGATGCGACCGCTTTGGAAGTGGAGTACGACGCTGGATTCGAGGAAGTCGTGGTGTTCCGTGGTGCTACAGGTTGGGAAATACGTCAATTTGGCAGTTCTTCTCGGGAGGCAGTGGCCCTTCGCGAACAGCTTTATCGCATGCGGAGAAAGAGGCGCCGAGTGACCATCGACGGATGCACCGTTGAATTGAAAGTGACGGTGCATGACAGTTTCGGCGAGGATGCCTTTCGTGTGGAGTTGCGTGGCGTCTGAGCCCTCCTTGGGAGCCTTGCCGGGGGCTTGTCGCCTCGAGCCGACGGCCCGACCAGGACCCCGACTCGCATCCGCGGCGTGCTACATTGGGAGTCGCCATGGAACATTCCTTGCCAATTCCGCCCCTTGGATTCGACGATCTCGACGTCGACCAACAGATCGAGTACGTCCAGGCGCTCTGGGATCGCATCGCCGCGAAGGAGACCGCCATCCCGGTACCGGAGTGGCACCGGGAGATTCTTGACGAGAGGCTTGCGGATCTCGAAGCGCATCCAGATGCGAGCCGGCCGTGGGAGGCGGTGAAGGCCGATTTGCTCAAGTCCGCGCGCGACAAGAAATGATCCCGGTCGTGATTCGGCATCGTGCCGAGGCCGATCTTGAACGCGCGCGAGCGTGGTACGCACGCGACGATCACCGACTCGGAATTGCGTTCGTCGAGGAGTTCGATCGTACGGTCCACCGTATCGGTGCGCTTCCCGACCAGTTCCCGGAGGTCGGCCGTGAGGTGCGACGTGCCCTACTGCATCGGTTTCCTTACGCCACCTACTTCGTGCGTCGTGCCGACGTCGCGATCATCGTCGCGGTTCTTCATCAGCATCGCAGACCGGACGGATGGAAGGCGCGCGCCCATCTCGAGGGAGCGGGCTAACACGGCATGCAGCCGACGGCGCTGTGGATCGCGTGCGCCGCGGCTGATGCCTGGCCGTTAGACGGACAAGACCAAACCCACAAGGCAGCCCGGTCATGGCTTTTGAGTACACGCCGGCGGCGGTGATGACTCGATGTTTCACGCACGCCGTCTCAGGCGTGCGGCGGGATGTCTCGAGACCTTCGGCGGCGACCGCCGCAGCGCGAGCCTGCCGCTGGTTCGCGCGCAGACCCCGGCCCTTGGGTGATTCGGCGTATAGGAATCAATCGCTCCGCGGTGGTAACTCCGGCCACGGGTCGGCTGGTGGCGGCGCACGGAGGGGCTGAACGTCCACAACGGCTCGCGCTGATGGGGGATGTTGGCGACCTGGTGCGCGGCGTGGTTGGATTTGGGCACGCTCGAACGATCGGGCGACGCCATCCAGGCGCGCGCGGCTTGTTGCAGGTTGGCACGGTCGCGGCATCGACGCGGTTGCGGCAAAGACCAGGAACACTTGGCTGCTGCTGAACTTGACAGATTGTCGACACCGTCGGCAGCGGAAGCAGCCGCGGCCGCTCGTGTGGTCGTGTGCGAGTCGTTGAGACGAGTGGCGGGAGTAAAAACCTCATCTGTCGTGAAAGTCCGGCGCGACCTCGTTGGCGCGTATACTTTCGCGTGCCTAACAGGCCCGCGCGCCGGAGCGACTGTCTAATCAAAAACAGATCGGAGCAACAACAAGATGAAACGCCTTGTGAAGCTCGTCGCGGCGACGGCGCTGACGCTGAACGCGGCGGTCTTCTCGTTCGCGCGGGCGGGCGCGTCACCGGACGCGAAACAGACGGACGCCGCGGCGCAGTCATCGTCGGTAGAGGAGCGCGTCAGGCAGCTGGACGGGCTGCTCAAGGAGCAGTGGGAGTACTTTCTGCGCACGAACCCGGAGTTCGCCTCGATCATCGGCGACAAGCGCTACAACGATAGGCTGAGCGACTTCTCGCAGTCTGCCATCGACCGCGACATCGAGCAGCAGCGCGTTTTCCTGAAAAAGTTCGAGGCTGTCGACGCGGCTGGTTTCCCGGAGCAGGAGCGGCTCAACCGCGATCTGATGGTGCGCGACTTGCGACAAAGCCTGGAGGGCGTCAGGTTCAAGGACTGGGAGATGCCAGTCACGCAGTTCGGGGGCATTCACATCGGGGCGCCACAGCTCGTCGCCGTACTCCCGTTCGACACCGTCAAGGACTACAAAGACTACGTCGCGCGGCTCAAACAGATCCCGCGTGCCCTTGAAGAGACGACCGTGCAGATGCGCAACGGGATGCGCGACGGGCTGATGCCCCCGAAGATTCTCCTCGTGCAGGTGGTCGAGCAGGCCGAGACGATTGCGAAGCAGAAGCCCGAGGAATCGCCCTTCGCGCAGCCTCTCTCCAGGTTCCCGAAGAACTTTTCGGATGCTGACCGGAAGCGACTGCGCGCGGGCGTCTCGGCGGCCGTCCGCGACCATGTGCTCCCCGCGTACTTGAAGTTCACGGGTTTCGTCCGCGACGAATATGCTCCCAAGGGCCGCACCGACATCGGCGTCTGGGCGCTGCCCGACGGTGCGGAGCGCTACGCACGTGCCGTGCGCACAATGACGACGACTCACATGACACCCGAAGAGATCCACCAGCTCGGCGAGCGCGAAGTGGAACGCATTGCGGCCGAGGAGCTGGCGATTGTGGAGAAACTCGGCTTCAAGGACCTCAAGACGTTCAAGGAGTCGCTGAAAAGGAACCGGGAGGTACACCCCAAGTCGCGCCAGCAGATTCTGGACGAATACCGCCACTACACCGACCAGATGTGGGCGGAGCTCCCAAAGCTCTTCGGGCGCCTGGCAAAGGCGAGGGTAGAGATCATCTCGACCGAGCCGTTCCGCGAGAAGCAAGCGTCGGGCGCAGAGTACCGTCAGGGCACGCCCGACGGCTCTCGCCCCGGCCAGATCGTCGTCAACACCTACGACTACGAGAACCAGTTGACCATCTCCAACGAGTCCACCGCCTACCACGAGGGCGTACCCGGCCACCACATGCAGATCGCCATCGGGCAGGAGCTCGCGGAACTTCCGCCGTTCCGCCAGCAGGCCGGCTATACGGCGTTCACCGAGGGCTGGGCGCTCTACTCGGAGCGGCTCGGCAAGGAAGTGGGCTTCTACCACAACCCGTACAACGACTACGGCCGTCTCGAAGACGAGCAGTGGCGCGCCATTCGCCTCGTCGTGGACACGGGGATTCATCACAAGCGATGGACGCGCGAAGAGGTGGTCCAGTACATGCGCGACCACTCCAGCACGAACGAGGCGCAGATCCAGGCCGAGACCGACCGTTACATCTCGTGGCCGGGTCAGGCACTCGCCTACAAGGTCGGGCAGTTGACGATCCTGCGGCTGCGCGAGGAGGCGCGCGGACAGTTAAGGGAGCGCTTCGACCTCCGCGCCTTCCACGACGAGGTGCTCGGCGCTGGGGCGCTCCCGATGGACGTGCTCGAACAGCGCATCGGCGCGTGGATCGCGCGCTCGAAGACGGGCCCGGGGCGTCCCGCCAACTAGGGCGGGACCGCAGTGGGTTCGGGCAAGCCCGACGGCGGACGAGCGCCGGTAGTCCCTTGGCCGGCGTGGTCCCGTGTGCGGGGCATGCCATCGCATGGCGTCGCGTAGATCAGCTATCTGCTGCCGTGCCGCCTAACGATGCCTATGAAGTGCCTGTTGCCGGAGTCGTCGAGGGGTCACTGCCCGGTCGGAACGGGCAACACACGATCACGATCGGATTTCCGGAGCCGGCAGCGCCAGAAGAAGTCATCGACGTCGTGGGCCGAGCCATGGTTCGTCGGGGATTAGAGAGGCCTGTGGCGCTCGTTGTGCACGCACCTTCGCTCTTATCCTTGCGCAGGGGTCAGGTAAACGTCTACACGCCCTGTTTCGTATCCATTTTCGCGGTACACCATTCCGTTGCGCGACCATTCAATCAGGTGTACGCTACGGCTCCGTTCCCCCGAATCAGCACGCTCGAGACGAAAAGAGAGGCGTTCATGGAAGGCAGGCGCAGGTTTCTACAGCTCTCGACTGCTGCACTGACGGCGGCGGCGACGAAGCCCCTGATGGGATATGGCATACAGGGGGCCAACAACCGGATCCGGATGGCCATTATCGGCGCCGGAAATCGCGGCGGTCGCGTCTTCGACTCCCTGGCCCGGCACGCCGACTGCCAGTTTCTGGCGGCCGCCGAGGTCAACAAGGCGAAGCTCGATTCGTGGATGACCCCCGCGCGCCAGACCTTCAATCTCCAGGTGTACGGCGATCACCGTCGCATTCTCGACCGGCGCGATATCGACGCCGTCCTCATCGCGACGCCGGACCATTGGCACAGCCAGCAGATGGTGGACGCGATTTCCGCGGGGAAGGACGTGTACGTTGAAAAACCGGCGTCCAACACCATCCCGCGCGTCAATGCGATGCTCGACGCGTACAAAAAGGGGAAGCAGGTCGTCCAGGTGGGGACGCAGCAGCGCAGCTGGGATCACTTCCAGGAGGCCAAAGCGTTCCTCGACGGCGGGTCGCTCGGCACGATCAGCCATGTCGTCATCGTGCAGCCGGGATCGTATGCGATTGCGAAGGAGGCGGAGGCTCCAGTACCGGCCGGTCTCGACTGGGAAGGCTTCCAGGGTCCCGCCCCGCGCAAACCCTACAAGCCGAGCCGGCTGCGGTGGCGCGGCTGGTACGATTACGGCGGCGGCCTCGTTGCCGACTGGGGCGCCCATCACGTCGATATCGCGCACTGGTTCATGAATGCGGATGGAAAGGTCCCGATCAGAACGGCGGCGACCGGCGCGTTTTTGGCCGTGCCCGACGCCGATCCCGAGCAGGTGCAGGACACATTCTCGATCGCGTGGCAGTACGACAACTTCATCATGACGTTCGCGAACGCCGAGGTCTACATGGACCCGGCCGCGGAAAACAAACTTGAAAACTGGGGGGTGTTCTTCATCGGCAGCAGGGGCTCGCTGCAGGTGAATCGGCAGGGATGGGCGGTGCGGCCCGTCGTGCCGCACGTGATCCGGAAGCAGGGGGCGCCCCCGCCACCAACCGCAGGTGGTGTGACGCTCGGCGCGGGCGGCACGGCCCTCGCGTCCGGTGCCCCCGGCGGAGAGCGCGGCGGCCGGGGTGGCGGACGTGGGGGAAACGCTGCTCCGGTTGACGCGAAGCTTTACCTCAACCCGAGAGGTGGCGTCGAGGAAGACTACCCGCTCGACGCGCACACGCGGAACTTCCTCGACTGTGTCAAGTCCCGGAAGGCACCCAACGCGCACATGGAGATCGGCTACCACGCCGCGCTTCCGTGCCTCCTCGCGCTCGAGTCGCTGAAGGAAGGAAAGGCGCTCGGGTGGGACGCGACGAAGCGGTCCAGTAAAGCACTGTAGGTGAATGATTCCCGAATTCCGCGTCGCCCTGCTTGGGCAAGGCTTCATGGGCAAGGCCCATTCGAACGCCTATTGCCAGGCGGAGCACTTCTTCGATCTCTCGTACCGGATCCGACGAAAGCTGATCTGCGGCCGCGACGCCGCGTCGCTCGCCGGCATGGCGGAGCGCTGGGGCTGGGAAGAGACCTCCACCGACTGGCGCACCGCGATCGAGCGCCCGGACATCGACGCGGTCGACATCGCGCTCCCGAACCACATGCACGCCCCCGTCGCGATCGCGGCGGCGCAGGCAGGCAAGATCGTCCTGTGCGAGAAGCCGCTGGCGATGTCTCTGGCCGAAGCTCGGGCGATGGTCGAAGCGGCCCGCAGCGTGCCAACGATGGTCTGGTTCAACTATCGCCGGGTGCCCGCGGTCGCCTTCGCCCGCCAGTTGATTGAAGATGGGCGGCTCGGCCGCGTCTTCCACTACAACGCCGCGTACAAGCAGCAATGGGGCGCGGACATTTCCAGGCCGGCCAGCTGGAAAATGGACCCGGCCCTGGCCGGTTCCGGCGTCGCGGACGACTTGCTGACCCACCTGCTCGATACGGCTCTCTATCTCAACGGACCGATGACGAGGACCGTAGCCATCACCCGGACCTTCGCGGCGAATCGTGCCGTGGACGACGCCGTCGTGGCGATCGTCGAGTTCGCGAACGGCAGCGCCGGTACGTTCGAAGCGACGCGGTTCGGCATCGGGTGCAGGAACCAGAACGCGTTCGAGATTCACGCCGCCGGCGGGATGCTTCGGTTCAACCTGGAGCGGCTCAACCACCTCGAGTTCCTCGATGCGTCCACCCCGTCGACCGAGCAGGGCCTCCGCGACCTGCTCGTCACCGACATGCAGCACCCGATCTTCGGCAACTTCTGGAGACCCGGCCACATCATCGGCTACGAGCACACCTTCATCGCGGCCCTGGCGCAGTTGCTCGACTGCCTCGCCCGCGGCGAGGATTTCCACCCGAACTTTTCCGACGGGCTGGCGGTGCAGCAGGCACTCGATGCAATCCAGCGATCGGCCAGTACCGGTCAGTGGACGGCGATTGACCCGAACTGAGCGCCTGCGGCCCGTGAGAAGAAAGCGCCTGCGGCCCTGAGAAGAAGACAAGACAAAGACGACCATGACCACTCTGCAGACCGATGCGGTACTCTCTCCAAAAGCCCGCTGGACGATCGTCGGCCTGCTGTCGGCGTCGATTACGATCAACCTGCTGGACCGTCAGATCCTCTCGGTGCTGGCCTCCGAGCTCCGCACCCAGTTCCAGTGGACGAACGCCCAGTACGGGTACATCGCCGTCGCCTTCAACCTGGGGATGATGTGCGGGCAGGTGCCGGCTGGCTCGCTGCTGGATCGAGTCGGGACCCGCGTTGGCCTGGCTGCAATGTTCGTCGCCTGGTGCCTCATCGGCGCCGCGCACGCGCTGGCGGGGCCCGGAACCGCCATCGACAGCATCGCGAGCGCCATCCTCTCCGCGATCCCGGGCTTCCCGGCGCTCGCCGCCGGCCTGGCGGGCTTCATCCTGCTGCGTTTTCTGATGGGGCTGAGCGAGTGCGGCAACTACACCGCCGGAATCAAGGCGCTCGCGGGGCTGTTTCCCGCGGCCACACGCTCCAAAGCAGGTGGCTTCTTCAACGCCGGCGCGCAGCTTGGCTCCGTGATCGCGCCGCCGATCGTGGTGTTCCTCGCGGCCCGCACCGACTGGCGCCTGGCGTTCGTCATTCCCTCGCTCGCCGGACTCGTCTGGCTGCTGCCATGGCTCGCGACGTTTCCCGACAAGCAGACCATGACCGCGATCGCGATCAAGCCGGCCGGCGCGCCCGGCGTGGCAATGACCACCGCGCCCGCCATCGGGCTGGGGCGGCTCATTCGAAACCGCAAGGTGATTGGACTCTGCCTGATTCGGATATTCACGGGACCCATCACGACTTTCTACTGGACGTGGCTCCCTCTTTATCTGCGTACTGGCCGGGGCATGTCGTTTCTCGCGATCGGGTTCTTCGCGTCGGTGCCGAACCTGATCGGCCTGAGCGGGAACGTGGTCGGCGGCATGCTGACCGACCGGTTCGTCAAGGCGACAGGGTCCGTCGATCGCGGACGGAAGATCGCCTTCACGTGCGCGTTCGGGCTGGGTGCCCTCAGCATGACCACGCCCTGGGTCGGCAACGACTACCTCGCGGTGTTGCTCATGGGGCTGGCGCTCTTTGGCAATCAGTGGGTGGCCGCGACCTACATCGGGACGGTCGGCGACGTCGTGCCCCAGCAGTTCGCCGGCCGGGTCAACGGCCTCGCGGGCCTCTTCGACAACGGCGCGGCGCTGCTCGCTGTCCTGTACACGGGGGTGGTCGTCGATCTCTATGGGTGGACGCCCGTGTTCATCGGCGCCGGCACGCTGCCCTTCCTGGCGATGGCGAGCCTGTTCCTCGTGCTGAAAAAGATCGAGCCCGCGCAGTTCGATCTGGGCAGAGGTCGATCGTAGCGCAGGGAAGCGAGAAGCCGGAAGCCGGAAGCCGGAAGCCGGAAGCTGGAAGCTGGAAGCTTGGCGCGGTTATCCTAGAGGCCGTGCAGCACATCCCCCTTCACCGCCAGTCGGCGCGCGTCGCCGCGGTTCAAACTCCCGTCATTCCGATCGTCAGCCGGTGGATCGCTGAGACGCCCGGCACGATCTCGCTCGGGCAGGGCGTCGTGTGGTACGGCCCTCCGCCGGAGGCCATCGAGGCCGCGAGGCGGTTTGGATCGTCGCTGGCCGATCACCGATACGGCCCTGTCGAAGGGTTGCCCGCCCTCGTTCGGGCCGTCGAGGACAAACTGGCGCGGGAGAACGGCATCACGGTCCGCGGATCGAGCCGCGTCGTCGTCACCGCCGGGGGGAACCTGGCGTTTCTGAACGCGGTCCTCGCGGTGTCGGATCCCGGCGATGAGGTCATCCTGCCGGCGCCGTATTACTTCAATCACGAGATGGCGGTCGTGATCGCGGGTGGGCGCGCCGTGCCTGTCGCGACGCGGCGGGACTATCAGCTGGATGTCCGCGCCATTGCGGGCGCCATCACGCCGCGTACGCGGGCGATCGTGACCGTGTCACCCAACAACCCCACGGGCGCGGTGTACTCCGAAGAGTCGCTCCGCGCGGTCAATACGATCTGCGCAGAGCGCGGCCTCTTCCACATCCACGACGAGGCGTACGAGTACTTCACCTACGAAGGGTCACCGCGTTGCTCGCCTGGTTCGTTCGACGGGGCGTCGGACCACACGATCTCGCTGTATTCGTTGTCGAAGGCCTACGGCATGGCGAGCTGGCGTATGGGTTACATGGTCATTCCCGAGATCTTGTGGGAGGCCGTCAACAAGATCCAGGACACCGCGCTCATCTGCCCGCCCGCCGTGTCGCAGCATGCGGCTCTGGGGGCTCTTCGAGTGGGCCAGGCCTACGCGAGCGCGCGACTCGCAGACCTCGATGCGCTTCGCCGCTTGATCTTCGACAAGCTTGCGGATCCGGACGTCCCGTGCGAGGTCACGCCGGTGGGCGGCGCGTTCTACTATCTCGTGCGGGTCTCTTCGACACTCGACTCGCTGGCGTTGACCGAGCGGCTGATCCGCGAGCACCGTGTGGCCGTCATACCCGGTTCCGCATTCGGGGACGCCGAGGGATGCTCGATTCGCATCTCGTACGGGGCGCTCGACGCGGAATCGGTGAAAGAAGGGATCGGCCGGCTGGTTCAGGGGCTGCGAGCCGAATCAGGCTAAAATCCGCGCGGGCGCAGCCAGAAGCTTTCCTGCCAGGTGCCGCCTGGCGGAATGCTCTGGAGCTCCTTGTACAGGCCCTTGTGGGCGAGGTTCATCGAGTCCGTGATCCCCGCCATGGGCTCGAAGGCGATGAAGCCGCGGCTCGGCGCACCGGGATTCTCACGGGCTCCTGTCAGGGACACGGCCGGCGCCAAATCGGCGGCTGTGGGAGGAGCAGCGCCTGCCGGCGACGCCTGCCCCCCTCGGCCGCGTCCAGCGCCGCCAGCCCCGCCACCCCGCGCGTTGGCGGGGTTGGGGGAATACAGCACGACGGAGCGATAGTTCGGGCCGAGCACCACATCGAGCTGCTGCGTCTTCCCTTTGACGCTCATCACCGCACGCCCTTGCGGATCGCGTTCCAGGTCGCCGAAGACGTCATCCAGATCGAAGTCCTTGAGAGGGACCGCATGCGGATTCGGTAAAAACTTCTCAATCGCTTCCGTCTCGCCGGTCGGGATCTTGTTCGGCGCCAGGACCCACCGTGTCTTTGCTCCAATCGAGAGGGTCCAGTCCTCGCGGGTCGAGTCCGTCAACTGGAAGTACGGGTGAAAGCCGATCGCCACCGGCATCGGCTCGATGCTCAGGTTGTCGATGCGCGTCCGCACCTCGAGCGCGCCGTCCTGAAGGCGATAGGTGATCTGGAGCGTGTGCGCGAACGGGAACTGCTTCATCCACTGGGGATTGCGATAGAAGTCGAGCTTGCTCGTGACCCACGCCGCGCTGGCGTCGGCCTTCGCCTCGACGAGCTTCCAGTCTTTCGCGCCGCTCAGATAGCCGTGAATGGGGATGGCGCCGCGGACGTTTCCCAGCTCCATGTCGAAGCTGTATTTCTTCCCGTTCGCGTAGAAGGCCTGCTCGTCGAGCCGATTGGCGAACGGCGCCAGCAGCGGAATCCCGCTCAGGCTCGGCCGCGCTCGAAACTCGTCGACCGAGTTGAAGGGCACCCGAATCACGTTCTGCCCCTTCACGACCATCTCGTAGGCGTTACTCATCGTCGTCACCACCGACACGTCCGTGTCGGTCCGGTTGTCGCGGAGCTGCACGACGTCGCCGATCTGCCTGGCGGCGTATCGTGGCTGGGCCGCTGTGCTGACGGGTATCGCCAGGGTCGCGAAGACACTCGCCGACAACGCCAAGGCTCGGAAATGGTGGCTCATGATCAGGCTTTTAGAGTTTCGCCAGGAACGCCTGCGTCCAGCGGATGCTTTCCTCGACGCTC
>CAYZBZ010000040.1:10665-22272 GCA_964476725.1 uncultured Vicinamibacterales bacterium
CTTTTAGAGTTTCGCCAGGAACGCCTGCGTCCAGCGGATGCTTTCCTCGACGCTCGCGAGCTGGCGGGCTGCGGGCGTGACGGCCGGGTCCGCAGGTGGCTCGAGCACCGGCCTGCCCTTGTCGCACAGAGCCAGAAACCGCGCGAATTCCCACGCCGGCGTGTTGCGGTAGATGTCCCAGAACTGCGGATTGCGGTAGTTCAGGATTCGCGGCTGCGCGCTCACGATGACCTCGAGCGACATGGCGCGGCCCGGGCACTTCTCGATGTACTTGCGGAGGTAGTCCTCCATGCCCATGTTGCCCTCGCCCATCCGCGTCCAGCGGACGGCGGCCCCTTCCGGCGTGTTCCACAAGGCGCTGTCGCGCATGTGGCTGGTCAGCACGTACGGGGCGAGCGTCTCCAGCGTGACGTGCGGATCTTCGATCGTCCACACGGGATTTCCGGAGTCGAGGCACACGCCGACGAACTCGGATCCGGCCGCCTCCACCAGCATCTTGAGCTCGCGGGCCTGCATGTCGCCGGCATGGTTCTCGATGGCGACCTTCACGCCGGCGTCCATCAGGCGCGAGCGCACGTTCTTCAGGACCTTGACCGTGTCGTCGATGCGGCTCTCGATGCCTCCACGCCGATCGGCCGAACTGCCGAGGACGGCGCGCACGATCGGCGATCGCACGATTCGCGCGGCGTCAACCATTCGGCCGATCTGCTCTTCGGCCGTCCCCTGCGCCTTGTCGAACATCGTCGAGGTCGGGCAGATCGAGCGCATGCCGATCTCCAGGTCGAGGCCCAGCTCGTCGGCGCGCGCCCGCACGCGCCGCAGGTTGTCCGGCTCGAGGTTGCCGAGGAAGCGAATCTCGCTGAAGTGGACGACCTTCACCTTCCACTTCGCTGCGAAATCGAGCTGCTGGAACGGCGTCCAGTTCTGGGCCCCGAGGCTGTACATGTCGACGCCGAAGCGCACGGACGTTGCCGCGGCGGCGGCGGCGGGCAAAGGGGTCCCGAGGGCAAAGGCCGCGGCGCCCATGGTCAAGAGAAATGCTCGACGGTCAGTTGCCATGTATCGGCTCTCGTTCGGCATGCTTCACCTGTTGCTTGAATCCGGCGCAGCACACGATACTTCGGATGATCTTCGCTTGCCAAGCCGGGCTTGACTCCAGGCTGCAGGCTCTGGGCTGAGTCTGAAACCTAAAGCCTAAAGGGCCTAAAGCCCAAAGCCTAAAGCCTAAAACTGGCCCCCTGACGTATCATGAACCCGGTTTGCCGTCAGCCTCCTCTTCGTCGCACGTGACACCGCCCTCCGCACCGGGCGCTGACGCCAGGCCAACGCGCGCCCGCTACAAGACTCTCGTCTTCGCCATCACGCTCGCCATCATCATGTACATCGATCGGGTGTGCATCTCCCTGACCGCTCCGGACATGCGGAGGGATCTCGGCTTGACGGCGATCGAGATGGGATGGGTCTTCTCGATCTTCGGCTGGGCGTACGCGTTCTTCGAGATCCCCGGGGGCTGGCTGGCCGACCGCATCGGACCTCGCCGGGTGTTGATGCGGATCGTGCTCTGGTGGTCGTTTTTCACCGCCGCGACCGGCTGGGCCTGGAATCTCGGCTCGCTCCTCGTCACGCGCGGGTTGTTCGGGATGGGCGAGGCCGGCTGCTTTCCAAACCTGACGCGTGTCTTTACCACCTGGCTCCCGGCGAAAGAGCGCGAGCGTGCGCAGGCGGCCCTGTGGCTTGCGGCCCGGTGGGGCGGCGCCCTCACCCCCTTGCTCGTCGCCTACGTGCTGCAGTTCGTGACCTGGCGGCGCGCGTTCGAGATATTCGGCGCGCTCGGCGTTGTCTGGGCGGTGGTGTTCTATCGCTGGTATCGCGACGATCCGGGCACGCACCCGTCGGTGAATGCCGCCGAGCTCGCGCTCCTGCCGCCGACGCACGAAACCGCGGTCGCGTCGGGTCAGACGCCGTGGCGACTCATTTTCACGAGCCCGGCGGTCTGGCTGCTGAGCCTCCAGTATGCGTGTCTCGCGTACGGCTGGTGGTTTTATGTGACGTGGCTTCCGACGTACCTCCGCGACGTGCGCGGCACCAGCGTGAAGATGAGCGCGCTGCTTGCCGGCCTGCCGCTGCTGCTCGGAGGGGTCGGATGCCTGATTTCGGCGGCGCTGATCCCACGCATTGCCCGGGCGACCGGCAGCGTCGCCCTCGCCCGCCGCATCATCGCGGTGTCTGGGTTCATCGGCGCGTCGGCCTCCATCTTCATCTTCACGAACGTGGAGGATCCGATCACCGCGATGATCGTCCTCGGGTTCGCCGGCCTGTTCAACGACTTCGTGATGCCGGCCGCGTGGGCGGGATGCATGGACGTCGGGGGACGCTACGCAGGCACGGTCTCCGGTACGATGAACATGATGGGCAGCGTCGCTGGCGCGCTCTCGCCGCTGGTGATCGGCTACCTGCTTGCGTGGACGAACCAGAACTGGACGCTGACGTTCTACATCTCGGCGTCGGTTTACAGTCTCGGGGCGGTGTGCTGGCTGTTCCTCGATGCGCACACGCCGCTCGAGAAATCGGCGAGCACGAAGGGAAAAAGGTAGCGTGCCGGATCACGTCGCCGTGCGTACCCGTGTCCGGTACAAAGTGCTGGTCATGTCCGTGCTGCTGGCGGCCGTGACGTACCTGGATCGCGTCTGCATCTCGGTCACCGCCCCCGCCATGCGGCGCGACCTGGGGCTCAGCCAGGTCGAGATGAGCTTCGTCTTCAGCGCCTTCACGCTGGCCTACGCCATCTTCGAGATCCCGACGGGATGGTGGGGCGACCGGATCGGCACGCGCCGCGTGCTCACGCGGATTGTCGCCTGGTGGTCCGTGTTCACCGTGCTCACGGGAACGGTCTTCAACTATCCGTCGCTCCTCATCACCCGTTTCCTGTTCGGCGCCGGAGAGGCGGGCGCCTGGCCCAACGTCGCCATCACGTTCTCCCGCTGGTTCCCGCTGCGCGAGCGAGGCACGGTGCAGGGCATTTTTTTCATGGGCGCGCACCTCGCCGGGGGCCTGACGCCGCTGCTCGTCACCGCGCTGATGTCGTACCTTCCGTGGCGCGGGTTGTTCGTGCTCTTCGGCTCCACCGGCTTCATCTGGGTGATCACGTGGTATCGGTGGTTCCGGGACACCCCGGCCGAACATCCGGCCGTCAGCGCCGAAGAGCGCGCCTACATCGAAGGCGGGCGAGGCACCGCCGCCGGCCACAAGCTCGGCCGCACGCAGTGGAAGCGCCTGCTCGCCAATCGGACGGTGATCTTCCTGTGCCTGATGTACTTTACGCAGGTGTACGGGTTCTACCTGTACATCACCTGGCTTCCGACCTACCTCCAGGAGACGCGCGGTTTCGCTTCGGTGAGGCTGGGCATCCTGGCCGGTCTTCCGCTCACCCTGAGTGCCGTGGCGGACGTGCTGGGCGGCATCACGACCGATGCGATGACGCGACGGTTCGGGCTGCGCATCGGGCGGACGGTCGTCGGCGGGGGATCCCTGGCGGCGGCCGGGTCCTTCCTGATCGCCGGCACGTTCGTGCAGAATCCGCTGCTGGCTGCCGTGCTGATTGCGATGGCGGCGGCATCCTCCAACTTCCTGCTCGGAGCCGCGTGGGGGACGTGCCTCGATATCGGAGGGAATCACTCGGGCGTCGTCAGCGCGGCGATGAACAGCTCCGGGGCGGTCGGGGGCATTCTCAGTCCGATTGTGGTGGGCTTCGTCGTCCAGCACTTCGCCAACTGGAACGCGCCGATGTACTTCGCAGGCGCGTTGTACCTTGTCGGCGCGCTGTGCTGGCTCGGGATTGATCCCACGCGGCGACTGACGGATGATACTGAAAGTTAGAAGTAAGAAGTCTGAAGTTCGAATGCGGCACCGGAAGCGGCGGAGGGACGCATGACGATCCTGACGATGGTGCTGTTCGTGATGACGGCCGGGGGATGGCAGGCGCCCGACAAGAACACGACCGTTCGCGTCTACGTGTTCACGGCGACGTCGGCGAGCGGCCAGCACACGGCCGAAGAACAGGGCCGCCTCGACGCGGTCGGCGACATGCGGGATGCCCTGCGGCGGAAAAATGGCATTACCGTTGTCGACAATCAATCCGAGGCCAGCGTTCTGATGGAGGTCCTGGGCCGCGAACAGCGCGACGAGCCGGGCGGCGCCTTCGGGGGCAAGGCGATCACGCGGATGGGGGACACGATCATCCGCCTGCGTGTGAAGTCGGGGGACGAGGAGTCCGACCTGAAGGGAATGGGCCAGGGGACCTGGGGCCGCGCCGCAAAGGACGCCGCGGACCGGTTCATGAAGTGGACAGCGCGACGGGAACCAAGGCGCAGGACCGCTAACCTATGGAGGCGACCGTGAGACGACTGAGCATCGTGGCCATATCGCTGGCGTTCGCCGGATTGCCTGCACACGGGCAGCAGACGGCTCCTCCGGCCGCCGGCCAGGCCGCTGGCGCCGCGCCTTCCCCCGCTCCCCAGTCCGCCACGAACCTTGGATCCGACGCGAACGGCAATCCGCTTCGCCGCGCGCTGAAGACGGGACACGTCTCGAACTACGACGAGTCGAAGGTGCCGCCGTACACGCTGCCGGATCCGCTGGTGATGTCGAACGGACGCCGCGTCACCGACGCGGGCACGTGGCGCACGCGCCGGCGTCCCGAGATCATCCGGATGTACGAAACGGACATCTACGGACGCATTCCCGCGAGCGCGCCGAAGATGACGTGGGACGTCGTCGACACCGATCCCGCGGCGAAGGGGAATACGGCCATCATGCGCCGCGCGGTTGGTCGCATCGGCACGGCCGCGGACGGCCCGCGCGTCAACATGATGATTTACACGCCGTCGAAGGCCAGCCGGCCGGTGCCTCTGATCCTGCTCGTCAACTTTGGTGGCGGGCCGCCTGTCGAAGGGCGTCCTGCCTCAAACGCACAGTTTGCCGAGCCGCCCGTTGCCGCCGATATTCTCGCGCGCGGCTGGGGCTACGCAATGGTCGGCTACCAGGATATTCAGCCGGACCGTCTGAATACGTTCAACCAGGGAGTAATCGGTCAGACGCTGGCTGCCGGCCAGCAGCCGAAGCCGGATGAGTGGGGAACGATCAGCGCGTGGTCATGGGGCGTCAGCCGCATCATTGACTACCTCGAGACGGACACGCTCGTCGATGCGAAGAAGATTGCCGTGCAGGGACACTCGCGCATCGGCAAGACCGCGCTCTGGGCGTCAGCCCTGGACGAGCGCATCGCGGCAGTCTACGCCAGTTGCTCCGGCGAGATGGGTGCGGCGCTCGCGCGTCGAGACTGGGGAGAAACCGTCGATGACATGGCCCAGAATTTTCCGTACTGGTTCGCCGGGGCCTTTCAGAAATACGCGGGCCGCTGGAATGACTTGCCCGTCGATGCGCACATGTTGATCGCGCTGAGCGCTCCGCGGCCGGTGTTCATCACGGGTGGCACGACCGACCAGTGGGCGGACCCCGTCGGCGAGTTCCTTGCGGGTGTTGCGGCAGGCCCGGTCTATCGACTGCTCGGAAAGAAGGATCTCGGCGTCACGCAGATCCCGGCGCTCGACACGCCGCTGACGAAGGGCGACATCGGCTGGCATTACCATACCGGCGGTCATGCGGCTACTGCGGCGGACTGGAGCGCGTTCCTGGAGTTTGTCGCGAAGTACTTTTGATTGAAGCCTAATCTGAGGATGTCTCATTTGATTCCACGACGGTCCCGGCTTTGCAGGCGCCATCACGTGGCTCGATCTGCGTACGCACGAATGGCCTCGGCGCTACTCGTCATTTTCTTCATCGGCGTCGCCACTGCGACGACCCTTCTTCTCAGCGCGCGGACGGGAACGGCGACTTCGGCCGCCCAGCTCCCGCCTCGTGACACCACGGTCCGCTTCGTCCCGGATGATCTACAAGACACATCGTGGCTCCAGAGGCTTTGGGACGCACAAGTCAAAGCCGCTGACGGCATCACGGTGTTCCACGATTTCCAGTTCACGGACCGACTGATCGAGAGCGGCATCTCGTTCAGGCACCGAATCGTGGACGACGCCGGAAAGGCGTACAAGGCGGCGCACTACGATCATGGAAACGGCGTGGCGATTGCGGATGTCGATGGAGATGGCCTCTCTGACATCTACTTCGTCAACCAGGTTGGCGGCAACCAACTCTGGAGGAATGTCGGGGGCGGCAGACTTCAGGACATCACGGCCTCGGCCGGAGTGGCGGTGCCGGGCAAGGTCGGCGTCTCTGCCTCGTTTGCTGACATCGACAACGACGGGGACGCGGACCTGTACGTCACGACGGTGCGCGGCGGCAACATGCTCTTCGAGAACGACGGCCACGGCCGCTTCCGTGACATCACCGCGGCGTCGGGCCTCAACTACGTGGGACACTCGTCAAGCGCCGTGTTCTTCGATTACAACCGCGACGGCCGGCTCGACCTGTTCCTCGTCAACGTCGGACGGTATACGACGAACACGATCGCAGGCGACGGCTACAAGTACTACGTGGCGTTCGAGGACGCCTTCTCCGGCCACCTGAAGCCGGCTCGGGCCGAACGAAGCATTCTGTATCGCAATGAGGGCGGAAACCGCTTCGTTGACGTCTCGCAGCGGACAGGTCTGATGGACGTCTCCTGGTCTGGCGACGCGAGTGCGATTGACGTCAATGACGACGGCTGGCCCGATCTGTATGTGCTCAACATGCTGGGCGACAACCAGTACTACGAGAACGTCGGCGGCACGCGCTTCGTCAAGAAGAGCCGTCAGGTGTTCCCCCGGACGTCGTGGGGCGCGATGGGCATCAAGGTGTTCGACTTCAACAACGACGGACGCCTGGATATTTTCATCACCGACATGCACTCCGACATGAGCGAGACGATCGGCCCCGAGCGCGAGAAAATGAAGTCGACCATGCAATGGCCGGTGTCATTCCGCGGGACCGGGAGGACGAGTATCTGGGGCAACTCGTTCTTTCTCAAAGAGGGTCCTGGGAAGTTCCGCGAAGTCTCTGATGCGATTGGCATGGAGAACTACTGTCCGTGGGGACCGAGCGTCGGCGACCTCAATGCCGACGGATACGACGACACGTTCATCGCGTCCGGTATGAACTACCCGGAACGCTACATGGTCAATTCGGTGAAGCTCAATGACCGGGGCCAGCGATTCGTCGATGCGGAGTTCGTTCTCGGGATCGAGCCGCGGAGCGGCGGTGTGGCCACGCCGTTTTTCGAACTGGACGCATCGGGTAAAGACAAAGGCCATAAGGATGCGGCCGGGGCGACGGGACGTGTGGCCGTGTGGGGCGCGCGCGGCACGCGCTCGGCGGTCATCTTCGACGTGGACGCCGACGGCGATCTCGACATCGTCACCAACGAGTTCAATGCGGCGCCGATGGTGCTCGTCAGCAACCTGACCGAGAAGACGCGGGTGCGCTACTTCGAGGTGAAGCTCACCGGGACCACGTCGAATCGCAACGGGCTGGGCGCGGTGGTCAAGGTCACCGCCGACGGGTCAACGTACACGAAGGTCATGGACGGCAACTCGGGATATCTGTCGCACAGCCTGTACCCGCTGTACTTCGGGCTCGGTGCTGCCGAGGCGGTCGACAGCATCGAAGTCCTGTGGCCGTCCGGTAAGAAACAGACCGTTCAACCACCGTTCAAGATCAATTCGCTGATCGACGTGCGCGAGCCGTAAGAACGGGTGAAACTGATCGCGTCGCTATGGGCGCATCTTTCGTTGTGCCGTTGGAGGCTTCACCGGTCGATATCCCACCCCGGTGTACTGGGACGCTTGAGGAGAGAATTGAGCGTCAAAACGAGGATCAGGGGCATCGAGCGTGTTCACATCCCGGTTGATGGTCCCCCTGAGATCATTCACATCGCCGTGAATAAACGATCCTCGCACGCCAGCACCGTCTGTAATATCGAGCTCGTAACGGGAGCCCGGTGAGATTCCTCCCCGGAGAGTATTCTTCCAGAAGATCGTATCGACGTAGGTGCTTCCTGTTCCGCCGTCATCCACGCCATTCCAGTTGCCTGTAAATGTGCTATTGCTGACCGTTGCACGAGATCCTTCAAACACCGTCATGGCGCCGGAGCCATGCTCTGGATGAAACTCGCCCCCGGTCAACAGGCCGACGTAGTCAACGCCCATGTTGGACACATTTCCCACAAAGAGGCAATTTTCAATCGTTGCCTGACTGCCGTGTAAAAGATCGACGGCGGCTCCCGTAATCTGGGTGCGGTTGTTGCGGAAGATGCAATTTCGAAAGAGCACGGAATCCTGCGTCTGGCCGAGGTGCTCAACAGAAACCCCGGCCCCGCAGGGACTCGTATAATTCCCGTAGACCTCGACATGTTCAATCGTGGGATAGGATCGTGCATAAATTTTGATGCCACCGCCGTCCATATAGAAGAACGGCGTTTTTCGCACGTCATCTGATTCGATGGGTGATTGCTTCCCGGAACCGGTGGTGAAGTTATTGGCGCCTGTAATTTTAAAGCCCCGGAGGACGGTTTTCCGTGACACCCCGTCCCCGAAGTAGACCACATGGGTCACAACCGCGGGATAACTGGGAGCCTGGGCATCGGCAATCTCGGGATTGCCGGCGGTGAGGATGACTTCCCCAATGGCCTCCAACGCGATGCCATCATGCCGGGCATTGAACCAGATCAGCGCTTGTCCTTTGGCGGGCGGACGGTATGTTCCCGCATGGACGTAGACGGTCTTATTGACGGGATCTCGTGCAGCAGCTTCCAGTGCGTCTTGTATCTGGCCTTTGGGATAGACATGATAACTGGCTGTTTTTGCATCAAAGCTCACGGCGTCGTCGCTTACGGCTTTGGTTTTGTCTTGGCGAGCGAAGCCACGGACGGGTACCACGCACGCCGCAAGCAGAAGCCGGAGGAAGGCGCGACGATGATCTTGCCGAGTCGTCATTGGAACCGTTGATCCCTGGCCGTGTGACGTGAATTTAGCATACGTTGACGAGGGTGCAACGCCATGGAGCAGCCCGGGAATCGAGCTGTGAGAGGTCGTGCCGCCGTGAACCCCACTATGAAGCGTCGCGAGTTCCTGACTGCCGTAGCGGCCATCGGCCTGACTTCTCGAGGCGTTGCGCTCTCGACGCCGACGTGGCAGGCGGGTATCGCGACGATCGACATCACGCCTGAGAGCTCGCTCTGGATGGCCGGTTTCGCGCGCCGCACGCTGCCGTCGCAAGGCGTCGCGATGCCGCTGCACGCCAAGGCGCTCGCACTCAAGTGCGGGGGACAGCCCACGGCCGTCCTCGTGACCATCGATCTCCTGGGCGTGACCGCCCGCATCACCGGGCGGGTCGCGGCGCTCGTTCAGCGCCGTCACCGAATCCGCCGCGCGGACCTCCTCTTCAACGCGAGCCACACGCACTGCGGTCCCGTCGTGGACGAACAGCTGTCGGTCGCGTACGACTTGTCACCGGAGCAGTGGGCCGCCATCCGTGCGTACACGATCCAGCTCGAAGACAAGCTCGCCGCCGTCATCGGAGACGCCGTCTCCCGACTGCGTCCGGCGCGACTGGGGTACGCGCGGGACGAAGCCCGCTTTGCTGCGAACCGGCGCGTGAAGTTCACCACGCAAGGGCCCGTCGACCACTCCGTGCCCGTGCTCCGGGTCGACGGGGCCGAGGGCGCGCCGCTTGCCGTCGTCTTCGGGTACGCGTGCCACAACACGACGCTGCAGGACACGTTCGTGCGGTATCACGGCGATTACGCGGGAGTCGCCCAGGCCGCGTTGGAACAGCGGCACCCGGGCACGGCCGCGCTCTTCGTCGCGGGGTGCGGCGCCGACGCGAACCCGATGCCGCGCGGGACGCTGGAACTGGTGGAGGCCCACGGCACGGCTCTCGCGGACGCGGTCGATCGCGCGCTGGAGGCGGCGGCTCCGATCGATCCTTCGCTGCGCACCGCCTACGGCAGCGTCGACCTGCCGTTCGCGGGCGAGGCGGCACGCGAGCGGTGGAGAAGCCAGCTCGACATCGACGAGGTCTACATGCGACGCCACGCGGCGCTGATGAAGGCGGCAATCGCCCGCCACGGGCGTCTCCCGGCCGTGCAGCCGGATCCGGTGCAGGTGTGGAGCTTCGGGTCCGGGCTCACGCTCGTTGCGCTCGGGGGGGAGGTCGTGGTCGACTACGCTCTCCGCCTCGCCCGTGAGTACCCGGAGCGCCGCATGTGGGTCGCGGGGTACAGCAACGATGTCTTCGGGTACGTCCCCTCCGTTCGCGTGCTGCGGGAAGGCGGCTACGAAGGGGGCGACGCGATGATCTACTACGGCCGGCCCGGCCCGTTCACCGAAGCGGTGGAAGGGTTGATCGTCGGTGAAGTGCGCCGGCTGGCAGGAGACCGGGGATAGGGGATCGAACTTTTCCGCATGACCTCGGGAGGGAACGTGAAAAAGCAGGTGAGCCGTCGCAGCTTCCTCGGAGCGGCCGTCGCAGCCGGCGCTCTCGCAGGCGGTCGCACCGCGCAGGCGCGCGCGCGTGCATCCGCGCAGTCCGCTCCTGCCCTGAGCTCGTCGCGTGGCCCTGCCTTGCTCGGCGGAACGCCCGTGCGGCGCACGCCCTTCCCCTCCTGGCCGGTGGCAGACGCGCGCGAGGAGGATGCGCTCGTCCGGGTGATTCGCAGCGGCAGGTGGTTTCGTGGCGAGAACGTCTCGGCATTCGAGGCCGCATACGCGTCACTGACGGGTGCGAAGCATTGCCTCGCCACCGCTAACGGCACGAGCGCGCTCATCACGTCGCTCGCCGCGCTCGGCGTCGGACCGGGCGACGAGGTCATCGTGCCGCCCTACACCTTCATCGCCACGGTGAATGCCGTGCTGCTGATGCGTGCCCTGCCGGTGTTCGTCGACAGCGATATCGAGACGTTCCAGGTCGACGCGCGCAAGGTCGAGCAGGCGATCACCGGCAACACCCGCGTCATCATGCCCGTCCACCTCGGCGGTTCTGCGGTCGATCTCGACACGATCATGGAGGTCGCGCGGCGGCGCGGCGTCACGGTGGTCGAAGACGCGTGCCAGGCGCACCTTGCCGAGTGGCGCGGCCGCAAGGTGGGCACGTACGGCAGAGCGGGGTGTTTCAGCTTTCAGGCGAGCAAGAACCTGAACTCCGGCGAGGGCGGTGCAATTCTGACCGACGACGAAGCGCTCGTCGAGACCTGCTACCGCTTCCACAACAACAGCCGCGGCCGGCGCAACACCGGCGACGATTTCTCGTACCGCAACACCGGCGCGAACCTGCGCATGACGGAATTCCAGGCCGCGCTGCTGACCGCGCAGATGACGCGCCTGGAAGCGCAGGCGCGCACGCGCGACGAGAACGGCGCCTATCTTACGCGGCTGTTGCAGCAGATACCCGGCATCACGCCGGCGCGCATGTACGAAGGCTGCACGCGCAATGCTTACCACCTCTATATGTTCCGCTACGACCCGAGCCGCTTTTCGGGACTGCCGCGGGCAGCGTTTCTCAAAGCGCTCGGCGCCGAAGGCGTTCCCGCCTTGAGCGGCTACTCGCCGCTCAACAAGG
>CAYZBZ010000041.1:0-3020 GCA_964476725.1 uncultured Vicinamibacterales bacterium
TCATCCCGACGACCACGGGTGCGGCGGTCGCGGTCGGCGAGGTCCTGCCAGAGATCAAGGGACGTCTCGACGGCATCGCGATGCGCGTGCCGACGGCGAACGTCTCGGTCGTCGACCTGGCGGTCCTCGTGGACAGGAAGACGTCGGCCGAAGAGGTCAACGGCGCGTTCAAGGCCGCGGCGGAGGGCGCGCTGAAAGGCATCCTGCAATTCAGCGAGGCGGAGCTCGTGTCGATCGACTTCCGCGGCAACCCGCACTCCTCGATTGTCGACGCGGCGTTCACGAGCGTCATGGACGGAGACTTCGTGAAAGTGCTGTCCTGGTACGACAACGAGTGGGGCTACTCGAGCCGGTGCGTGGACCTGATCCGGTACCTCGTGAAGAAGGGGCTGTAGCCCGAGAGGCCGCAGAGGGCCAGGGGAAGCCATGCGCAGCATCAAGGATCTCGACCTCGGGGGTAAACGCGCGTTTATCCGCGTGGACTTCAACGTGCCGATCAAGAACGGCACGATCGGCGACGACACGCGCATCCGGGCGTCGCTGCCGACGATCCGCTACGCCCTCGAGCGTGGCGCGACCGCCATCCTCGCGTCGCATCTCGGTCGGCCGAAGGGGCGGCCGAATCCGGAGTACTCGCTGCGGCCCGTGGCCGCGAAGGTCGCGGAGCTCGTCGGGCGCCCGGTGGAGTTCGCCGAGGACTGCATCGGCGAAGCGGCCAGGGCGGCGATCGAGACGGCGGCGCGCGGCGGCCGTCTTGTCCTTCTGGAGAACCTGCGCTTCCATCCGGAGGAGGAGCAGAACGACAGCGGGTTTGCGAAGCAGCTCGCGGAGCTGGCCGACGTCTACGTCAACGACGCGTTCGGATCGGCCCATCGCGCGCATGCGTCCACCGAGGGCATCGTTCATCACGCGAAGGAGGCGGCGGCCGGGCTGCTGATGGCCGCGGAGATCCAGTACCTGGGCACCATCCTCGAGCGGCCGGACCGGCCGTTCGTCGCGGTACTCGGCGGCGCGAAGGTGTCGGACAAGCTCGAGGTCATCCAGAACCTCGTGCCACGTGTGGACGCGCTGCTCATCGGCGGGGCGATGGCGTACACGTTCTTCAAGGCGCGCGGTCTGCCGGTGGGCAGGTCGCTCGTCGAGGCGGACCTGCTCGACGCGGCGCGTGCCGTCGAGCGGCAGGCGAAGGCGCGCAGCCTGCGGTTCGAGCTGCCGGTCGATCATGTCGTCGCGCCGAAGCTCGAAGCCGGGGCCCCGACGGAGATACTCGACGTGACCGATCCGGCCATCGGCGATCGCATGGGCCTCGACATCGGGCCGAAGACGATCGCGCTCTACCGGAGCGTCATCGCGGGAGCGAAGACCGTCACCTGGAACGGCCCCATGGGCGTGTTCGAGATCGACGCGTTTGCCAGGGGGACGATCGAGATCGCCAGGGCCGTTGCGGACGTGAAGGGCACGACCGTCATCGGCGGTGGGGATTCGATAGCGGCCGTCGCCAAGGCGGGCGTCACCGACCGCATCACGCACATCTCGACCGGCGGCGGCGCGTCGCTGGAGTTCCTAGGGGGCCGGAAGCTGCCGGGGGTCGTCGCACTCGGATAGCCGTCGGACCTTGGCTCAAGACTTCGGGCTTCGGGCTTCGGGCTTCGGGCTTCGGGACGAGAGTAGCGCGGAGCTTCAGCTGCGCGTCAAGCCCTGAAGCCCAGAGCCTGACGGGATTCAAGGATCAACAGATGCGTATTCCATTCATCGCCGCCAACTGGAAGATGTTCAAGACCGTGCACGAGGCGGTCGTCTTCGCCAAGGAATTCCGCAGCCTGGTGAAGGACGTCATCGACGTCGAGATCGTCGTCGCTCCGCCCTTCACGGCGCTGCACGCGGTGGCGGAGGCGGTGCGAAACTCCCCGATCGGCGTGTCCGGCCAGAACCTGCACTGGGAGCGCGAGGGGGCGTTCACGGGGGAGATCAGCGCCGGGATGCTGAAGGAGGCCGGGGCCGAATACGTCATCATTGGGCACTCCGAGCGGCGCCGGCTGTTCCACGAGACCGACGAGACGATCAACCGCAAGCTCGTCGCGGCGCTTGGGGCGCAGCTCACGCCGATCGTGTGCATCGGGGAAACGCTCGAGGAGCGCGAGCGGAACGAGACGCTGGCCGTGCTCGATCGGCAGATCAAGGCGGGGCTCGACGGCATGACCGGCGAGCAGGTCGCGGCCCTCGTCATCGCGTACGAACCCGTGTGGGCGATCGGGACCGGCCGCAACGCCAGTCCGGAGCAGGCGGGGGAAGCGCACGCGCACATCCGGTCGCGCCTGCGGCAGTGGTTCGGCGCCGGCGCCGGCGACCACTGCCATGTGATTTACGGCGGCAGCGTCAAGCCGGACAATATCCACGAGCTCGTGCTGCTCCCGGACGTCGACGGGGCGCTCGTGGGCGGGGCCAGCCTGGATGTCCGCGCCTTGTTCGACATAGTGGCGCGGAGCCGCCAGAGCGCAGTATAATCGGGCGTTATGCTCTACTATCTGGTCGCGGTCTTCTATGTGCTGTCGTGCTTCCTGCTCCTGCTCGTGGTCCTGCTTCAGCAGGGCAAGGGCGGCGACATGGCGAGCGCGTTCGGCGGCGGCGGCAGCCAGACGGCGTTCGGCGCGCGCGCGGGCGCGACCGTGCTGACGAAGGCAACGACCGTGCTCGGCGTGCTGTTCATGCTGGGCGCCATCGTGCTCGGCTTGATGGGCAAGGCCGGCCCCAGCACGCTGATGCGAGGCCTGACCGCCCCGTCGGCTCCGGCCTCGACCCCTGCGGCCCCGGCGCCCGCGCCGGCTCAGCCGCCGAAGTAGTCGTCGGGTACCTCATTCGCGAAAGTGGCGGAACTGGCAGACGCACCAGCTTGAGGGGCTGGCGTTCGCAAGAACGTGGGGGTTCGAATCCCCCCTTTCGCACCAATCACACATTCTCCGGGAAGAGGAAGCAGGTGCGTTTCGACGAGCGGTCTCGCGAGATGCTCGTGTGACCGCGGG
>CAYZBZ010000041.1:3120-21914 GCA_964476725.1 uncultured Vicinamibacterales bacterium
AGGAAGCAGGTGCGTTTCGACGAGCGGTCTCGCGAGATGCTCGTGTGACCGCGGGGTGGCTGCCGACGCTGCGCGAGCGCTTTCCCGCCTACGACGGCGACCTCGCGTAAAGGTCTCGCGTGACCCCCGCCCGGCTTGCCGGCCGCTTCAGGATCCGAGCGCGTGGTTGATCGGGACCGCCTGGCCCGACCTTCATCAAGGCAGGACTCCCACTCGAGGCCAGCCATCCTCCCACGTCATCGTCGAGATCTGCAGCGCAGATCCTCGTCCAAGCCCAGCGCCGTAGTAGGCGTGAAAGAAGAGGTAGTCCTTCTCGCCTTCGCGGAGCACCGCCGCGTGTCCGGGCCCCCGCCAGCTCGGCGTCGTGGCTGCAATCACGAGCGAGCCCCCGCCCTCCGTCATCTTCGTGCCTGTTTTGTCGACGTACGGGCCGACGATCGTGCGTGATCGGCCAACTACCACGTTGTAGGTGCTCTCCGCACCTCGGCAGCAGCGATCGAACGACACGAACAGATACCAGTACTCGCCGTGCCGGACGATGAACGGCGCTTCCACAGAGCCGTTGATCGGCTGCTCGCGAGGTCTGCTGCTGAGCGCGTGCAGCGTGGTATCCGTCTCGGACAGCCTACCCGTGCCGGGATCGATGCGCCGCATCTTGATCCCGCCCCAGAAGCTCCCCCATGTCAGCCAGACGCTCTTCTCATGCTCGACCACGAGGTTCGGGTCGATCGCGTTCCAGTCGTCCTTCTCGACGTACGACCTCAGCACCATGCCTTCATCAACCCACGCATAGTTGGGGCTGGCGGGATCGAGCGTACGGGTTGTCACCAGACCGATAACGGAGTTGCGGCTTCCGAATGACGAGACCGAGTAGTACAGATGGTACTTGCCGTTATAGAAAGAGATATCCGGGGCCCATGCGTTTCGCGCCTGCGGAATCTCGCGCGTAGCCCACTGGGGGAGCGACCGCATGACGTGGCCCCCATTGTTCCAGGTGCGCAGATCGCTGGACGTCTTGATTGGAATGATGCCTTCCCCAGAGCGGCCGCCCGTGACGAACACGTAGTACGTACCGCCCTCCTTGATCACCACGGGATCGTGCACGCCACTGACGTCACCTTCCAGCTTCAGCAGCTCCTGAAACGGGGCGGCGACCGTTGGGGGCGGCGTCAGTGTGGCGGCGAGCGCGGCAGCCAGCGTTGCTGAAAAAGGAGTGATGCGCACGATATTTGTCTCGAGATCCGCGTGAGTTCAACGCGAAATGCCATGCTTGCGCCGAAGCCGCTCGAATACCTCTCGTGCCGGCTTCGTGCGTCCGGCCTTCACATCAGCCAACCCGCGCCGAAGGGCCCCTACGGTCTCGACTCGATCGAGGAGCTGCTGATCAAGCATGTCGGCCCTCACGAAATTAGCACTAAATTTGATGATTCGCCGTTTGGGGCGGACCTGTCAATCGAGTGGACATCCCTTCCCGTAGAATGGACAGGCCGAGTGCATGATGTCCTGGTTCGAAGGCGGGGCCTGCCTCGCCGTAGCGTCAGCGAAGGCGGGGCTTGATGGGTCTGCTGGGGTGGTTCAAAGGGAGCGGCGGAAGTGACGAATAATCACCCGATGTCTGCAACTCTCGGCGCCGCACGGCGCACCGTGGCGCTCGGCATCGACCGGCTGCTCGGAGCCGACCGCCGTCTGGTGAAGGGGCGCCGCGTCGGCGTCGTGTGCAACCCGGCGTCGGTCGACGCCTCGTTCCGCCACACGGCCGACCGCCTGGTCCAGGACGACGTCCAGGACGACGGCGTGACCGTCGCCGCGCTCTTCGGCCCGCAGCACGGGTTCCGCTCCGATCTCCAGGACAACATGATCGAGACGCCGCATGCGCGCGACGCGCGCCGGCAGGTGCCGATCTTCTCGTTGTACAGCGAGACGCGCGAACCGACCGCCGACATGCTGCGCGGCATCGACGTGCTCGTCATCGATCTGCAGGACGTCGGCACGCGCGTGTACACGTACGTCTACACGATGGCGAACTGCATGCGCGCCGCGGCGCGGCACGCCGTACCGGTCGTGGTGTGCGACAGGCCCAACCCTGTGGGAGGCGACGACGTCGAGGGGAACCTGCTGCAGGCGCCGTACACGTCGTTCGTGGGGCAGTTTCCCATTCCGCTGCGGCACGGCATGACGATCGGTGAGCTCGCGCGGCTCTTCAACGACGCATTCGGGATCGGCGCATCGCTCGACGTCGTGCCGCTCGAGGGCTGGCAACGCTCGATGTACTACGACGAGACCGGCGTTCCGTGGATCATCCCGTCGCCGAACCTGCCGACGCTCGACAGCGCGATCGTCTATCCCGGCGCGGTGCTTTTCGAAGGGACGGGGCTGTCCGAGGGTCGAGGCACGACCCGCCCGTTCGAGCTGATTGGCGCGCCGTGGATCGACGGCGAGCGGCTGGCGGACGCCATGAACGAGCGCGGACTGCCGGGGGTCCACTTCCGGCCGGCGTTCTTCGAACCGACGTTCCAGAAGCACGCCCGGAAGACGTGCGGCGGATGTCAGCTGCACGTCCTCGATCGGCGCGCGTTCCGTCCCGTCCGCGCCGCCGTCGAGCTGATGGCGGAATTCCGCCGGCAGGATCCCGCGCGCTTTCCCTGGCGCGAGCCTCCATACGAGTACGAGCACGACAAGCAGCCGATCGACATCCTGTACGGATCGGACCGCCTGCGCGCGACGCTCGATGCGGGAGGAGACGTGGGCGCGCTCGTCGCCTCCTGGGCGCCGGAGGAAGAAGCCTTCCGCAAGACGAGGGAGAAGTATCTGCTGTACTAGTACTAGTGTGGGCTTCAGGCTTTGGGCTTTGGGCTTTAGGCTTTAGGGGCTCTTGCCAGAGCCCGGAGCCGAGAGCCCAAAGCCTATAGAGCCCCTACCCGCGCGTCTTCGCGATGCCGGGGGCCTTCGTTTCCTGCACCGTCCGGGGAACCATGTGATGTCTCGTCAGGTGCTTCTCGAGCTCCTGGAACGCTTCCGGGACCGAGTCGACGTGGCACAGCAACTTGAGGTCCTCTTCGTTGATCGCCCCCCAGTCGGCCAGCGGCTGCAGGTTTAACACCTCGTTCCAGTACTCGCTGCCGTAGAGAATGACGAGCAGCTTCTTCGAGAGCTTGCGCGTCTGCGCGAGCGTCAGAATCTCAAACATCTCGTCGATGGTGCCGAATCCGCCAGGGAAAATCACCAGCGCCTTGGCGAGGTAGGCGAACCAGAACTTCCGCATGAAGAAATAGTGGAAGTTGAAGACCAGATCTTCGGTGATGTAGCGGTTGGGCGCCTGCTCGAAGGGCAGGCGGATGTTCAGGCCGATCGACTTGCCGCCCGCTTCCTTCGCGCCGCGGTTGGCCGCCTCCATGATTCCGGAGCCTCCCCCGGAGCACACCACAAACCTGTGCCGCTGCGCGTCGAGCGACATGCTCCACTTCGTCAGCAGCTTCGCGAGCGCCCGGGCGTCCTCGTAGTACCGGGACCACTCGAGCGCTTTCTGGCGGCGCTTGAGCCCGGCCTTGTAGTCCGCCTTGAGCTGCCCGGGGCCCTTCAGCAGGCGCGTCAGGTTCCGCTGGGCGAGCGTGCGGCTGATGACACGCGCGGACCCGAAAAACACGACGGTGTCCTGGATGTTGTGCGCCTTGAACCGGTGCAGCGGCTCGAGGTACTCCGCAAGGATCCGGAGCGGACGCGCGTCGGTGCCGTGCAGGAACTCGTCGTCTTCGTATGCGAGCGGATGGTCGATGGTCACCGAAAAACTGTATCATCTTCTCCTGTTCGTCTTCACAAGGAGCGGTATCTATGATCAGGCGGTCGTTGGGAACCCTCGGCCTGGCGCTCACGATTGCGGCCATCGGCGTCGCGGCGCGGCAGCCAGCTCCCCAGTCGAAGGTGACGGCGAAGCCGTCCGGCTCCGGCTGGCAGCTGCCCCCCGAGGCTGAAGCCACGAAGAACCCCCTGACGGTCGACGCGAAGGTCCTCGCGACCGGCAAGTCGATCTTCAAGGAGAAGTGCCAGAAGTGCCACGGCGCCACCGGACGAGGGGACGGTCCCGATGCCGATCCGGACGTCCAGGAAGACATGGATATGACAAACCCCAAGCGGGCGGATCGGAACCCGGATGGGGTCGTGTTCTACAAGGCCTGGAACGGCCGCAAGAAGCCGAAGATGCCGGCCGTCAAGGACGACCTCACGAAGGAGCAGCTCTGGGCGGTCGTGGCCTACGTGCAGACGCTGCGGAAGACGTCGGTCCCGTAGAACACGGAGTTCTTTCTGGTGTTGTCCGTGTCGTCCGTGTTGTCCGTGTCTTCTGTGGCCCTGAATCAAAGAAGTCGCGTGATCAGTTCGCCGATCGCATAGGCCACGGCCGCGACGCCGAAGCCGACCACGAACATGTCGCGGCCGCTGGCCCAGATGCTGCGACCAGTGAAGAGGCTTCGTGCGGCCCCGATCGCGAAGTGCGCGAGCATGCTGATCGCCAGCGACGCCCACACCGCCGGCCAGTGGCCCATGACGAAGAACGGCACGATGGGGATGAAGGCGCCAACCGCCGTGGCGCCGCCGGTAATGACGCCATCCTTGAGCGGCGCCAGCTCCGCCGGATGGATGTTCAGCTCCTCGCGGACCATCTGGTCGAGCGCCTGCGACGGATCCTGCATCATGGCCCGGGCGGTCTCGCGCGCGCGGTCGGGCGTCAGCCCCTTGGCCTCGTAGATCACCGCCAGCTCGTCTTCCTCGAGATCGGGCATCAGGCGCATCTCGTGACGTTCCATCTCGATCTGGTGAGCGTGCATTTCCGCTTCGCTCTTCGCCGCCAGGTACCCGCTCGATCCCATCGAGAGCGCGTCCGCGATCGCCCCGGCGACGCCGCTGATGATCACGATGTGTGGCGCGACGTCGGCCCCAATCACCCCCGCGAGCAGGCCGAAGTTCGCGGTCAACCCGTCATTGAAGCCGTATACCACGCTGCGGAGGTACCCGCCGGATCCGCCGACGTGCCAGGGCTCCCCTTCCCGCCCCATCGCCACCGACAGCTCCCGCGCGTGCACGGCGGAATCCGACGCGATGTCGACGGCCGCCTGATGCGTCTGCCGGTGGGTCGAGTGTCGCGCCAGGCCGAGGTACGCCTGGACCTCGCGCCCCTCCTCCGCCAGCATCATCGGCAGCACGAGCGACGTGCCGAACCGTCTCGCCACCCACGCCAGGAGCCGCGTGCGGCGCGCGGTCGTGTATGCCGGCAGCGCCCGGCCGCTCTCCCGGAACAGTTCCTCCCACCGCTCGACGTGGCGATCCTCGACGCTGGCGAGCTTCTCGAAGAGCTGCTTCAGCTCGGCCTTCCGCTCGACAGCGGCAAGCGCGCGGTAGAGGTATGCGGCATCGCGTTCGTCGCGATAGTGCTCGTCCCAGGTCTCGTCGGCCTGCGGACGGTCGTGCGCGTCCATGACCTCGAGCATAGTCGCTTTACTCGCACCCGGGTAGCCGGTACGATGCCGTCATCCGATGCCGCGAGTCCCGCCCGACCCGCACGCCGCCGCCGTCTTCGATCACTCCATCCTCATCCGCGCCGCGCCCGCGCGCGTGCTCGGGGCCTTCTTCGATCCGGACGCGCTCGCGACGTGGTGGCAGACGGCGCGCTCGGTGACGACGGCGCGTCCACTCGGCGTGTACGCGGTCGAATGGGATCCGACGCCCGACGCGGACGAGCTCCTCGGACGGCTTGGGGGCGTGTTCTACGGCCTCGTGATGGAGTACAAACCGGGACGCGAGCTGTTTGTCGCCGACGCGTGGTGGCTTCCGCCAGACGGCGACCCGGTGGGACCGATGTCGCTGCAGGTGAACTGCACGATGGATGGACCCGCATGCCGGCTGCGCGTGCGGCAAACCGGGTTCGAAGACAGCGCGCGATGGCGGCGGTACTACAGGGTCATCGAGCGTGGATGGCACGTGTCGATGGCCGCCCTGAAAGAGTACGCCGAAGAGAAGGGCTAAGAAGGCCTTGGGCTCTAGAGCCTAGAGCCTGAATTGGGCCGGATTCCCACCAGCCGGCCCAGGATAATCGCCAGCGGCGCCGCGCCGAAGCTCATCAAGGCGCCCATCTTCACTTCGTCGAGGATGCTGCCTGGAGCAAACGCCGCGGTCGCGAAGAACAGCGCGACGGTGAATCCGATGCCCGCCGCGACCCCCAGGACGAGCGTGTGCAGGTAGCTGAGACGGCCTGGCGCCCGCAGGCCCGCCTGCACCGCCAGGAACGTCATCCCGACGATTCCGAGCGGTTTGCCGACGACCAGCGCCGAGACCACGAACCATGAGCCCGGGCCGACGCTGGCGAAGGTCACTCCGGCGTTGGCGAACCCGAACAGCAGCAGGATGAACTGCACCGGCACCTTCCACGCGTGCTCGAACCGGTTCATCGTGTCCGGCAAGCCGTGCTCGCGCGGATCGAACAGGCCCAGATCGCGCGCCTCGTGAGGCATGAACGGGAGGATCGGCACCATCGCGAGCGCGGGATGCACACCCCCGAAAAAGAGCGCCGCCCACGAGAGCCCGCCCGCGATCAGCAGATAGGGCCAGAAGCTGACGATGCGAAGGCGCCTCAGCAGCCATGCGGCGCCGATCGCAGGAATCATCAAGCCGGCAAAGCTCAACAACGACAACGGCGCGCTCGGATAAAACAGCGCCAGCAGAATCAAGCCGAGCGCGTCATCGGCAATCGCCAGCAGCAGGAGAAACGGAATCGCGGGATGCGAGCGCGGGAAGACGAACCGCGCGGCAAGGTACGAGAAGGCGATGTCGGTGGCGCAGGGGACCGCCCAGCCTGGCAAGAGCTCCGGGCGGCCGGCGTAGGCCGCCTGCAGGGCATAGAGCCCGGCCGGCGCGATCATCCCCCCCACCGCGGCGAGGAGCGGAACCGCGGCTTCGCGCGGCGACGACAGCGGACCGCCGGGCAGCGTCGCCGCGACGATCTCCTTCGTGGCAAGGGCGAAGAAGAACACCATCCCCACGTCGTTGACCACGAAGTGCAGTGTGTGCGCGACCGGCGCGTACGACGCGTGATCGACGTTCGCCCAGACGAGCGCCGCGATCGTTCCCGCCACGAGCAGCAGCGAATTGTCGATGACGAACGTCCATCCGGAGCTCCGGACGCCGGTCATCGACCGACGCTCGACAGCATCATCCAATCCTCTGAACGTTCAGGAAGTTCGCGTCCAGCCGGTTGAGCTCCGGGCTCACGTTGATGAACACGGCGACGGACCCGGCCGGCATGATGCCGCGGTCCAGAATCAGGCGTTTGAGCTGCTCCATGTCGCGCTCGTCGGTGATCACCGGCACCACGCCCCAGAAAAGCGCCAGGGTTCCGGCCACTCGCTCACTGGTGGCCGCGTAAACGGTGGCGGTCGGGCGAAGCGCCGACAGCAGCCGGGCCGTCTTCCCCTCCCGCGTCACCGCGACGATCGCGGCGGCCTGCCCGGTGGTCGCAAGCGTCACGGCCGCTTCGCACAGCGCCCGCGCGTGGCGGCTGCCGGTCGGATCGAACGCGGGCACGACCCGATCGGCCGGCGGCATCGACTCCGCGTCTTCGATGATCGCGCCAAGCGTCTCGACCGTGCGGATCGGATACGCGCCGACCGCCGTCTCCCCCGCGAGCATGATCGCGTCCGCCCCTTCGTCGACCGCGTTCGCCGCGTCGCTCACCTCCGCCCGCGTGGGCCTTGGAGCGGTACGCATCGACTCGAGCACCTGGGTCGCGACGATGACCGGACGTCCGAGGGCGCGGGCGCTGCGGATGATCTCCTTCTGCACGCGCGGCACCTGTTCGAGGGGCATTTCGAGCCCCAGATCGCCGCGCGCCACCATGGCCCCCTGCGCCGCGCCGAGAATGGCCGCAAGGTTCTGCACCGCGGCCGGACGCTCGATCTTCGCAATGACCGGCACCGTCCGCCCGGCGTCCGTCATCACCTCGCGCGCGCGCATGACGTCCTCGGCCGTCTGGACGAAGCTCAGCGCCACGACGTCCACGCCAAGTGCGAGACCGAAGCGCAAGTCCGCGGCGTCCTTCTCCGTGACGGACGAGGCAGGCAGCGCCACCCCTGGCGCGTTGATGCCCTTGCGCTCGCCGAGCAGGCCGCCGGTGACGACGGACGTGGTGAGTTCTGAGGGCGAGGTCCCGACAACACGCAGCTCGATGCGGCCATCGTCGAGCAGCAGCCGGTCGCCGGGACGCGCCGAGCGAACGAGCTCGGCGTAGGGCGTGAAGATGCGTCCGGCCTCCGCGGCGAGGTCGCCCGGGGCAATCCGCAACTCTTCCCCCTCACTGAGGAGGAGCGGGCCGCCGCCCGCGATCGGTCCCGTTCGGATCTTCGGACCGCTGAGATCCTGCATGATCGCCACGTGCCGCCCGGCCCGGCGCGACGCCTCACGGATCGCGCGATAGATCTCGGCGTGCGACGCGTGGGTCCCGTGCGAGAAGTTCAGCCGGAAGACGTCAACGCCGGCGACAAGCAGCGCCTCGAGCACGTCCGGCGTTTTCGAGGCGGGGCCGACCGTCGCGATGATCTTGGTGTGCCGCATGTCAGACCGGAATCGTGACGATCATGCCGCTGCCCATGGATCGACCAGCGCCTTCGTGATGCGCATGCTCTCCGCGTCCGCGAGCGCGTCGTTGAGGCGATCGAGCGGATAGGTCTCTCCGCCGATGGTCCGCCACGGCACGTCCGCGGCGTACCGCTCGAGGAAGATCAGCGCGCGGAGGAAATGCCTGGGCTCGCTGCCCCAGCACCCGCGGATCTCGAGATGCTTGCGGGTGATGTGCTGGTGCGCGTTCACCGAGCTCGGGCCGACGTCCGTGTAGTGGCCCGCGACGACGTATCGCCCGCCGTCGCGCGCGAGCGTCAGCCCTTCTTCGATCGCCCGCGCGGAGCCTGCAGCCTCGATGACGACATCCACGCCTTCGCCGTGGGTCAGCGCGCGCACTTCCTCCAGCCGCTGTTCGATCGATGACCCCTGCACGTCGTACACGCGGTCTGCGCCCATGGCGCGGGCGAGCTCGAGCCGTGCGGCTGGCGCGCCGATCGCGATGATCGTGGAGGCGCCGCAGAGCCGTGCGAGCGCGATGGCGCTCAGGCCGACGGCGCCGGTGCCCTGCACGAGCACGCTGTCGCCTGGGCTGAGCGCCGCGCGTTCGAGGATGTGCACCGCGGTCAGGAGTCCGCAGCCGCCGCCGATGTAGTCGTCGAACGACACGGCGTCCGGCAGCCGCGCGACGCCGACGCCCGGCTCGAGATAGATGGCCTGCGACCAGCCGCCGAAGAGACCATCAGCCACCGAGTCCGTGATGCCATAGACGCGGCGCGACGTGCAGCGCGTGGGGGTCCTGTGCACCGTGCAGGCGCGGCAGCGCCCGCAGGTCCGGTGCACGTCGAAGAAGACCGCGCGATCGCCTTCTCGCAGATTCGAGCCATCGATGCCTCGAAGCGGACCACGGATCTCCTCGAGCGTGCCAGCGGAAACGTGGCCGGGAATGATCGGGTACGGCACACCCGCGAGGCGTCCATGCCAGAGATGCACGTCCGTGCCGCAGACTTCGGAGCGCGCCGTGCGCAGCAGCGCCGCGCCGGCCGGCAGCTCGGGCCGCGCGAACTCGCGAATCTCGATGGGCCTCCCGGGACCGGGCATGACGGCGGCGAGGACGCGGTCGCTCACGGCGTACGTTACTCTTGAAAGGCAATGCCGCGGCCTCAATTGCCGATCCGCGGCCAGGTGGACGTCAAGCTTACCATCCGGGCTGACTTACGCATGTCTCATCGCGTCCTCATCTCCGTCTGCGCCGTGGCGCTCACCGTCGTGGGCGTTGCTCCCGCGAGCGCGCAGACGTACTCGACTCGGAAGCCGCGGCGTCAGTTCATCACAGTGAGTTACGACCGGCTGTACACACAGCCGCTGCACTTTGCCGAGCATCCGCTCCAGGATCTCGTCGGCGCCGACGTGGCGGCGGCGCAGTTCGAGACCTACGACTACCGCACGCGCGACGGCGCGATCCTCATCGACGTGCTCGAGTTCAAGCGACGAGGACGGGGCGCCGGCATCACTCTCTATCCGTTCGGCCTGAGCGTCGGGAGCGCGCTCGCGCTGCGGGCCAGCGTTGAAGATCTGCCGGACATCCGCATCGCGTTCAGCGGTCCCGGTGCGCCGCCGCAGTACGGGCTGACGAGCGCCCGCGCGTACGACCTGTCCGCGGCCCTGTTCGTCGCCGATCGGTCCGCAGGCTGGGGCCTCGGAAGCCACGCGTTCGTCGGCGGCGGGGTCGGGAGGATCAAGAGCGAGATCCGGGAGGGCGATCGGCTGTTCGCCGAAGGAGGCGGAGGCTTCAACTCCGGGCCGATCGGCGTCGAGCTGTCGGTGAAATTCGCCTGGAATCACCTGGCCGACCCGGTCGATCATCGATTCCTGACGGTCCCCATCACGCTGCGTGGGACACTAACCTTCTGACCATGGCGGACCGCGCGCACACGCAGGCAAACACGGACGCGTGGCTGAAGGCCGCGTGTCAGGACGCGGAACGGCGCGGACTGCCCGAGCTGAAGCCGCTGCTGGAGACGCTCGCACGCTCGACCGCCGCGCTGCGCGAAGCGGATCGCACCATCCGCGCCTCCACATCCGCGCACCCCGGCACCCCTGCATGATCGCCCCCCCCGACCTTCGCTCTATCGCGCAGATAGCTCCGCTCGTCAGCACCGGGGCAGTGTCGCCGGTCGATCTCGTCCGCGGGTGCCTCGCGCGGATCGATGCCCGCCCGGAGCTGAACGCGTTCATCACGGTCATGCGCGAGACCGCTTTGGCGGAAGCGCGCGTCGCTGAACGCGAGATCGCCGCCGGGCGCTACCGCGGCCCGCTGCACGGCATCCCGATATCCGTGAAGGATCTGATCGACGTGGCGGGAACGCCGACCACGGCAGGATCGGCGGTGCCGCCGCGGTATCCGCACGTCGACGCGCCGATTGTCGCGCGCCTGCGCGACGCGGGAGCCATCATCATCGGCAAGACGAACCTCCACGAGTTCGCGTTCGGCACGACGAGCGACGAGTCCGCATTCGGACCCGTCCGGCATCCGCTGGATCCGTCGCGCTCGGCTGGAGGATCGAGCGGCGGCGCCGCGGTCGCCCTCGTCGAGGGCATGTGCTTCGCATCGGTCGGCACGGACACCGGCGGTTCCATCCGCATCCCGTCGGCCGCGTGCGGCACGGTCGGTCTCAAGCCCGAGGCAGGCGAGCTCTCGTGCGAGGGGGTGGTCGCCCTGAGCGGCACGCTCGATCACGTCGGGCCGATGGCGCGGAGCGTCGCCGACGCCGCCCTGATGCTGCGGGCGATGCGAGCCGACGCGGTCGCCGGCGGCCGGGCTCGCCGCACCAGCCGCGCGCCTGGCCCACGGGTCTTTGGGGTGCCGGAGCCGTATTTCTGCGAACGGCTGGATCCTGAGGTGCGCGGCGCGCTCGCGCGTTCGCGCGACACGCTCGGCCAGGCAGGGCATGAAATTCGAACGGTGTCGGTCGAGCATGCGGCACGGACGGCGGACGTCTACCTGCACATCGTCCTGCCGGAGGCTTCCTGGTATCACGCGCCGACGATCGAGACGCACGCTGCGCACTATTCGCCCGGCGTGCGCCTGCGTCTCGAAATGGGTCGGTACGTTCTGGCCGAAGACTACGTGCGTGCCCTGTTCCTGCGGGGCATCCTGACACAGGCGGTGGATCGCGCGCTGCACGGCTGCGATGTGCTGTTGCTGCCGACTCTGCCGATCACCGCGCCGCCCATCGGAGCCGCATCCGTCGATGTCGACAGCAGGCAGGAGCCCGTCCGCGCGGCGATGCTGCGCCTGACGCAGCTCTTCAACGTCACCGGCCATCCCGCCATCGCGCTGCCGGCCGGCAGGACGCGAGAGGGCTGGCCCGTGAGCATGCAGCTGGTCGGTCCGCGAGGTGATACGGACGGGCTGCTCGAGATCGCCGCATCCGTCGAGAGTCAGATTAACCCTGAACCGACTTCTTCGAGAGACCATACATGACGATCAACGCGCACGCGCACCGGGACCGGTAGCGCGTGCTCGCGCGCGCTTTTCATCGGTGGGAACGGCGGCTGGCTGCCGCGGCCGAGAATCGCCTCGTCCGTCCTTTCGAGTGGGGGCTGGACTGGATCGACGGGCTGGACGACGACGGCGGCGCTGAAGTGGAGCGCCTGGCCGCGTGGGCATCCCGCGCGGTGTCGAACAGCGACGCGTTCTTCGCGCTCGAGCCCTGCAACGAATACCTGCTCGACGGCGAATGGCTGTCGTTTCCGAGCGCGGTCCGTACGCCCCACGCCGAAAACAACACCGTCCGCGCGCGGTACTTTCCAGACCCGTCGGAGCGGGGACGCCGCCGCGCGGTGGTTGTGCTGCCGCAATGGAACGCGGACGCCGAAGGGCACGTCGGCCTCTGCCGGCTGCTGAACCGGTTCGGCGTGAGCGCGCTCCGCCTGAGCCTTCCCTACCACGACGCACGCATGCCGCCGGAGCTGCGCCGCGCCGACTACATCGTCAGCGCCAACGTCGGCCGCACCGCGCAGGTGTGCCGCCAGGCCGTGCTCGACGCACGGCGGGCCGTCGCCTGGCTGGCGTCCCAGGGATACGACTCAATCGGCATTCTGGGCACCAGCCTCGGCTCGTGTCTCGCGATGCTGACCGCCGCGCACGAGCCGCTCGTCCGCGCCGCGGCGCTCAACCACATCTCGCCGTACTTCGCGGACGTCATCTGGGAGGGGCTCTCGACCGCCCACGTGAGAGAGGGGCTCGACGGCAAGATCGATCTCGACGCGCTGAGACGGATCTGGATGCCCATCTCGCCGTTTCCGTATCTGGAGCGCGTGCGTGGCAAGCGCGTGCTGCTCGTGTACGCCCGCTACGATCTGACCTTCCCCGTCCCGCTCTCGAAGGTCATGGTCAACGAGTTCAGGAGCCGCGCCATCCCGCACGAGATCGCGGTGCTGCCGTGCGGACACTACAGCACCGGCCTGACGCCGTTCAAATGGCTCGACGGGATCGTGCTGTGCAGGTTTCTGAACAGGAGTCTGTAGAACGGGCTCGAGTGCGCTACAGGTACTTAAATAGCCCCTGGAGCGCCTCGTAGAGAACACCGGCAACGGCGCGGACCAGGGGAGAGATTTCGCCGTTGGCGATGTTCTCGGCAGTGCTGACGGGCTGGGTGACGAGGAGGTAGATCAGCCCACCGGCGAACACCGCCGTCAGGATCCCGATGATCCCGGCGAGGCTGAGGCTGCGCTGAGCGAAGCTCATAGGAATCGACAGTGTACAACGCCCGGAAATAACTGTCAGTTGGACGGAGACATGGCCAGAGCGGTTCCTGTCGAGGTGTGACTCACCCCGATGCCAGCTCCGAAACCGTGCCTAGATCCGCCCGCGCCAGCGAAGGGGCGACCTTTTCCCGGTCCCCGACGATCACCGTGAGCAGCCGCGAAGGATCGATATGCGCGGCGGCCACGCGCGTCACATCGGACTCGTCAATCGCGAGCACCTTGGGCACGAACGTCGAGAAGTAGTCGTCGGGCAACGCGTACAGGGCGAGCTGCGCGGCGGCACGGCTGATCTGCTCCGCGGTTTCAAAGTTACGCGGGTAGCCGCGCGTGAGAGCCGCGCGGCCGGTCTCCAGCTCTTTTCTCGTGACCGGCCGCTCGCCGCGGATGCCACGAAGCTCCGACAGCGCTTCGAGCACGGCGTCGACGGTCGCCTCCGACTGAACACTCGCCTGGAGGGCGAAGGGTCCGGGCCCTCGTCGAAAATCAAAGCTCGTCCGTGCGCCGTAGGTGTAGCCCTTGTCTTCCCGCAAATTCATGTTGATGCGGCTCACGAACTGCCCGCCGAGCACCATGTTGAGGACGAGCAGCGCGTGGTAGTCGGGCGTGTTGCGCGGGGCGGCGACGTGCCCGATCCGCAGTTCGGATTGCGCGGCCGCCGGGCGGTGCAGCAGCGCGACGCGATCCTGTGGCGGCGGGGGCGCCAGCAGCGTCGCCGGGTCCGCCCGCGTCGCACCGTCTCCGCCTGCCGCCCACGTGCCGAACGCCCCCTCGACGAAGTCCGCAAGCGCGTCATGCGAGGCGTCCCCGGCCGCCACGACGGTGATGCTCGCCGGCGCGTACATCAAAGTATGAAAAGCGCCGACCTCGCTCAGCATCAGCCCACGGAGCGATTCTTCGGTGCCGATCGGCAGATGGCCGTACGGATGGCCGGGGTACAGCAGCTCGGTGAACGCGCGATCCGCGAGCGCCGGCGCCATGTCCCGCAGCTGCACCAGCCTGTTGAGGCGCAGCTCGCGGACGCGCTCGAAGTCGCGCGGCTCCAGCCTCGGCCGGATCAGCATGTCGGCCAGCAGGCCCGCCCCGCGGCCTGCAAAGCGGGCGATTGTGGTCAGCGTGAGGAGCGTCGCGTCCGAGCCGATCTCCGAGTCGAGATGCCCACCGATCCGGCCCAGGGTCTCGTGCAGCTCGATCGCGTCCAGGTCGCCGCAGCCCTCGTCGAGCATGTCGCTCGTGATCGCGGCAAGTCCCGGGCGTTCTCTCGGATCCGCCGCCGCGCCGACGGGAAGGAGGACGAGAAAGCTGACCAGCGGAACGGCGCGATGCTGGACGGTCCAGACGCGCAGGCCGTTGCCAAGCGTTCGCCTGCGAATCTCGGGAAACCGGAACGCGGGCTCCGCACCGAGATCCGGAAGCTTCGATCGATCGACTGCCATCAGGACACCGCCACCGGCCGCGAACCTTTGAGCGCCAGCGCCCCGCGCCCCGCGGGCACCACGCTCAACACGACGCGCCCGGCCGGCCGAAGCCATTCCCTCGCGGCGCGCTGCATCGACTCCGGGGTCACCCTGCGGTATCGGGCGAGGTCCGTCTCGAAGAATCCGGGATTCCCGACATAGGTGTTGTAGGCGTTCAGCTGATCGGACTTTCCGCCAAAGCCGCCGACGGTCTGCAGGCGGTAGATGAAGCTGGCTTCCGCCTGCGCCCGGCAGCGCTCCATCTCGAGCGTCGTCGGCCCCTCTTCGATGAGCGACGTCAGCGCATGCGCGATCGCGCGCTCGAGCTCCACGAGCGTCCGTCCTGGGGCGGCCGTCGCCACGATCTGGAAGAAGCCGCCGATCTCCCGCGAGTTCTGCGACGCCGCGATCTCGGTCGCGATCCGCTCTTCGTACACGAGCGACCGATACAGCCTCGACGTCTTCCCGCTTGCCAGCACCTCCGCCACCAAATCCAGCTCCGCATCGTCGGCCGCAAACATCGCGGGAGAGTGCCAGGCGATGTAGAGCCGCGGCAGCTCGACGCGGTCCTCGAGCAGAAGCCGCGCTTCCGACGACAGGCGTTCGGGGGGCATGAACTCGACCGGCGGGGGCTCATCCCCGGGATCGAGCGCGCCGAAGTAGTCCGTCGCCATCGCGAGCGCCTGCTCCGTGTCGACGTCGCCCGCGAGCGCGAGCGACGCGTTGCGCGGTCGATAGTAGGTCTGGAAGAAGGCGCGCACGTCGTCGAGGCGCGCCGCGCGAATGTCGTCCGCTCCGCCGATCGTCAGCCAGTGATACGGATGATCCGGCGCGTACAACGCGGAGACGATCGCCATGCCCGCAAAGCCGTACGGCCTGTTCTCGTAGTTCTGACGGCGCTCGTTGAGGACGACCTCGCGCTGGTTCTCGAACTTGGCTTCGGTCAACGCAGGCAACAGGTAACCCATGCGATCCGACTCCATCCAGAGCGCGAGCTCGAGCGCGTTGCTCGGGACGACCTCCCAGTAGTTCGTGCGGTCCGCATTGGTCGATCCGTTCAGCGAGGCTCCAGCCTCCTGCAGCGGCTGGAAATACCCGCGGTCGTAGTGTTGCGACCCCTCGAACATCAGGTGCTCGAACAGGTGCGCGAACCCCGTGCGCCCGGGCTTCTCGTTCTTGGAACCGACGTGATACCAGATATTGACCGCGACGATCGGGCAGCCATGATCCTCGTGGATCAGAAGGTCCAGGCCGTTATCGAGGCGATGGGATGTGTAGGGAATGTTCATTTGGGTATGTAGCGCAGGCAGTGTAGCGCTGGCCATTTCCTCTGATCCTTGTCGCTACCAGCTATTCAGGCCTGCCGGCCAGCGCCATGGTGCCGGGAAACAGGGATAATCGCGCGATCCCGGTGGCTGCCACGGCGCCGGCGGTGATTGCGCTGCGTTTCGCGACGGGCGCGGCGCTTGCCTGCGTCTATCCGCCGGGCCTGAAGATCGCGGCGGGCTGGTTTCTGGAGCGTCGCGGCGCCGCCCTGGGCGTCGTCGTGGGCGCGTTGACCATCGGCTCCGCGTTTCCGCATCTTCTCGCGTGGGGCGCATCAGGAGTGCCGTGGCGCGTGTTGATGTGGGTCTCCTCTGCCCTCGCACTCGTGGGGGCTGCCTGGTGTGGCTGGCGGTGGGCGTTTCTGCTGCTCGCGCCAGGTCCGGCGCTCGGCGCGCTCGCCATGCGGCGACTCGCGCGTGAACCTTGAACCCGGAACGTGGAACCCGGAACCGATCTAGTTCTTCTTGAATTCTCCGCACGTGATCATCGCGGTCCCGTAGTACGGGTTCTTGATCGCGTCGTCTTTCTGAATCCAGGATTTCCTGAGCATCGGGCAAAAGGCGACCCGCACATCCGGAACGTCTTTCCAACTCTCGGCATTGCCCGCGGCGATCACGGCATCGCTCAGCCCGCCGAACACCTCGCGCGCGGCCTTGATGTCGGCCGCCTCTTCCATCCCCTTCGCCGCCTTCGCGATAGCCGCGCCCGCCTCGCCCATCCGCGCCGCCTGCTCTCCGATGGCCCGGGCCGCCGGCTTCACCCCGTTGATGCTATCAGCAGCGAGCCGTCCTTGAATCTCCAGATACGACGTCACGATGGCCTTCATGGCGTCCGACGCCTGGAGGCTTGCGCCGGTGACCATCACGAGCGCGAGCAAGAGTGAGCCCATCGTCTTCGTCATGAGGTGCTCTCCACGCTGACTCCTTAGGCGGAAGATCCACTGTTCACGCTATCGGAGTAAGCGGTATCGCGCTCTTCTGCTTGTAGCTGGCGATCGACAGCTGCGCGGCGAGCTGACGGGCGGCGTCACGGAACGCTTCAGCCGCGGGCGATCCAGGCTCGCCGATCGTGATCGGCACGCCGGTATCGCCGCCGATCCGGATTGGCTCGTAGATCGGGACGCGGCCAAGGAACGGCACCGACAGCTCCGTGGCCAGCGCCTCCCCCCCGCCTTTTCCGAAGATGTCGCTCTCGTGCCGGCAGTCGGGGCAGACGAAGTGGCTCATGTTCTCGATCAGCCCCAGCGTCGGCACGTTCAGCTTCTGATACATACGGATCGCCCGCCGCGTGTCCGCAACCGACACTGCCTGCGGCGTCGTCACGACGACGCCGCCGGAGACCGGCACCGTCTGGCTCAGACTGAGCGCCACGTCGCCCGTGCCGGGGGGCATGTCGACGATCAGGTAGTCGATGTTCTCCCAGCGCACCTCGCGGAAGAACTGCTGGATGACGCCGTGCAGCATCGGCCCGCGCCAGATCACCGGCGCGTCGTCGCCCGTCAGAAACGCCATCGAGACGAGCTGGATCCCGTACTGCTCCGCCGGAATGATCTTGCCGCGCTCGTCGCTCGTGAGCTGCGTCTTGATGCCGAGCATGAGCGGCACGTTGGGGCCGTAGATGTCGCCGTCGATCATCGCGACCTTGCTGCCCATCTGGCTGAGCGCGATCGCGAGGTTCACCGCCACGGTTGTCTTCCCGACGCCGCCCTTGCCCGCACCAACCGCGATGATGTTCTTCACGCCGGGGACCGGCGCCTTGCCCCCCATGTCGCCCGAAAGCGTCGACCGCACCTGCGCGGTCATCTCGATGTCGACCGCCGTCACCCCGGGGAGCTGCGACACCAGCACGCGCGCCTGCTCGCGCATCTGGTCCTTCACCGGACAGGCGGGCGTCGTGAGCTCGATGGTGAACGCCACGCGACCGCCGTCAATCCGCACGTTCTTGACGAATTTCAACGTGACGATGTCGCGATTGAGATCGGGATCGCGGACGCCCCGGAGCGCGTCGAGGACAGTTGCCTCGGAAACAGCAGTAGTCATGGGTAGCACCATTGTACTCGGGACCCGGGAGTCAGGACCATTGTGAATTGTGAGTTGTGAATTGAGGGCAATATGCCGACATCGTCCGGCCGGACGGCTCCAGCACGTTGTCGCTCACTCACAATTCACCATTCACAATTCTCGCTTACCTCGATCCCGTCAAATTCGTTCCTCCGCCAGGTCGCCCGCGATCGGCAGCTTGAATCGCTCCCCTTGATAGGCCTTGAACATGAGCAGCAGCCAGATGATGACGGATCCAAAGAAGACGAACGGCGTCAGAATCCATCCGAGGAACGGAATCGACGCGCACAGCAGGAACAGGATGCACGCGGGACCGAAGACGAGCATCGCCTGCATCGCGTGAAAGCGCACGAACTTGTTGTTGGGCTCCGTGGCGAAGAACAGGATGCCGGTGACCCAGCCGAGACTGTACGACAGGGCCGCCGCGACGTTGGGATCGAACCCGCTTGCGGTCTTGTCGGTCTCTGCCACGTGTTGGTCCTTTTCTGTTGCGCGTGGGGCCCTCCGCCTCCGCGCGCGAACGTCCCTATGCGCGCTACGGCGAGACCTCGCCGTAGCTGGTCGCCCGCAATCTCCGCGACCA
>CAYZBZ010000042.1:0-11339 GCA_964476725.1 uncultured Vicinamibacterales bacterium
GGGGTCCCCAACGCGGCAGCCGCGCTGGGGTGGCCGTGCGGGGGTGGGGCCCCGCGAGCAGTGAGAACGGCCGCCGCGGTCAGCCACGACGCGACGGGGAGGGCAACGGCAAGACGAATCAGCGAACCGAGCCTACTGTTCATGCGACACGCTCCCGTTCTTGGCCTTCTTGCTCAGATCCGCCTTCAACGTGGCGGCAAGCTTCCGGGCGTCCTCGAGATACTCGCTCTGCTCGAACTCGGCGATGAGGCGATCCAGGTATGGCAGCGCTTCGGCCGGCCGATCGATCTTCAACAACGACTGGGCGAGATAGTAATACACGCCGTCGCGCCGCGTGTACTGCGGGTCCTGCTTGAGGATCGCCGAAAAGCGATCGATGGCAGCCGGCGGAAACTTCTGCGTCCGCAGGTAGAAATAGGCGATGCGGTAGTCGGCGTCGCTCAGCCGATCGCGCGCCTCCCGCAGGCGCGTCCGAGCGTCGGGGAGCAGCGCGCTGTTGGGATGGCGCTCGACGAATGCCGTCAGCGCCGCGATCGCTTCTTTGGTCTCGGTCTGGTCGCGTTCCGGCCCTTTCATCTGGTAGTAGTGCGCCATGCCGAGCTTGTACTGCGCGTAGTCGGCGCGGGCGTGCGTCGGGTAGAACGACAGGAACTCTCGATATTCGTTGATCGCCAGCACGTTGCCTTCGAGCGAGCCGTCGCCGAGATACGTGTCGGCCATCCCGAGCTTCGCGTCCGCCCGATACGTGCTCTGGGGATAGCTGTCCATCAACTGCCGGAAGTACTCTCGCGCGGTGAGCCAGTGCTTGGCGTTGAGCTCCGTCGTTCCGCGCTCCCAGAGGAACTTGTCGGGCTCGAGTGTGCCGGCCGGGGGGCGCTTCGGCCCCGTCGCGCAGGCGAAGAGCGAGGCCAGCACGAGGGCAATCGTCGCGCCGCGCAGAACACGAGCGCCGCCGCGCGCGAGCCGCGCGGGCCGGCGATCCGATGAAGGCGCCGCCATCAGGCGCCCAGTGGTGTAGTCGACAGCCATCGATATTCCGCTTCAATCCCTTCTTCGAGCGACACCTGCGGCACGAAGCCTAGATCCGTTTTCGCCAGACCGGTGTCGGCGTACGTGTCCCGCATGTCTCCCATCTGCACGGGCTCCCGGCGCACGTCGAGAGGACGCCCGGTGACCCGGCCGATGATCTCCAGCACCTTGTTCATCGACACCCGCGAGCCGCCGCCGATGTTGTAGGCGCGGCCGGGCACCCCTCGATCGCCGGCCGCCATCGTCGCCGCCACCGCGTCCTTCACGAAGGTGAAGTCGCGTGTCTGCTCGCCGTCCCCGTACAGCGTGATCGGCTGCCCGTCCAGCGCCGCGCGGATGAACTTGTGAAACGCCATGTCCGGACGTTGCCGGGGCCCGTATACCGTGAAATATCGGACGGAGGTCGCCGGCACTCCATGATTGACGTGATACAGGTAACACAGCTGCTCGGCGGCCAGTTTGGTCACCCCGTAGGGAGAGACGGGCTGCGGCAGGGCATCCTCCCGCATGGGAATCGCCACGTTGTTGCCGTACAACGACGAGCTCGAGGCATAGACGACCCGATGGAGCGGGCGCCCGACGCACGCTTCGAGCACCTGCTGCGACGCCTCGATGTTGTTCTCGGTGTAGGTCCGGAAATCCCGCCCCCAGCTTTTCCGCACGCCGGCCTGCGCCGCGAGGTGGAACACGTGGGTCACCTCGCCGAGCACGGCCGGCAGATCGACGTCCTGAATGCGCGCCTCGATGAACCGGAACCCGGCGCGCCGCCGGTTGTGATCGAGGTTGGCTTCCTTGACAGGGCGCGGGTAGTAGTCGGTGAAGCAGTCGAGGCCGATGACCTCCGCCCCGCGATCGAGCAAGGCCCCCGACAAGTGCGAGCCGATGAATCCAGCGGCGCCGGTGACGAGCGCCTTCATGCGAAGACCTGCCGTATACGCTCGGGCAGCCGGCACGGTTTGCCCGCCGAATTCAGCGCCGCATGCACCGTCCGGCCCGACGCGGCGATCGACAGGTCTTCCCGGCGCACGACCTGGTACACGAACTCAATCCGTACCGGCGACAGCATCCGTCCCTTCGTCCTCACTTCCAGCTCGTCGTCGTATCGCGCCGGGCGGTGATACTGACAGTGCGCTTCGATGACCGGGAGCGAAACACCCGCGTGTTCCATGTCCCGGTAGCTCCACCCGAGCGATCGCAACAAGTCCGCGCGAGCCACCTCGAACCACACGAAGTAGTTGGCGTAGTACACGACCCCCATCTGGTCGGTCTCCGCGTAGCGGACCCTCACATGGGAGATCGACGCGGGCCGTCCGGTCGCCGTCAGGGCGTCGCTCAGACCCTGGCCCTCAGCGTCGCCGCCGCTCGGAGCTCGCGCGTGGCGCGCTCCGGGTCCCCGCTGCCGAAGATGGAGTTGCCTGCTACCAGAATGGTGGCACCGGCCTCGACGATGCGGGCCGCGTTCGACCCGTCGACCCCTCCGTCCACCTCGATCGGCGCGCGGTTGCCCTCGCGGTCGAGGAGATCGCGTATCGCCCTGATCTTAGACTCGCTGCGCGGGATGAAGGTCTGCCCCCCGAATCCAGGGTTCACCGACATGACCAGAATGTGATCCACGTCGCCGGCGATTTCCTCCAGCGCCCCGACGGGCGTGGACGGATTGAGCGCGACGCCGGCCTTCGCCCCGAGCGCCTTGATCGCCTGGATGGTCCGGTGCAGGTGGGGAAGAACCTCTACGTGGACAGAAATCATCGCTGCCCCCGCCCCCACGAACGCCTCAATATACCGATCGGGCTCTTCGATCATCAGGTGCACGTCGAGCGGCACCTTCGCGATCCTGCTGAGCGACCGGACAACCGGGGGCCCCATCGTCAGATTCGGGACGAAATGGCCGTCCATGACGTCGACGTGGATGAGGTCCGCCCCGCCGCGCTCGACCGCCGCGATGGCCGTCCCCAGCGCCGCAAAGTCCGCCGACAGGATCGAGGGCGCGATGCGCAGGCTCATCGGCTGACCTCGAGCGAGATCGGCTCGCCGGGGGCAATCTGGAAGCCGGCCTGGGGGTTCTGGCGCAGGACGATGCCTGCGGGGACGCCGGGGTACGGGTGGTCTCCCACGACCGCCACGCGGAATGCGCGAACGCGGAGCAGATCCGCCGCCCGATCGCCATTCACGCCGATCAAATCAGGCATGACGTAGGTGGCGCCGCGCTCGCCGCGGTTCATGAGCAGCGCGACCCGCGGCGCGTTGCTCGCCGGCGGGGGTGTCTGCGCGATGATCGCGTCGGCCGGGTATTCGGCGGACCGAATCTCGGCGACCGGCCCAAGCTCGAGCCCATCCTGCCGCAGCCGCAGCTGCGCGGACCGCTCCGACTCCCCGATGAGGGGCGGCACAATTGTCGCGCGCGGGCCTGAGCTGACCCATACCTTCACACTGCGCTCGCGCCTGGTGCTGACCCCAGCCTGGGGCTCCTGCGCCAGAATCTGGCCGACCGGAACCTTGGGATCCACCCGTCGTCCCTCCTCGACCTTGAGGTTGAGCCCCACCTCGCCCAGCAGCGCCGTGGCGTCATTGACTGTGGTTCCGGCAAGCGCCGGCACCACGACCTCGCGCGTCTTCAGCGCCACGCGCATCGCGGCGGCCGCGAAGAGCAGGTAGGTGAGCAGCAGAGCGCCGCCAAGGAGCAGCAGCTTGCCTGCGCTCCACATGCGGGTCGTCAGAGCCATGAACCTTGAAGTTTAAAGCAAGTCCTTATGTTTCACCAGCATGGCGGCGAAGAAAGGCTCCAGCTGATCGCGAAAAGGGAAGGTCCTGAAGTGGCCATCCGGCGTGATGAAACGCTTGAGCTCGGCCGGGAGGGGCGGGGGCGCGCAGGTGAAGTCCCCGCGGCCGTCCAGGAAGCTGGCGACGACCGCCTCGTTTTCGTCGGGCTCGCTGGAACAGGTCGCGTAGATCACACGGCCTCCGGGTTCGACGACCTCCGCAGCGCGGCCCAGCATCGCGAGCTGGGTCGCCACCATCCCCGGGAGCGCCTCCTCAGCGCGGCGCCAGCGTATGTCCGGATCGCGTCTGAGAGTGCCGAGACCGGAGCAGGGTGCATCGAGCAGCACGCAGTCGAACCGGCCGGTGAAGGGCAGCACGCCGGCCGCATCGGCCTGCACGACGTGGACGCACGTCGCACCCGCGGTACGAACCGTCCGCGACAGCAGCTCGACCCGCCGCCCGCGCAGGTCGGTTGCCACGATCAGGCCCCGGTTCTCCATTGCGGCGGCCATCGCCGTGGTCTTGCCTCCAGGGGACGCGCAGACGTCGAGCACGCGCTCGCCGGGGGCCGCCGCGGTCAGCAGCGCCACGAGCTGCGAGGATTCGTCCTGCACGAGGAACAGGCCTTCGCCAGCGAGCGGCGTCAGCAGGGGATTGCCGGTGCGGACGACAAGCCCCTGAGGGGCGAAACGTGCCGGCTCCGTTTCGACGCCGTGAGATTCGAGCGCCTTCGTAAGCGCCTCGCGCGAAGTCCGCAACGTGTTGACGCGCAGCGTCAGCGCCGCGGGCCCGTTGTCGAACTGCGCCCAGGATTCCGTCGCGTCGAAGCCGTATCGATCGAGCCACCGCGAGACGAGCCATTCGGGGTGAGACAGCGTGGCCGACAAGTACGCCATCGATCCCGCGCGATCAACGGAAGGGTCCGCCGGCCGGGCCGGGAGCGGCAGGCGGGATCGCTCGCGGCTGATGCGCCGCAGGACCGCGTTGACCAGGCCGGATGCGCTCTTCTTGCCCGCTTTGCGCACGAGATTCACGGCGTCATTGACCGCGGCCGATGCGGGAATGCGATCGAGATGGAGAAGCTGGAAGGCCGTCATCCGCAGGACGTCCAGGACTTCCGGATCCAGCGTGGCGGCCGGCCGCCCGGCAAACGCGGCGATGACCACGTCGAACGCTCCCTGCCAGCGAAGGGTCCCGGCCGCAATTTCCCCGGCAAGCGCGCGATCGCGCTCGTCGTGCAGCCCCGCGCGGACGCGCGCGAGCGCGGCAGGGAGGTCCGCCCAGCCGCTGCCGATCGCGCGGAGCACGTCGTACGCCGCTAGGCGCGCCGGAGCGATCATGCCGGGGCGAGCCGGGCGCCCGGATTGAGGCGGTGCCCGCTGAGGAACTCGCGCGCGCTCATCGTGCGCCGTCCCTCGGGCTGAATCTGCACGAGCTGGAGTACCCCGCCATCACCTGCCGCGACCGCCAGCGTGTCCCCGGACGCGACGACGACGGTGCCCGGGACCGCCGAAGCTCGATCTTCGGAGTGCAGAGCTTCAATCCTGTCCTGCTCGAGGATCGCGGTACGATGAATCAGGCAGCGCGTGCCTTCGATCGTCGTCGAGGCGAGCGGCCAGGGCTGCAGGCCACGAACCTGGTTGTGGATGCGGCCGGCGCCAAGAGACCAGTCGATCGGACTCTCCGACTTCAGGACCTTCGGCGCGTAAGTCGCCTGGGCGTCGCCCTGCGGCAACGCGGCGACCGCTCCGGCGGCCAGCCGGTCGACGACGTCGAGCAGGAGCGATGCGCCCAGCTCCGCGAGGTCGCGCTCGACCTCCACGCTGGTGTCGTCCGGGCCGATCGGCCTCGAGGCGGACGCGAGCATCGGTCCGGCATCGAGCTCCCGGACGACGCGCATGATGGTGACGCCGGTGACCGTGTCGCCCGCGATCACGGCACGATGCACCGGCGCCGCGCCGCGATACTTCGGCAGAAGCGAGGCGTGGACGTTGATCAGGCCGAGGCGCGGGAGGCGCAGCAGCGCGTCGGGCAGAATGCGTCCGTAGGCAGCGACGACTCCGAGGTCCGGCTTCAGGTCCGCAAGCGCGGAGAGGAACGCCTCGTCACCAAGCTTCGCAGGCTGGAGGACAAGGATGCCGCAGAGGACGGCCAGCTCCTTCGTCGGCGTCGCGGCCACCCGATGTCCACGTCCTTTCGGCCGATCGGGCTGCGAGACCAGCGCCACCACCGAATGCCGCGACCGGATCAGGCCAGCGAGGGTCGGCACGGCGAACGCCGGCGTGCCGAAGTAGACAATGCGGAGCGGAGGCACGGTCACCACCGTCCGGATCGCTTCAGCTTCTGGATCTTGCGGACGATCAGGTCTTTCTTGATGCCTCGGAGACGGTCGACGAATACCGTGCCGTCAAGGTGATCTATCTCGTGCTGGAACGCCCGCGCGAGAAGGTCCCGTCCCTCGATCGTTTGCTCGGAGCCCCGCCGATCGAAGCCTCGCACGACGGTGCGCGAGGGCCGCACGACCGTTGCGTTGAACCCGGGAACGCTCAGACAGCCTTCTTCCTCGAGCTGCATGCCGTCGCGTTCCACGAAGACCGGGTTGATCATGACGATCAAATCCGACGGTTTGCGCCCGACGGATGCGTCCACGACGAACACGCGCTGCGGCACGCCAACCTGCGGCGCCGCCAGCCCCACGCCGGGGGCGGCGTACATCGTTTCGATCATGTCGTCGACGAGCCGCTGGAGGTCCTCGCCGAACGCCACAACGTCGGCGGCGGGCTGATGGAGGGGACACTCGCCGTAGCGCAGGATCGGACGAATCATTGGTGCGAATGTGAAAGGCTGAAGTTCGAACTTCAGCCTTCTAACTTCAGCCTTTCATTATTTCCCCTTGAACTGTGCGCGCAGCGTGGCGGTCCAGGCGGTCATGGCGCGTTCGATCTCCGCCATGGAATCGCCGCCGAACTTCTCCGTCAACGCGTCGGCCAGCACCAGCGCGACCATCGCTTCACCGACCACGGCGGCCGCGGGCACGGCGCAGACGTCGCTGCGTTCGATGGCCGCCGCCGCTTCCCCCATCGTCGTGAGATCGACGGATCGCAGCGGCTTCATGAGCGTCGAGATCGGCTTCATCCACGCGGATACACGCAGGTCCTCGCCGTTTGTAACGCCCCCTTCGAGCCCACCCGCGTTGTTGCTGGGCCGCGACACCCCGGTCGGATGCTCTCCGCCGGGATCGGGCACGATCTCGTCGTGAACCCGGGATCCGGGGCGGGCGGCGGCTTCGGGGCCAAGGCCAATCCCGACTGCCTTGATGGCAGGAATCGACATGAGCGCCTGGGCAAGCCGGCCGTCGAGCTTGCGATCCCACTGCACGTAGCTGCCCAGGCCGACAGGAAGCCCGGTGACGATCACTTCGAACGCCCCGCCCCTGGTGTCGCCCGCCTCGCGCGCGCGATCGATTTCGTCGATCATCCGGCGTTCGACTTCGGCGTCCACGCAGCGCAGCGGCGCGTCGGGAGCGAGCGCAGCCGCCGCCTCGAACGTGACGGCCATGCCGTCGGCGAGCCGGGCCTGACCGATGGAGAACACGTGGCTGGTAATGCGGATGCCGGCGCGCAGGAGGAACTGGCGCGCCACCGCGCCAGCGGCCACCCGGGCGGCAGTCTCGCGCGCGCTCGCGCGCTCCAGGATGTCGCGGACGTCGGCGCGCCCGTACTTGGCGACGCCGGCGAGGTCCGCATGGCCGGGGCGCGGCTTCGTCACCGGAGCGCGCCGCGCACCTCCTGCGTCCACGGGCGGCTCCGCGGTCGTCCGCATGGTGTGCTGCCAGTTGACCCAGTCGCGGTTTTCGATCGACATCGCGATCGGTCCGCCGATCGTCTCTCCGGCCCGAACTCCCGAGAGGACCTCGGCGCGGTCGGACTCGATGACCATGCGGCGTCCGCGCCCGTATCCCCCCTGGCGGCGGCCGAGGTCCGCGGTGATGGCATCGATGTCGATGGACAGTCCAGCGGGAATGCCTTCGAGGATGACGACGAGCGCGCGGCCGTGAGATTCGCCCGCGGTGAGAAAACGCACCATTCGAGGCCCAATTGTATACGAAGTTTCTGCAGCGCCCTGAAGGCGCTCCGCTGAATTCCCGCGGAAATCCGCGTGAAGCCTGAGGGTGATCATCTTGCACACGGCCTCGTCCATGCCGCAGATGCTCGCCGATCGATTTCTTCCCTCAGGTGCCGCGTGGATCGATCTCGCCACCGGCGAGAACGTTCGCGTCCACATCGCGCAGGCGGGATCCGCGCGCGAGCAGATGGCGTGGAGCACCCGTTGTGCGGCGCTGGCGAACCTGCGCCACGCGCTGATCAACCCGCTCATCGACTATGGCCTGGCTGATCCCGGGCGCACCTTCGAAGCGTACGCCACACATGGGACGGTCCGGGCCGACGGTGCATCCGCGGAAGCGCTGCTCACGCACGCGACCACTTTCCTGCAGGCGCACGGCATTGCGCTGACGCGACCGCTCGCCGACTTCGTTCTCCGCGGCGTGTCAGCGGGCTCCTCGCGCCCGCGGAGCGATAAGCGGAGCGAGGCAGGAAAGACCCGTCCGCTCGGCATCGTCCTGCAGCGCCGCGCCGCGTTCGATGCGATCGGCGACGCGCTCGACGGCGCACAACCCGGCGGGGCCTGCGCCGTGTCCATAACCGGAGAGGCCAGCTCGGGCCTGCGCACGCTGCGTCTGGTCGCGGCACGCATCGCGCGTCTCAAGGGGTACGTCCCCGTCGCACCACTGGTCCTGCACACTCACCCCTGGATCGTCGAGCGTCTTCTCGCGCGGCATGTGTGCGTGATCGGGGACGATCCGCAGGACGGCGACGATCAGGCCGCGGCAATTTCGTCGCTGCTGATGCGTCTCAGTTCCGCCAGTCCACGGCGTCACCTCGTGCTCTCGTTCGTTCGTTCGACCGGACGTTCCGCGGCGCCGTCGGTCCGGATCGATCCGATGGGGATGAGAGCCCTTGCCGCCATGGTGTTCGTGGATCGCCGGCAGGGCCCGTCTCCAGAGCAGTTGTTCGATGCGGCCCGTCGTTCGGAGGGGCGGCCCGGCCAGTTCCTGGCGCACCTCGGGGCTGACCTCACGGGCCCTCCGCGCAGCGCCGCGATGGTCGCGCACGAAACCGCCCAGCCGTACGTCGTCACAGCTACGCCGGAGGCGGTGGCCCGCCACGGCCGCACGGCCGGGTTGCTAGGCCGCGCCCTCGAACGCGCCGACGTGCTCGCGAGAGCAGGCAGGCACGGGTCGGCCTGGCGTCTGCTGTCACGCGCGGCTCGACTGTCGAGCGCCAGAGGAGAGCTCCAGGAAGCTGCGCGCTGCAGCCTCGGTCTCGGATGGCTGGCGCTGGATCGTGCGCGCATCGAGGCCGCGGTCCACGCGTTCGAGCAGGCGCGCGCGCTCTGTCCCGGCGGCCAGACGAGCGTGATTGCCACGATCGGGCTTGGCGTGGCATGGACAGACGCCGGGAGACTGGTGGAAGCCGAGGCTGCGCTGCGCACGTCGATGATGGCGGCCGGAAGCCTTGCGAATCGCGCCGTGACGGCGCAGGCGGCGGCGGGGCTGGGTCGATGTCTCTATTGGCAGGGGCGGTACGACGAGGCGGCCTCGGCGCTGCGCGCGGCGGCCGAGACGGGAGACTCATCGGCGGAAACCGCGCGCGTCGTCTGCACGATGGCGCGGGTGCACCTGGCCGAAGGGGCGATCGCATCCGCCGTGCGCGGCGCCCGGCAGGCGCTCGATCTCGCGATCCAGACCCACGAGCCGCGCATCGTGAGCTCGGCCTACCGCGTCCTCGCGGCGGCGGTCGGGGCCGCCGGCGACCCACATTCGGCCGCGCGGCACATCCTCGACGGTCTGCGGGTGGCCACGGCCGCCCATCTTCCGCTCGCCGCGGCGCGGCTGCGGCTGACGGGGGCCGATCTCGAGATCGCTTCGGGAGCGGCGTCCGACGCGCGCCGCGCCGCCGAGCGGTTGGCGGTGGCGGCGGCGCACTGGCCCAAGCTGCTCAAGTTCCACGCACGCGCAGTCCTGTCCCGCGCGACCGGCGCCGGGCTCGACGCCGAGACGCGCGCGTTCATCGACGGGTCCGGCGCGGTTGCGATCTCGCGTGCGCTGTCGGCGGCTGCGGCCAATCCGGTCGCCGATCTCGAAGCGTTCCTGGATCTTGGTCACACGGCGAGCGACGATCGCAGCGCGCTCGACCGTATCTGCGCGGAGCTGCTGAACCGGCTTCGGGCTGCGTCGATTCTCGTGGCGGCCCCGGCGCCAGAGCGGCGCATCCTCGCGGTCTGCGGGAGGCCGTGGCACGGGGATCCAGGTGTCGCGTGGCGTGCGCTCGGCTGCGGCACGAGCGTCGTCCTGGATCCGTCGGCGGAGCCGTGTCAGGCGGCGGAACCGTTGCGGTACGGCGGGGAGGTCATCGGGGCCCTCGCGGCGCGGTGGACCGCGGGGACGGTGCTCGACGCCGCGCGCGCGGCCGCGTTGATGCGTGTCGGCGCTCTGGCGATTGCGGCGAACGTGCGGGCGCTGCTCGATCGCGCCGCCCCCGAAAACTCGGCGCCGGCATGGCAGGATCTGCTGGGCGACAGCCCGCCGACCCGCTCCCTGCGCGACGCGATCACCCGCGCCGCGCGCGCGCCGTTTCCTGTCCTCGTCGAAGGGGAGAGCGGCAGCGGGAAGGAGCTCGTCGCCCGCGCGATTCATCGGCTGAGTGCGCGACGCGACCGGCGGTTCTGCGCGCTCAACTGCGCCGCGCTGTCCGACGATCTGCTCGAAACGGAGCTGTTCGGCCACGCGCGGGGCGCGTTCACCGGTGCGATTGGCGAGCGTGCGGGCCTCTTCGAGGAGGCTGACGGCGGCACGCTGTTCCTCGACGAGATCGCCGAGCTGTCCGGCCGCGCGCAGGCCAAGCTTCTGCGCGTCCTCCAGGACGGCGAGGTCCGCCGCGTCGGAGAGAACGTGTCGCGCCGGGTGGACGCGCGGATCGTCGCCGCCACGAACCGCCGTCTCGAGCAGGAAGTGGCCGCCGGACGCTTTCGCGCGGACCTGCGATTCCGGCTCGACGTCGTCAGGATCGAGGTTCCGCCGCTCCGCGATCGAGTGAGCGACGTGCCGCTGCTGGCGTCGCGCTTCTGGAACGACGCCGTGGCGCGCGTGGGTTCGCAGGCGACGCTGTCGCCGGATGCGATCGCCGCGCTCGCGCGCTACGACTGGCCCGGCAACGTCCGCGAGCTGCAGAACGTCATGGCCTGGATGGCCGTGCATTCCCCGCGACGGGGGCGCGTCGGCGTGGCGGCCTTGCCGCGCCACCTCGCCCAGGCGAGCGTGCCCTCCGGCGGGTCGTTCGAAGCCGCACGGGAGGAGTTCGAGCGGCGGTTCGTCAAGGCGGCTCTCGCGAGCGCGAATGGACAGCGCGCGCGCGCCGCGGAAGCGCTCGGCGTCACCCGGCAGGGACTCGCGAAGATGCTGCGGCGCCTCGGGATCGATGGGCTCTAGG
>CAYZBZ010000042.1:11439-21913 GCA_964476725.1 uncultured Vicinamibacterales bacterium
AGCCCAGAGCCAAAAGCCAGTCAGTGCTGTATTCTGGCGAGCGTTCAGATGCTGCGTTACCTCATCCGTCGGGTCCTGCTCACCGTTCCGGTGCTGCTTGGCGTCGCGACGCTCGTGTTCGCGCTCATCCACCTGGTGCCCGGGGATCCGGCGCAAGCCATGCTGGGGGACGGGGCTTCGCAGGAAGAAGTACTGAGGCTGCGGCACTCCCTCGGACTCGATCGGCCGCTCCTCGTCCAGTACAAATCCTTCATGAGCGGCGTCGTCCGCGGCGACCTGGGAACCTCGTTGCGCTACAACGCGCCGGTCGCCGCGCAGATCCGCGAGCGCTTCCCAAACACCGCGACGCTGGCGCTCGCGGCGATGTTGGTCGCCATCGTGTTCGCGATCCCGCTCGGGATCGTCGCCGCCGTCTACCGGGGCACGCTCGTCGATCACGCGGCCATGACGCTCGCGCTGGCCGGCATCTGCATGCCCAACTTCTGGCTCGGCCCGCTTCTCGCGATCGTGTTTGCCGTCCGGCTTGGCTGGCTGCCGGTGTCCGGCATCGGCGGCTTCACGCATCTCGTGCTGCCCGCCATCACGCTCGGCGCCGCGCTGACGGCAATCCTCGCGAGGATGACGCGCGCGAGCCTGATCGAGGAGCTCCGCGAGCTCTACGTCCTTTCGGCGCGCGCACGCGGCGTGCCGGGAACCAGGGCCGTGCTGCGTCACGCGTTCCGCAACAGCCTCATTCCGATCGTCACGATCGTCGGGCTCCAGTTCGGCGCCGTGCTGACCGGCACGATCATCACCGAGACCATCTTCGCGTGGCCCGGCATCGGGCGCCTGCTCATTCAGGCGATCAACTTCCGCGACTACCCGCTGGTGCAGGGCTGCATCCTGTTCATCTCGGTCACGTATGTGGCGATGAACCTGATCACCGACCTCACGTACGGCTTCCTCGATCCACGGATCCGATTCGACTGATGGTCCGCGCCGGTCTCATCGTCGTCCTTGTCGCCGTCTTCGCCGCCGCCGCGGGGCCGTTTCTGTCGCCGTACGACTCGGCCGCGCAGGAGCTCGCGAGGCGTCTCGAAGCCCCCAGCCTTGCGCACCCGCTCGGGCTCGACGAGCTCGGGCGCGACATCCTCGCGCGCCTCCTCGAGGGAGCGCGCATCTCGCTGATGGTCGGCATTGCCGTGGTATCCGTCTCCTCGACCGTCGGGATGCTGTTCGGCTCGATCGCCGGATACTTCGGCGGACGTGTGGACGACGTCATCAGCCGAGTGATTGACGTCCTGATGGCGTTTCCGGGGATCCTGCTTGCGATTGCGATCGTCGCCGTCCTGGGGCCGAGCCTCACCAACGTGGTCCTTGCGCTCTCGGTCATCGGCTGGGTGGGCTACGCCCGCCTCGTCCGGGGGCAGGCGCTCCGCGCGCGCGAATTCGAGTTCGTCCAGGCGGCCCGGGCGTGCGGCGCCAGCTCCGCCCGCATCGTGCTTCGCCACATCCTCCCCACCGCGCTTCCCACCGTCGTCGTGCAGGCCACGCTCGGCATGGCGGGGGCCATCATCGCGGAGGCGGCGCTCAGCTTTCTTGGCCTCGGCGTGCAGCCGCCGACCCCGAGCTGGGGCACGATGCTCGACGCCGGCCGCGCGCATCTCTTCGACGCCCCGCACCTGACGATCTTCCCCGGTCTCGCGATCGCGTTGCTGGTCCTCGGGCTGAATTTTCTTGGTGACGGCCTTCGGGATCGGGTGGATCCGAAGATACTCCGGTGACTCAGTCCCCCGGAGTTCCGCAAGGTTCCTCGGGGTTCGTTTCCACCACTGAACCTTGCAGCACCTTTACTTCAGCCTCAACTGGAGCGCGAGCGCAGAGCGGTTCGCGGGATCTTTTTCGAGCGCCTTCAGCACGCTGGCGCGGGCAGCGTCGGGCGCCCCGCTCCTCATCTGCGCCTCGGCGAGGCGCACGAGGAGCGGCGGGTCGGCCCCGTCCGCCGCGACGGCGCGCTGATACCAGGTCGTGGCGGTGGGTCCGTCGCCAAGCTTCATCGACAGATCAGCGATTCGAACGGCGAGCGCGGCGCGGCGTTGCGCGTCGGGGTGATCCCTCTGCAGCGCGCTGTAGTCGAGCAGCGCCCGTCTGGCGACGTCGCTGTGCCCGCGGCGTTCGGCGGCATCCGCGAGGTAATAGAAGGCAAGAGGATCGGCGGGCAGCTTCTCGGTGGCCTGCTGAAGCACGCGCTCGGCAAGCTCCTCGTCCTGGGCCAGGAGCAGCGCACGGCCGAAGAGCATGAGCGCTTCGCTGGTGTCGGCATCGCCAACGGCCGACTGGAGCGCCCCGAGCGCCTTGTTCAGATCCACGCGGTCGGGACGGGAGTGCGCCTTCTCGAGCCAGACGCGTCCGAGGGCCACGTACGTGTACGAGTAATCCGGGTGCCCCTCCGCGGCGGAGCCGAGCGTGGTCACCGCGCGATCGAACTGGCCGGCGCGCGCGTAGGCCAGCCCGAGAGCGACCTGTCGCGACGCCTGCGGGTCGAGCGCAAACAGCACTTCGAGCTGCAGAATCCTGTCGCCCACGCGCCCGAGGCGGCCGTACAGATCGGCGAGCTCCTCCCGCGCGTGGACCATGGCTGGCGCGATGCGGATGGAGGTCTCGAGGGCGCGCAAGGAGGCGGCAGGCTGCTGCAGATCGCGGAAGCACAGGCCGAGGAGGTAATACGCTTCGGCGAACCGATCGTGGATCGCGACGGCCTGCTGAAGCGCCGCGACCGCGGGGGCGAAGCGACCGGCGCTGTAGTGCGCCAGCGCGAGCTTGTAGAGCACGCGCGGCGAACGATCATCCACCTTCGTGTAGGCCTGGTAGCGTTCCGCGGCACGGTCGAAGCGGGAAAGCGAGTAATTGACGTCCCCGAGCAGCTCCAGCGGACGTGGCGCCAGCGGGTCGAGCTCGGAAGCGCGCCGGAGATCGCGCATCGCGGCATCGGCGGCCGGGTCGAGCTCCGCCACCTGCTTCGGGTCGCGCATCGCGGAGTCCAGCTGGTGGCGGCGGCGGTAGGCCTCCCCGCGCTTCAAGTAACCCAACATCGAGTTGTCTTTGAGCGCGATGGCGCCGCTGAAGCTCTCGATGGCGGAAAACGTGTCGTCCTTGGCGAGCGCGGCATCCCCCCGGTTTATCAGCTGCCGGTAGGTCCGCTCCCGGCGGGTAGCGGCGTACCCGTACACACCTGCGGCGCACACACTCAGGGCCAGCACAGCCAAAAGCACCCGCTTCACGGGGCCATGGTAGCACCGGCAGGGGTACAGGCTGTGGGCTCTGGGCTCTGGGCTCTGGGCTCTAGGGATGTGGAAGAGTCCAAGGCCAGCACGCAGTGTCCAGAGCCTAGAGCCTAGAGCCTAGAGCCTGTACCGTCCCGGCAGTGGAACTTTTCGGGTGGGACCGGGCTCTAAGCTTTCAGGCGGGACGGGGCCTCGCTCAACGCGGGGTGGTAAGATGGCGGAAGGACTGTCAGTGAAGCCAGCTCCATCCATCACGTGGACCGAGGTCGGCGGGCGTGAGGCGGCGCTGATCCAGCGCTGCGTTGCCCGCGACGAAGACGCCTGCGCCGAGCTCGTCACCGGGCATCAGCGGATGGTGTATCAGCTGTCGCTGAACCTGCTCGGCGACCACAACGAGGCGCTCGACCTCTCCCAGGAAGTCTTTCTCCGCGTCTTCCGGACCCTGCACGGTTTCCGCGGCCAGTCGGCGCTTCACACCTGGATCTACCGCATCGTCGTCAATCAGGCGCGCAACCGGCAGCGCTGGTGGCGCCGGCGGCATCGCTCGCAACAGGTCTCTCTCGACGAGCACATTCGCGATCATGGCGAGCTGCCCGAGCCCGGCAACGGCGGGTCTCCGGATCGGCTCCTCGGGCAGAAGCAGCTGGGCGAGCGGATCCGGACCGCGCTCGAGCGGCTGCCATTCGATCAGAAAACGGCTCTGGTGCTGCGCGAAATCGACGGCTTGAGTTACGAAGAAATCGGGTTCTCGCTGGGGATCGCGGTCGGCACGGTGAAATCGCGGCTGGCCCGCGCGCGCGATGCGCTTCGTGGGCAATTGAGGGATGTATGACGCTCTTGACGTGCGCGGCCGTGCGGCGTCGTCTCCAGGCGTTCTACGACCGGGAGTTGCCGGTACACGAGCTGATCTCCGTGGAGTCCCACGTGCACGACTGCCCGCCCTGCGCCCGCGACCTGCGCGAGCTGCAGCAGGTGGGGGACGCACTGCGTCTTGCGGCGGCGCCCGGACCGTCCGACGACTGGACCGGGCTTGGCCCCGGCGTCATCAGCCGCATGAGCGCCGAAGCGCACGAGTCCTTGACGGCCCGCGCCGCGCGCGCCTTCGACGACCTGCATCTCGTCTGGATCGGCCTCGCCTCGACCGCCGCGACGTTCCTGTGCGCGGGCGCCATGCTGTCGATGCTGCACTTTGCCTCGCCGGAGCGAAACGATTCGCTGGCGGCGATGATCACCGTCGGGGCGGCCCCGTCCGGTTCCGACTTGAACCCCGCGAGGCTCGATGGACGCATCCGCGTTCCCACCGTGCCGGAAAACGGCATCGTCTACGCCACGCTCGAGAACTCGCTGATTCAGGACGATGTCATGCTGCCGCTGTCGGCGGTCGTCACGCGCGAAGGGCGTGTCTCCGGCCTCGAGCTCCTCAGCAACGATCACGATCTCCGGGAGGTGGTGGCGCTCGTGGAGGCGCTGTCGCGCGGCCGTCTGGAGCCGGCGCAGTTCGACGGCTCTCCGGTCGCGGTGAACCTCGTGTGGCTGGTCGCCCACACGACGGTCAAGGGTAAGTCCCGCTCGTAGCCTACCGCTTGATTTCGGCCACGGCAGTTGCCACGTTGTTCATGGCGTCGGTCGCGCGGATGATGACGCTCCGTCCGGCCTCGCTCTCGTCGAGCATGACCTCGAACTCCTCGCGGCGCGAATCCGGAATGCCATCCTTCGGATAGACCATCCGCCAGCGGCTCGCGTCCAGGGCGTACTCGACCCGCTGGACCGACGACTGCTCATCGCGGACGACGAAGGCGACGACGGTCCGCGCGCCCGAGCGCGCGGCGGGCTGCACGTCGATGCGCGGGGCCGTGTTGTCGATGTCGAAGCTGACGCTCTCGAGCTCGCCGACGAGCGCGGCCCCCGACGAATTCGACGGCGCGTCGGTCGCCGCGACCTTGATGAAATACGTGCCGTCCGGCACCGACGTCGTGTCCCACACGAAGATCGGATCCGTCAGCGCGCGGTGAAGGGCCTTCCAGGTCGTCTCCCCCTCGCGACGGTAGAGCACGTCGAAGTGCAGGCGGTCATCATTTTCGTCCTCCGCCTTCCAGACGAACGTCTGCAGCCCTTTTTGATAAATGCGGCGGCCGAGCGCCGGCGCGGAACTCGACTGTCCCCCCGAAGCGGCCGACTGCCCCGAGGGGCGCCCGTCGGACGTGTTGTCTTCGAAGCCCGCGATCTCCATCTCGCCGGTCGAGAACGGCCGTTGGAACACGGTGCCGGGCGGGTGAACGGTGATCGAGGCGATCTCGGGCCGCAGATTGCGCGGCAAGTACGCGGTCGTGACGGAGGTGAGCACCGGTCCCGCCGTTCCGGTGGCGGTCAGCACCGCGCGCCACTGCAGGTATCGGGCGTTCGGACTGACGATGGGCTCGCCGGCGGCGTTCGTGTACGCCTTCGACCAAGCGCTCCACGTTTCGTCCGGCGTTGCGGTGTTCCCCGTGCGGGTGAAGACGTTGACCTCGCCGGGATTCGCGGTCGCCCGCCAGCGGATCACACCCCAGCTCGCGACCGTGCCTGCATCGCGCACGTCGGACTCGTACGTGCCGCGGCGCGCCGCGGCAGAAGACAGCGCGAAAAGCTTTCCAGGATTACTCGCGGCGCCGACGACCCGGCCCGACGGCTCCCGCAGGAGGGCCGTCACCTGGCGCGCCGTCGCGCGGGCGAGCAGCGTGGCACGCGCCGGATTGCCGCTGACGCGGAAGATCTTGCCCTGGGTACCCGTGCCGACGAGCAGGCTGCCGGAGGGCTCGATCACGAGGTCATACGGGGCGTCTTCCCCTGAGTCCCAGAGCGTGTCCCACATCCCGTCCGGCATGATGCGATAGATCGCCCCGCGCCCGCCGCGGCGCGCGGGACGGGCCGGCTGGGCGGGCGTGGAGGTGCCCACCGGGCTCTCCATCACTGTAACCGTGGTGATTTCCGTCGAGACGGATGCGACGGGCGGACGAATCGGCTCTGTGGAAGGTGGATCGGTCGCGCGGCTTTCGCCCCCTTGCGAGCCGTTCACCGCGACAGCGTAAATGGTCCCGTCGGCGGCGAGGCGCACGGCGTGGATCTCGCGGAAGGGAGAGTCGAGCAGCACGAATGCCTTCGCGGCGCCATCGATTCGGAAGACGCGTCCGGGGGATTCCGTCCCGGCGATGAGATCGCCCGTTTGTGTGAACGCCAGCGAGACGACGTTGGCGGCATTGGTGCGATAGAACCGTGTGCCCTGGCCATCCGGCGTGATCCTGTAGATGACACCCTTGTCGCCCGTCGCGGCGAAGACGTTGCCCGACTTGTCCACCGCGAGCGCCCAGATGTACTTGTCTTCCGGGTCGAAGAACGTCTTCGACGTGCCGTCTGCGGCCACCTGATAAATCCTGCCGTCGGGCGAGGTGCCGACATACAGCCCGCCGTTCGGCGCCGGCGCGAGAGCGTGCACTTCGAGCTCCGACGCATCGAAAAAGGTCGAAAGCTTCCCGTCCTTCCCGACCTTCAGGACCTGCCCTTCGTTCCCGCTGCCGGCCCACAGCGTGCCGTCTGCGCCGGCCATGACGGTCCAGAGAAATGGGGCGGCCGTCTCAGCGACCAGCGACGCGGATGGACCCAGGAACATGCGCCCGTCGCTGTCGACGGACAGATCTTCCACATCTCCCTTGAGGAAGTCCGCCTGCGTGGAGACGCTCCAGAAGGTCGGCGTGGCGGCGGCCAGCGCCGCGCAGAAAGCGACGACGCATGCAGCGCCGGCCGCAAGGGCGCGGGGGAGGGGCCCCGCGAGCAGTGAGGAAGACCGAAACAGATCGAAACCAGCGCCGCGGCACGGACGCCGGGCAGAACCGGGCATTTTGCGCATGGTTTGAAACGTCAGCAGAAAAGCAACGCCGAAACACGAAGTTCACCGGCCGGCGGGCGCGCGTGCTTCCACGTCGATGGCCAGCATCCGGGAACCCGTCACCGCCGAGTCCATCAGCAGTTCCCATTCACCCACCGCAGCACTGCGGATCGGCGTGTAGCTGCCGCCGTTGCTGTCGGCTTCGAGCACGGACAGGACCGACGGCGGCAACGCCGTGAGCGCCTCGCCATTGACGACGGCGCCCTGTCTGCCGCTGAGCAGCCGGATGTAAATGCGGTTGTTCCGGCGGGTGTCGTTGAGCACGCGGATCATCTGCGCGACACTCTGGGGCTGGAGCGACCGCCGCAGGTCGCGCTGTTCCATCGCGTTCAGCTGGCGGCCGTCGGTGACGAGAATCGAGAGCGGCCCCGACACGTTGGCCGGAATCTCGAGCGGCACCGTCGAGATCTTCTCGACGCCGCGGTAGCTGCGGGTGAGGACCTTCAGCGGCACCGTCCGGCCCGCGCGAGGGCGGACCTCGTCGAGCCACACCCGCTCGATCGTCACGCTGCGAGGCGTCTCGCTGGACTCGATGGAGACGTCGAGGCTGCTGACCGTCACCGGCTCCCGATCGTTGGCGAGCAGCATCGTCAGCGGACCCGCGACCGCGGTGGCGGCCCCGAGCGTCGCGTTGTCGCCGGTGAACACATCCTCCAGCGTCAGATCGCTGTGCCCCTTCAGGTGCGCGCGGCTCTTCACCGAGAACGTCGCGGCGCCAAACTGCCGCTCGTACGAACCGATCGTGTTTGCGAGCGCGACGTAGGTCAGGAGCGGCGTGAAGATCTGGTCGTTGCCGACCTGAAACTGAAACGTGCGTTTGGAAGCGCCGCCGTCCTCACGGCTCGACTGAAGCGTCACTGTCATGGGAATCACGGCGGGGCCCTTGCCAAGCGTGCCGGCAATCGCCGTCGCCCGATCCTGCTGCATCGTCCCGATGACCTCGCCCATCGACGAGATCTTGAACGACGACATCAGGCTCGGCATGATCACGTGCACGTAGGCGCGGGTCAATGGAAACTGCGACGGGCCGAGGTTGAAGAACGGGTGGCCGAACGCGTAGATGCGATCGCCGTCGATGTGAGTGATCGTCCCGGTCGCGCCCATCTCGAGATCGCCGCCGACGAGCGACACGCCGATCGCGTCCCCTTCGCGCAGCGGCCCCGTCATCTTCTTCATTTCCGCCGAACTCTGCGCGCCACCCAGGGCGCCGCCGATGACCGGCGTGAAGCCGGCCGCGCGGAACGCGCCGGCGAGCAGCTCCGCCGATTCCGGCTCGAAGCCGCTCATGACGAGCGGCGTCGAGATGGGCCGCATCATCGCCCCGAGCTGGGCGCCGGTGGCCGCGGGCAAGCCGAAGACCTGGATGTCGGCCGGGCGACTGGCCAACGGCGCCAGCCGGGCGTAGGTGGCAGTGAGCGCGGCCGCAAGGCTTTCACCCGTGATTGGCAGCTGAATGCGCGCCTGCTGCGCGCCGGCGCGGCGCGTCATCTGGGTCGCGTCCTTCATTTCGGCGATCGGCGTAATGCCCGCAATCGCCTCGGTCGGGAACGCGCCGATCGAGTACGACACGGCGCCGATCAGGCGTCCGTCGATGTAGACCGGGCTGCCGCTCATCCCGGCCGCCACTCCGGTCTTGGCCAGCGGTCCCCCCTCGAGCCGGGCCAGGATCAGATCGCGACGCGGCCCCAGCACGTTGTGCAGCACGCCGAGAATCTGCGCCTTGAATTCCTCCAGCTCGGTGCCCTCAAAGACGGTGCGGCCAACGCCCACCATCCCGGGCTTGATTTCCTCGAGCGGCATCAACGGCGTTGCGGCCGGCAGGGGCATCCAGCTGAGGACGGCGAGCGCAAGCGCTGCGGCGGCGGTTCGAATCTTCATGCGTGTCTTGAAGTGATGCGCGGAACCTGACGCGGAGCCACGCCCTTCAGTTATAAGCCGTAACTGCTTGCCGGTCAAGGAGAAAGGCCGAATCGCCGGCAGAGCTGACGGGGAAAATTGACAGGGATCCGGTCGGTCTGTTATTGTCACCCTTGTTTTGACGTTGCCGTTCTTCAGGCAGTCGTTTCGTACCCGCCGCGGGACCGTCGCGTCCTATTGGTGGTGGTACGTGTGCGCTGAGGGGGCGGTCCGCTAACCTGCACGGCGCAGGATACAGGATTCCAGAAAGCCTCCTCAGCCCCGGCTGAGGAGGCTTTTTTTCTTTTACAGCCATGCGTGATCCACTGCTGTGCGTCACCGTCACCGGTCGAACGATGGAGGAGTTGCGCCGCGCGCGAGATGCCGCGGCGAACGCCGACCTGGTCGAACTGCGGCTCGACAACGTCGATCGGCCCGACGCGGTCGGCGCGATCGAGGGGCGGCGGCGCCCCGTGATCGTCACCTGCCGCGCGTCGTGGGAAGGGGGCGGGTATCGCGGATCGGAAGAGGAGCGGGAGCGCTTGCTGTCGGAAGCGCAGGCCGCCGGAGCGGAGTTCGTGGACGTGGAAGCGCGCGCCGAATTCGTCCCGGCCATCACGCGCCGCCGCCGCGGCCGCGGCATCGTGCTGTCGACGCATCTCTTCGGCGACCCTCCTGCCGATCTGCCGGACCGCGCGCGCGCGATGCGGGCAACCGGCGCCGAGGTGATCAAGATTGCGATCGAGGCGCAGCGGCTGACCGACGTCCTCCGCTTGACGGACCTGGCCGCGACGCACGAGTTCGCCGTGCCGGACGGCATCGACGGTCACGTGCTGATCGCCATGGGTCAGCCGGGCGTGCCCTCGAGAGTTCTCGCCGCGCGCCTCGGCAACCGGTGGACGTACGCCGGAGACGGCCTCGCGCCCGGCCAGCTGCCGGCCGCGAGGCTCCTCGGCGAATTTCGTTTTCGACGGATCCGCCACGACGCAGCGCTCTACGGCGTGGTCGGCAACCCGATCGCGCACTCGCTCTCGCCGGTGATGCACAACGCGGGGTTCGCCGCGCTCGGGTTGAATGCCGTGTACGTTCCGCTGCAGGCGACCGACGTGGAGGACTTCGTCGCCTTCGCGCGGGGGACCGACCTTCGCGGCGCCAGCATCACGGCGCCGTTCAAAGTCGGCATGCTGTCCAGAGTGGACCAGACCGACGCGATGGCACAGCGAGTGGGGGCCGTCAACACGCTGATCTCGCGTGAGGGCCGATGGTTCGGCGCGAACACCGACGTCGACGGATTTCTCGCGCCGCTCGCCGGCCGCCTGGCGCTCAAGGGCACCCGCGCCACGATTCTCGGCGCCGGGGGAGCCGCCCGTGCGGTCGCCGTGGCGCTCGGGAC
>CAYZBZ010000043.1:0-2953 GCA_964476725.1 uncultured Vicinamibacterales bacterium
GTGGTCGCTCGCGTGGCTGATCTGGCTCCAGGATCACCTGCTCACGTACGGGTTCTTCGTCTGATGAGGTCGACGACCGCATTCCGCGAGGGCATCCGCCGGGTGAACGGCGCGCCGATGGTCGTGGCGGGGATGTTTGCCGTCACGCTGTTCGTCGCGCTTCCGCTGTCGTACGCGCTGCGAGGCATGATTGCGGCGCACCTCGGATCCAGCCTGGCCGCCGACGCGGCGGCCGCTGGCACGAACTACGAGTGGTGGCAGGAGTTCTCCGCGCAGGCGTCGGGACTCGGCACGACGTTCGTTCCCTCAATCGTCGGTTTCGGCGCGGTCCTCGACAATCTCAGCGGGCTGCTCGACAACACGCCGCTTGCGACCACGATCGCCGGCGCGACGGCGGCCTGGATGGTGTTGTGGTCGTTCCTGAGCGGGGGTGTCATCGATCGGCTGGCCCGGGCACGCCGGACGCGATCGCACGGGTTCTTCGGCGCCTGCGGGATGCACTTCTGGCGCCTGCTCCGGCTCGGCGCCGCCGCGTGCCTGGCGTACACGATCCTCTTCAAGTACGTTCATGGGTGGATCTTCACACAGGCGTTCAAATGGGTGACGAATGACGTGACGGCCGAGCGCACCGCATTCGGCTGGCGCGGCGCCGGCTATCTGCTCTTCGGGATGCTGCTGGTACTCTGCAACATCGTCTTCGACTACGCGCGCGTGCGGATCGTGGTGGAGGATCGCCGCAGCGCCCTCGGCGCGATCCTGGCCGGCACACGATTCGTACGGCGCCATGCCGCTGGCGTCGCGGGAGTCTACGCGCTGAACGGCGTCGCATTCCTGCTGCTCGTCGCGGTTTATGCCGCGGCCACTCCCGGTGCGCCCGGTTCGGGCCTGTCGATGTGGCTGGTCCTCGCGCTGGGCGAGATCTACATTCTTGGGCGGCACTACCTGAAGCTGCTGTTCTACGCGTCGGAGACCACGTTCTTCCAGGGGGCGCTCGCGCACGCCGCCTACACGGCCGCACCGTCCGTCGTGTGGCCCGACTCCCCGGCAGCTGAGACCATCGCGAACGCTGACCCGACGGCGGTATCCTGACACTGGCGCGGAGGACATGGCCCCGAGGATCTTCCACGACGCTCGCATTCTCATCGTCGACGACGAACCATCGAACGTCGACGTGCTGCGCCGGCTGCTCGGACGCTCGGGCTTCAGCCGGATCGAGAGCACGAACGACTCACGGGAAGTCTGCGATCTGTACGTCAAGTTCCGCCCGGACTTGATCCTGCTCGATCTCCACATGCCCCACCGGGACGGCCTGCAGGTGATGGACGAGCTCAACCCGATCGCGGACGAGACCTACCTTCCGATCCTGATGCTGACCGGCGACGACACGCCGGAAGCGAAGCGCGAGGCGCTGTCACGCGGCGCGAAGGACTTCCTGAACAAGCCGTTCAACAGCGACGAGGCGCTGCTGAGGATCGGCACGCTGCTCGAGACGCGGTTCCTCTACCTGCAGATCCAGCGTCAGAACCTGGCCCTCGAGGAGAAGGTCCGGGATCGGACGCGCGAGCTGGAAGCGGCGCAGATCGAGATTATCGAGCGGCTCGCCCGCGCGGCGGAGTTCCGCGACGACAACACCGGGCAGCACACGGAGCGTGTCGGGCAGATGGCGGCGCTCATCGCTCTGCAGCTAGGGCTGCCGGACTCGCAGGTGTCGCTCATCCGCCGCGCGGCACCCCTGCACGACGTCGGCAAGCTGGGAATACCTGACGCGATCCTGCTGAAGCTCGGAAAGCTGACGGACGAGGAGTTCGAGCTGGTCAAGACGCACACCATCATCGGCGCCCGCATCCTCTCGGGCAGCCGCTTTCCAATCCTCCACCTTGCCGAGGAGATCGCGTTCAACCACCACGAGCGATGGGATGGCAGCGGTTACGCCGGGATCCGCGGTGCGGCCATCCCTCTTCCCGGCCGCATCGTCGCCGTCGCGGACGTGTTCGATGCGCTCACGCAGAAGCGGCCGTACAAGGCCGCCTGGCCCGTTGGCGACGCCGTCGCCGAGATCGAACGGCAGCGTGGCAAACAGTTCGACCCGGCGCTCGTCGACGCGTTTCTTCGGGTCATCGAGCAGCGCGAGCCGGAGCCGCCGGCTTCGTCGCGCAGCCCGAGCTCGACGTCATCATGAGCAACCATTCAAAGGACATCGCGGAGTGGCTGGCCCAGCAGGTGGTCATCGCGGGGGCGCGAGGTTTCGTCGTGGGTCTCAGCGGCGGGATCGACTCTGCCGTGGTCGCCCGACTCTGCCAGATCGCAGCGCCAGGGAAGGTCGTCGGAGTGATCATGCCCTGCCAAAGCGACCCCGCGGACGAGAGGGATGCGCGCGAGCTGGCGACGCGTTTCGACATCCCGGTGATCAGGATCGATCTCGCGCCGTCGTACGACCATCTGCTGGGCGATCTGAAGACCGCTTTCATGGACCTTCCGCCCGACCAGGCCCCCGTCACGCCCGCCGAATCGACCGATCCGAGAGCGCGGGCGCCGTTCGCGAACGTGAAACCGCGGCTGCGGATGGCCACGTTGTACTTCGTGGCGAACTCACTGAACTACCTGGTCGCCGGCACCGGCAACCGCAGCGAGCTGACCATCGGCTACTTCACGAAACATGGCGACGGGGGCGTCGACCTGCTGCCGATTGGAGGGCTGCTGAAGAGCGACGTGCGCGCGCTGGCGCGCGCACTCGACCTGCCGGAGTCGATCATCGAGAAGCCATCGACCGCCGGCCTCTGGGCCGGCCAGAACGACGAGGACGAGATGGGGTTCACCTATGCCGATCTCGAGAAGTACCTCACGATCGGCCCCGACGCGGTGTCCCCCGCGCTGGCGATGCGCATCGAGCGCCTCGTCCGCGCCAGCGATCACAAGCGGGCCCTGCCGCCGATCCCTGAGCTCTAGATATAGA
>CAYZBZ010000043.1:3053-21885 GCA_964476725.1 uncultured Vicinamibacterales bacterium
CGCGCCAGCGATCACAAGCGGGCCCTGCCGCCGATCCCTGAGCTCTAGATATAGAGCCTGTTCCTAACCGATCCCGATTGCCATTTCGGCGGGGACGGGTCGATGCTGCGCGGGTTCCGGCTCCCCCGCAAGCCGTTGGAGCGCCGCCTGCACCCCCTCGCGCAGGACGGGATCTGACGTCCCTTCGAACCTGCGCAACTCCCCCTCGAGCCGGTGCAGTTGCAGCGCGCCGACGGCGTACACGGCGCAGGAGCGCAGCCACGCGTCTTCGCTGGCGAGCAGCGTCGCCACGGCCTGTTCCGCGTTTTCGAGCGGCGCGCCGACGAGCCGGTTCGCCAGCTCGATCCGCTCGTCGACGCTGACCTGGCTGTCGAGGAGCGGCACGAGCACACGCCGGAGCTCCGGCTTGAGCACGTTGTCCAGGAACTCGAGGGCGTTGGCGCGCACGATGGTGTTCGAGGAGCGCACGCCGACATACGCGTCGTGCAGCGCGGCGCCGCGGAAGAGCAGTGCCATCAGCCGGAAGATCCGCTCCAGCTCCTGCTCCATCGAGTGATGGAGCGCCTGCAGAATCGGATCGTCTTCCTTGAGCTGCGCCCGCAGGGGGCCCAGCACCTGGTAGGACCGGTAGTGCCCCGCGATTTCCGCGGCGAGCACCAGCTCGACGACGTTCGGATCGACGCGCACGTCGCGGTGAATGTCGTGGAGCTTGTTGAGCGACGCGAGGATGCGGTGCCGCAAGGTGACGTCCGCCTGCAACAGCCCCTCGAGGAGCACCTGCTGGGCGAACGGCGTGCCGATGCGCACGAGCACCGCCGGCAGCTCTCGCCTGATCTCGAGGGGCACGGCGCCGTCGTGCAGCCTGCGCTCCAGATCGGGCACGAGCGCGTCCCCGTACCTCGCGAGCGCGCGCGCCGCGTCGCCGTCCAGCCCCGTTCGGGCGAGCGCGCCGACGAGGGGGGCGACCAGCTCGTCGAGCGTCACCGCCTGCGCGGCGGCGATCGCCTGACGCGCGACGTCCGCATCGTCGTCTCCAATCAGCTTCACCAGGAGATCGACGAACGCTTCGGGCACGAGCGCGAGCACGCGGGCGGCCTCGCGTCGGTCCCGCGCGCCGGCCTCGCCTTCCGAGTGGGCCATGGCCTCGAGAAGCACGCGGGCGGCGTCCAGGTTCTGCGAAGGTCCGGGGGCCGCGAGAAAGGCCGCCATGCCGACCCTGATCGAGAAGGCCTCGAACTCGCCGAGCTCTTCGAGCTGGCGCAGCGGATCCACTCCCAGGTGGCGCGTGACGTAAAGGAGCGCTTCGGTCCGCACCGCGAGATCGGTATCGCGCAGCATCTCCATCGCCACGTTCGCAATCGATCGATCCTCCTCTGCGCTGAGAATCGCCAGCGCGCGCCGCCGGATGTCCGCCTCAGGGTGCCGCAGCAGGTCCCGTATGGCCGGGCGCAGGTCGGCCATTCGCTGTCGTTCAATCATGTCGAGGGCGTCACGGACCTCCGATGCATCGATCGCGCTGAGCCTCGCGCCGAGCGCTCCGCCAGCCGGTCCGCTCAACGCGTCAGCCGAGATCCGCTCGGTGTCTATCCGATGACGGCGGATGCTCTGGTGGATGGTCCGGACGTACTCGACGCGCAGCCGCCACGCCACGGCCGACCAGGCGGCGATCACACCGAGGTTGATCGCGGCCATGCCCCGCAGCCCAAGGCCCAGGCCGCCGATCATGAAGAAGCCCCCGGTCGCGACCCCAAGCAGCACGGCCCCGATTGCGTCCGCCACGCGGCTGACGACGATATCGATCGCGTTCTTGACCGGCGCGCGGCGGGCCGGCGGCAGCGGTAGATACAGCAGCTCGTACGTGGCCTTGTCGAGCGAGAACCGGAGTCCTTGATCCAGCCCGTTCGTCAGCAGCACGGTCCAGAACGCCGGCACGAGCAGGATGAGCGCACTGCCGGCGCCGAGCGAGAGCGGCAGCAGGAGAATCGTGGCCGCGACGCCGAACCGCCGCAGCGCGGGGCCGGCGAAGAGCAACTGCAAAAAGAAGCTGATGGAACCGAGGACAAAGTTGAACGTGCCGAAGAAGGCGGTCAACCTGTCGGCATCGCCGCCGAACCGGCGGTCGGCCACGAGGCTCAACTGGAACGCGGTCCACTGCGTCGTGATCGCGACGAGGAAGACGAGCGCCGCCATCAGACGGAGGTAACGGCTCGAGCCGATCTGGCGCAGGCTGTCGAGGAAGGGATGCTCTATCGGCTGGGCGCGGCGCGACGGGCCGGGCCGGGGCATCCTGAGATTCGCGATGGTGACGATGCCCGCGGCCGACAGGATCAGTGCCGCGAGGACCAGCATCATGTTGACCGTGCCGCCAACCGGACCGACGAGAAACCGCGCGAGAAGACCTCCGGAGATGGCGCCGAGCGACGCGCCCGCGCCGACCACGCCGAACAGCCGCTTTGCCTGCCGCGTGTCGAACAGCGAGTTGGCGAAGCTCCAGGCCTGTACGGGCGCGATGACGCCGAAACAGTTGACCCAGACGTAGAAAACGCCGGGCAGCAGCCATGCCACCGTGCCGGTGTTCAGGCCGGTTTCCCCGTGCGCCGTGAACGCATACCAGAACAGGAGGACGTTGAGGCTGAAGAACACCAGCGTCGCGACGGTCACGGCGCGCGACCCGAAGCGCGCCGCGACCCGGGTGTAGACGGGTACGAACAGGGAGAGCGCGAGCGGCACCGCGGCGTACACGTACACCAGGGCGTACGGGCCGTACTGACTGAGGAATAAGCTGTTACGGATTGGCTTCGCGAGAAGGAAGGCCGCCACGACGACGGCGATGTAGAGAAAGGAGAGGAGAACGCGGAGCCCTTCGCCCGGTCGGATGTCGAAGAAGCGCCGGAGCCTGGCAACCATGGGACCGCCGAAGTTTACTTCAGATGGCGCATGTCTTAGGCTGTCCGGATGCTCCAGCGCATCCTGTCCCCGATCGTGGAAGTCCGGAGGGAGGAACGCCTGACCGCGTTCCTGATGTTCGCGTACTCCTTCCTTGCGATGGCTGGCTACAACATCGTCAAGCCGGCCACGCGGTCTCAATTCATCAACTCCCTCGGCGCGGACAATCTCCCCTACGTTCAGCTGGCCGCCGGACTCGTGATGGGCTTCGTCATCCAGGGTTATACGAGCGCGATGAGGCTCCTCCCGCGCCGCTGGGTGTTTGCCGCAACTCAGGCAGTGATGGTCGCCCTGCTTGCGATCTTCTGGGTCCTGTTCAGGACGGGCCAGGAATGGGTATCGGTTGCCTTCTACCTCTGGGGCGTATTGGCGGGAAGCCTGCTGATCAGCCAGTTCTGGTCACTCGCGAACGACATTTACGACGCACGCCAGGCGAAGCGGCTGTTTGGGTTCATCGGCGGCGGCGCAAGCCTCGGCGGCATCGTCGGCGCCGGACTCGCGGGCCAGTACGCGCGAAGCATCGGCACGAACAATCTGCTGCTGGTCGCGTCCATCTTTCTCGGCGCGTGCTTCGGGGTGGTCTGGGCGATCGCGGCGCGGGAGCGCCCGCCGGATCAGGGGACCGTTCCCGGCGGCGACGAGAAAGGGATGGGGCCACTCGAGGCGATCAAGCTGCTCAGGACGTCGAAGCATTTCCAGGTCATCGCGCTCGTCATCAGCTTCGCGGCCATCGGCGCCGGCATCATCGAGCAGCAGCTCAACATGGCCGTCGCCGAGGCCATACCCGGGAAAGACGCACGGACAGCGTTTCTCGCCAACGTGATCTTTTACTCGTCGATCGCGGGGTTCATCATCCAGATGACGCTGACCTCCCGCCTCCACCGCCTGCTCGGCATCGGCTTCGCCCTGCTCCTGCTTCCCTTCTCGCTCGGCGGGACGGCGCTGCTGATGCTCATGATCCCGTCGCTGTGGGCCTCGACGACCGCGCGCGTGCTGGACACGTCGCTGCGCTACACCGTCGACAAGACGACGCGGGAGATTCTCTTCATGCCGCTGCCGACGGCGATGAAGTACAAGGCCAAGCCGTTCGCCGACGTCGCCGTGGACCGGTTCGCCAAGGGTGTCGGCGCCGCGGTGGCCCTGATCATCGCTATCAAGGTGTTTCATTTCACGTGGTGGCAGTTGAGCTACCTCAGCCTCGGTGTGACCATCGTGTGGATCATCATGGCCCTCAGCGCCAAGCGCGAGTACCTGCGAAGCTTCCGCAACAGCCTCGAAACGAGAGGGATGGAAGCGCGGGATCTCACGATGGCCGTGGCCGACCTGTCGACAATCGAGACGCTCGTCCAGGAGCTGGCGAACCCGGATCCGGAACGTGTCGTGTACGCGATCGACATGCTGGAGTCGCTGGACAAGCGGAACATGGTGACGCCGCTGCTGCTCTACCACGACTCCCCGGCGGTCCGGCGGCGGGCGCTCCGCGCGCTGGGTTCCGTGCGCGGCGACATTGCGGTGCGGTGGCTGCCGCAGGTGCACCGCATGCTCGGCGACGCGGACGCCGGAGTGCGGGCGGCGGCCATCGTCGCGATCGGCGCCATCAGCAACGAAGACGCGGCCGTGCTGTCGCGGCCGCTGCTCGCGGACGCCGACCCGCGCATCCGCGTGACCGCCGCCGTCGTGCTCGCTGGAAGCGCGTCACCGGCCGACGCCGACGCCGCGGAAGGTGCACTGGCCGATCTGGCATCCGACGCCCGCGATTCCGGGCGCAGGGGACGCCGCGACGTGGCCGCCGGCGTCCGTCACATCGCCAACCCCCGGTTCCGCCGGCTGCTGATCCCGTTGCTCTACGATTCATTCCCCGACGTCGCGGATGAAGCGATGGAGAGCGTCCAGGCCGCCGGCGCGTCGGATTTCGTCTTCGTGCCGACGCTCATTGCCCTTCTGCGCAAGCGGCAGCTGAAAGCGCGCGCCCGCGAGGTGCTCGTCAGCTACGGCGAGCCGGTCGTGGACGCGCTCGCGCACTTCATGCGCGACCCGGACGAAGACATCTGGGTCCGGCGGCACATTCCGGGAACGCTGGCGTTGATTAGGTCGCAGAAGTCGGTCGCCGCGCTCGTCGCCGCGCTCGAAGAGCGGGACGGCTTCCTCCGCTACAAGGTGATTGCGGCGCTCGAGCGGCTCCGGCGCACCGACACTCCGCTGTCGTTCCCGCGCGAGACGATCGAGCGGCTGACCCTCCACGAAGGGCGGAACTACTTCAACTATCTGTCGCTCTACGACAACGTGTTCGGCCGCAAACCGCTCGCGCTTGATTCGCTGCTCGCGGCCACGCTCGAGCAGAAGATGGAACGCACGAAGGACCGCGTGTACCGCCTGCTCACGCTTCTGTACCCCTGGCGCGACATCGCCGCAGCGAAGTGGACGCTGCGGCACGGCGACCCGCGCAGCCGTGCCAGCGCGTCCGAGTATCTGGACAACCTGCTCATCGGACAGCTGCGCAAGTACATCATGCCCGCCCTCGAGGATCTGCCGACGGACGAGAAAGTCAGGCGCGGCAACGTGCTCCTGCGGACCCGGCCGCGCGATGTGGAGGAGACGCTGCTGCAGCTGATCAACGACGAGGACCAGGTGGTCGCTGCCGCGGCCATCGAGGTGATCCGGGACCGCAAGATCTGGGCGCTCGGTGACGACGTCGAGCACGTGCTCGCGTACCGCGACGCGCGGGACTGGTACGTGTTCGAGGCGGCGTCGTGGGCGCTGGCGGAGCGGCGCATGCCGGCTGAACGACGGCGCGAGCTCTGGCTCGAGCCGCTGCCGGCCGCGGAGCTCGCGGGTCGGCTTCGGGCGCTGCCGCTCTTCGCCTCGGCGAGCATCGACGAGCTGTTCCGGATCGCCGGCGCCGCCCGCCAGGTGCGACACCGGCCCGGTACCGTGCTCCTGCAGGAGGGGGCTGTCCCCGAGACGATCCATCTGTTGCTCGACGGCCGCGTCACCGCGACCGGCCTGGAGGCCGCCCCTCTCACGATCGACGCTCCATCCGCGCTCGGGTTCATCCAGGCCCTGCAAGGCATGCCGATGCGCAAGTCCATGCGGACGGTGGAGATCGCCGTCACGCTCGCGCTCACGGCCGAGGAGCTGCGCACGCTGCTCGGCGACAACACGGACCTCGTGCGCGGCCTCTTCTCGACGCTCGCCGACCGCGCGGACCCCGCGGTGGTCAGCAATCTGCAGTCGACCGGCGCGGCGCACGAGCTCGAGAATCTCGCAGCCGACGGCCTGCTGCCGGTCGAGAAAATCCTTGCGCTGCAGCGCGTGCCCGTTTTCTCGCAGATTGGCGTCGAAGAGATGCGGCCGCTCGCAGACATCGCGCACACGGTCACGATGACCGCAGGCAGCCCGCTGTTCTCGGCGTCGGGGCCGGTCTCGCTCTGGCTCCTGCTGTCGGGAGACATCTCGCTGGACGATCACGCCGGTGGAGGGCCGATCGTCGCGCGGGCGGGCGACATCCTCGGATCGCTCTCGATGCTCTCGGGCCGGGAGATGGGACAGTCAGCCGACGTCCTTCGCGGCGGCATCGCGCTGCGCATCGACCGCGAAGACCTGTTCGACCTGCTGGGCGAGCGGCCCGAGCTGCTCCGCCAGATGTTCGAAGGGATGTTCAGGATGGGGAACGGGGCCGCCGGCTCCAGACTTGTCGGTTTCGGACTTTAGAGCTCAGCGCGCCCGCAAGGCAGCAGGCCGGGTCGGCTACGGCACGCGCGCGCCCGTGCGCACCTGGCGGACGGCATCGACGATGTGGCGCGCCGAGATGCCGTACCGATCGATGAGCTCGTCCGGCTGGCCGCTGCGCGGAATCTCGCGCACGGCAAGCCGGCGCACGGCGAATCCCGCCGGGGCCACGGCTTCGCTGACGGCGTCCCCGATGCCACCGGCGGCGTAATGATCCTCTACGGTGATGATCGCGCCGGAGGTCGCCCTTGCCGCCTCGAGCAAGGTCGAGGCGTCGATCGGCTGGACGGAATACGCGTCGATGACACGGATGTCGATGCCCTCCGCTTTCAGCTGGTCGTACGCCTTCAGCGCCTCGAACACCGTCACGCCCGCACCGACGACCGCGGCAACGTCGTTCGCGCTCTGGCGGAGGACCTTGGATCCGCCGATCGGAAACGTCTCCTCCGGGCCGTAGATGACCGGGGTCTTCGGGCGGGACGTGCGCATGTACGCCATGCCGGGACGCCTGGCCATTTCCACGATCAGGCGCTCGGTGCTGACGGCGTCGCACGGGTAGAGCACCGCGCAGCCCGGGACGCCGCGCGCCATCGAGAGGTCTTCCAGCGCCATCTGCGAGGGACCATCTTCGCCGATCGACACGCCGGCGTGCGATCCAGCGAACTTCACGTTCGCGAAGGAAATCCCCCCCATCCGGATGAAATCGCTGGCGCGCGTCAGGAAACAGGCGAACGTCGATGGAAACGGTATCGCGCCACGCGCGGCCAGGCCCATCGCCGCGCCGACCATCGCCTGCTCGGCGATGAAGTTCTCGTAGAAGCGGTCGGGGTTGAGCTTTTCGAACCTGTCGCTGAACGTCGAGTTCTTCACGTCTGCGTCGAGCGCCACGACCCGCCGATCGATCGTCCCCAGGGCCGCCAGCCCCGTGCCCCAGGCTTCGCGCGTGGCGACCATCTCACCTTTCTCATAGGCGGGGGCCGGCATTGTCGAATAGTCGGGCTGCGCCTCCGGGCGGCTCTGCGCGCGCGGCATCGGGATCGCGGGCTTCGCGCCGCCGTCGTCGACCAGTTGCCGCTGCAGCTCGGCGATGGCCTTGTCCGCCTCTTCCCCTTTTTTCAGCGCCTTGCCGTGCCAGCCCTCCTTGCCTTCGATGGCGGCGAGCCCTTTTCCTTTGAGAGTGCGGGCGAGAATCATCGTCGGACGGCCCTTCGTGGCGCGCGCCTCCGCGTAAGCCTTCAGGAGCGCAGGGATGTCGTGGCCGTCGGCGACAATCGTGTGCCATCCGAACGCGGCCCAGCGGGCGGCGATCTCGTCCATCCGGTGCGCGAACTGCGTCGGCTGGCTCTGCCCGAGCGCATTCACGTCGATGATGCCGCACAGGTTGTCGAGCTTGTAGTACAGCGCGATGTCGGCCGCCTCCCACACCGAACCTTCCGCCATCTCGCCGTCGCCGAGGAGCGCGTACGTGCGGTAATCGGAGCCGATGCGACGCGCGTTGAGCGCCGTGCCGATCGCCGCGCAGATGCCCTGGCCGAGCGACCCGGTCGCCACGTCGACAAACGACAGGCGGGGGGTGGGGTGTCCCTCCAGATCCGAGTCGATCCGGCGCAGCTTCAGCAGCTCTTCACGCGGGAACAGTCCCGCCTCGGCCCAGGCGGCGTAGAGAATCGGCGCGGCGTGCCCCTTCGACAGCACGAAGCGATCGTTGTCGATGTTTTTTGGGTTCTTCGGGTCGAAGCGCATCTCTCCGAAGAAGAGCGTCGCGACGATCTCCGCCGCCGACAGGCATGTCGTCGGATGCCCGGTGCCGGCTTCTGTCGTGGATCGAACCGAATCTATACGAAGGCGCGTGGCGATGTTCTTGAGGGCTGGAAGGGATGTGCTCATGAGGTTTCGAAAAGTGTATCACCCTCGCGTCGCGGCGCGCACCGCGAGAACATAGTGCGCCGCAAGCGGGCCCTGGTCCGGCGCAAGCGGCGCCATCGCGGCGACGGTGCGGTCGGCAATCCGGGTGAACTCGTGGTCGCCCGACGCGGCCGCGAGGCGCCGCAAGGTGCGCGACGCGTCGCAGTTCAACGCGAACGGCTTCAACGGGACGCGCATGAGGCCGATGCCGGGCTCGACAGCCGCGCCGTCGCCCGCGTCGGCGTCGTCTCTGGCGCGATCGAAGAAGCCGCCGTCACGCTCGTCCCACATCACACGGACGGCATAGTGCGCGAGCTCCTCGGCCATCATTTCGTACACGATGTTGCCGGTCACGTCGAACGCGTCCAGGTTGGCGGCAGCCATCGCCATCTGATCGGCCAGCAGGCCGCGCACGCGAGGACCGCGCTCGAGGTAGTGAGCGACGCCTGCGCCGGGCTTGTAGCACCCGAGCAGCACACGCTCGAGCGACTTCAACGCGAAGTCGCGAAGCCCGTCGTCGTTGAAGACGGCGGCCGCCTGCAGGGCGGCGGAGACCATGACGGCGTTCCAGTCGGCATAGAGGACGGCGCCGACCGCCGGGGCGGGCACCGCCAGCCGCTCGTGCACGGACGTCGCGGCGTAATAACGACCGTCCGCCTGCTGCGAGCCCCACCAGGCGCCGTCGACCGGGTCGGCGAGCCATGTCTGGATGTATCGGAGCGCGTCCGCGCCCCGCTCGGTGTACCGCGCGACGCCGAGTGCGGCCCCCGCGTCGAGGTAGACGCGCAGCAGCCCGGCGTTCACGTCCAGCATCTTCTCGAAGTGCGGCAACTGCCAGTCGCGCGTCGTCGCGTACCGGAAGAACCCGCCGTCGACGTCGTCGTGCAGACCGCCCCAGCCCATCCCGTCGAGCGTGACCGTCGCGATCCTCTCGTATCGCGGATCGTGGGTGTCGGCGAACAGCTCGAGGGACAGATGCAGCGGCGCCACGAGCGGAAACTTCGGCTCGACACCGAAGCCGCCGTGGTCCGGATCGAACGTCGAGAAGATGCGCGTGCACAACTCGTCGAGCGGAAGCGGCGGATGCGGGTCGTGCGCCACGGTCTCACGCGGCTCGGGCCGAGGGAGGCCGTGTCCGCGCGCCTCGAACGCGTCGGCGATCTGCGCGAGCACGCCTGCCATGCGTTCGACCGGCACGAACGTGCCCCCGGCCAGGATGGCGCCGTCGGGCGTGAGAAACGTGGTCGTCGGCCAGCCGCCCAGGTTGTAGCGCTCGCTGATGTCGGGCCGCGCGTCCGCGTCGACGCGGATTGGAATGAACCGCCTGGCGATCAACGAGATGATCGAGGGATCGGCATAGCTCGTCCGGTCCATCTCATGGCACCAGTGGCACCACGTCGCCGAGATGGACAGGAGAACCGGCTTCCGCTCGGCCCGCGCCCGGGTGAACGCATCGCTGCTCCACGGCAGCCAGGCGACGGCGTTGGGAATCACATCGAACGCAGGCATCTGAACCTGGTGATTATAATGAGAGGATGCTCGCGTTGCGGTATGCCGGTGTGCTGGCGTTGACTCTATGGGTCGGGGGCGGCCTGGTGCTCGGCGCAATCGGCGCCCCGTCCATCTTCGACGTGCTGGCGGCGCGGCATGTCGCGGACAATCGCGTGGTCTCCGGCGCCATCTTCGGCGAGACGCTGCGGCGCTTTCACCTCCTGAGCTATGCCTGCGGCCTCGTGCTGCTCGGCAGCCTGCTCGCGCGGGGCGTGCTGGGGCCCCGTCCCGTCAGGTTCGCCGTCCGCCTTGGGATCGGGCTCGTCATGCTCCTGGCCACGGCTTATTCGGGCGTTGTCGTATCGGGGCGGATCGCCCGGGCCCGGTCCGATATCGGCGCGGCCGTGTCGAGCCTTCCGGAGAACGATCCCCGCCGGGTCGCTTTCGGCAGGCTGCATGCCACGTCGACAGGGCTGTTGATGGTGCCGATGATCGGAGGCCTTCTCCTGCTGTGGCTCGAGCTGAAGGATTAGCTGCAAATCAGAACGGCGATCGCCACGCGAGAACCCTGAACCTTGAACCCTGACCCCCCATGCCCCACGTCATCACCCTGATCCCCGGAGACGGCATCGGCCCGGAAGTCACCGAGGCCGTCGTCCGCATCTTCCAGGCGTCAGGCGTCGACATCGAGTGGGACCGTCACGAGGCGGGCGTCAACGCCTTCAAACGATTCAACCAGTCGCTGCCGGCCACGCTGCTGGAATCGATCCGGCGAAACAAGGTCGCCTTGAAGGGACCGGTGACGACGCCGATCGCCGAAGGGTTCACGAGCGTGAACGTCGGCCTGCGCAAGGCGCTGGACCTGTACGCGAACCTCCGGCCCGTTCGCAACCTGACCGGCGTCGAAAGCCGATTCTCCGGCGTCGACCTCATCATCGTCCGCGAGAACACCGAGGACTTGTACGCGGGCCTGGAGCACGAGATCGTGCCGGGGGTCGTCGAGAGCCTGAAGATCATCACGGAGAAGGCCTCCACACGCGTGTCTCAGTTCGCCTTCGAGTACGCGCGCGCGAACCGGCGTTCCCGCGTGACCGCGATTCACAAGGCGAACATCATGAAGCTCAGCGACGGGCTGTTCCTCGAGAGCACCAGGAAGGTGTCGCGGGAGTTCACCGACATTACCTACGACGAGCGCATCGTCGACGCCGTGTGCATGCAGCTGGTGATGCATCCGGAGAAATTCGACGTGCTGCTGCTGCCGAACCTGTACGGGGACATCGTCTCCGATCTGTGCGCCGGGCTGGTCGGCGGACTCGGCGTGGTGCCCGGGGCCAATATGGGGATCGACTGCGCCGTGTTCGAAGCGGTCCACGGGAGCGCGCCCGACATCGCCAACAAGAACCTGGCAAACCCGACTGCGCTGCTGCTCTCGGGGCTCATGATGCTGGACCACATCGGCGAGCGTCAGCGCGCCGGGCGCATCCGCGCGGCGCTCGACCGCGTCCTCGCCGCCGGGGTCGTCCGCACCCACGACCTCGGCGGGCGCGCGTCGACGACGGAATTCACGGATGCGGTATGTCGGGAGGTCGAGAAGCCCTGAACTCTGAACTCTCTCGAACCCTGAACCCGAAGATGCCCCACTCTGATATAGTCCGGCCGTGATGCTCGACGACATCACCCAGGCAGTCCTCGCGCGCGAGGAAATCGCGCGGTACCTGCGTGGCGGGCACGGGCAGACGGAGCCCGAAGCGCGCGAGCGCATCCACGCGTACCTCGATGAGTTGCGGACGACGCAGCGGTATCCGATTTACCGTGCGCTGAAGCACCCGCTCTACCCCATCCTCCGCAAGATCGAGCGCATCGACGAGCACGTCGCCATCGCGCAGCAGGCGACGCGCGACGGGCGCGTCATCTACATCTCGAATCACAAGAGCCATCTCGACTACCTCGTCGAGCCGCTGGTGCTCGACGACAACGGCATCCGTCCCCCGGTCATCGCCGCGGGGATCAACCTCTTCAGCGGGCCGCTGGGGCTCATCCATCGCCATGTGACCGGCGCGATTCCGATCCGCAGGAACACGAAAGATCCCGCGTACCTCGTCACGCTGAAGGCTTACGTCTCGGAGCTGCTGCAGCGCCACGACCTGCTGTTCTATATCGAAGGCGGACGCAGCTACTCGGGAGAGCTGAAGGCACCGAAGACCGGCCTGCTTCACGCCGCGATGCAGGTGGACGCGAAGTCGGTCATCGTGCCGATGGCGGTCTCCTACGACGTCGTCCTCGAGGACCGCATCCTCGCCCACCAGGCGGCCAAGCGCCGTGCGCGGCCGTTCGCGCGCGAAGTTGCCGAGATGGTCCGCTGCGCGGTCGGATACCAGTCGCGCGCGTTCGTCACGTTCGGCGAGCCGATCAGCCTCGACGGATTCGATCCGGAGTCCCGACGCGAGGTCATGGCGCTCGCGCACCTCACGCGCGAGACGATCGGCCGGCTGTACAAAGTGCTCCCCACCGCCGTGCTGGCCGCCGCGCTCAAACCCTCCATCACACGGCGCGAGCTCGAGGCGCGCGCCGACGCGATCATCGACACGGTGCGCGCCGCGGGGGCGAACATGGGCGTCGCCTCCGGGCGTCAGGCGCTCGAGGAAGGAGCCGAGCCGCTGGCGGCGCGCAACATCATCCACGTGGAGCGCAGTGGACGCTTCCGCGTGCGCGAACGGACCGTGCTGCGGTATTACGCGCGCACGCTCCAGCACCTGCTGACGGGATCCAGGTGGGCACCTAGAACCCACTAATGATCCATTACGTCTCCGCGGCTTTCTTTCGGACCCTCGCCGGCAGCCGGACGCTCAAACAGCTCGCGTCGCGTTACGGGATGCGCAGCCCGAACAGCTTCGCCCGACGCTTCATCGCCGGAGAAACGGTGGACGAGGCGATCGAGGCGGCACGCGCCATCGAGGCCTCCGGCCTGACCCAGGCGCTCGACCTGCTCGGGGAGAGCGTCGGGACGATGGCCGAAGCGGACGCAGCCACGCGCGCGTACCTGTCGGTGATCGAGCGGATCGTCGCCTCGGGCATCGGACGGAACATCTCGCTGAAGCTCACGCAGCTCGGTCTCACGGTCGATCGCGCGACCTCGGTGGACAACCTGCGGCGGATCCTCGACAGCGCGGGGACGCACGACTTCTTCGTGCGCGTCGACATGGAGAACTCGGCGTTCACGCAGGTGACGCTCGACGTCTTCGAGACGATGTGGCAGCAGGGGTATCGCAACGCCGGCATCGTGCTGCAGTCGTACCTGCGGCGGAGCGTCGCCGACGCGAAACGCATGAACGAGCTGGGCGCGCGCGTACGTCTCGTGAAAGGGGCCTACAGAGAACCGAAGGCGGTCGCGTACCAGGGCAAGGCGGAGGTGGACGAGGCGTTCGTGGAGCTCATGCAGCTGCTGCTCGCCCACGGGACGTATCCCGCCATCGCGACCCACGATCCCGCGATGCTTGCGGCGACCCGCGCGTTCGCGGATCAGCGTGGAATCGCCGCGGCCCGTTACGAGATCCAGATGCTCTATGGGATTCGCCGCGACCTGCAGGCGCAGCTCAAGGCGGAAGCGTGCCGCGTACGCGTCTATGTTCCATTCGGCCGTGAATGGTTCCCGTACTTCATGCGAAGGCTCGGGGAGCGGCCGGCCAACATCGGATTTGTAATCCGCAGCTTACTGCGGGAAAGACGACCGGCCGGAAGTACGTGAGACGCGCGCCCGCGCCGGAATGAACTACAGCCAGGCGAGCGCGAGGGACGCGAGGGCGTCGCGGCACGTGATGACGTCGGCCACGTGCACGTATTCCTCGGTGCTGTGCAGACCTGCCCCACCGGGACCGAAAAGCACCGACGGAATCCCCGAGCCCCCGAGAATGGCCGCGTCAGTCCAGAAGCTCATGCCCATCCGCTTCGGCGCAGCCCCGGCCGCCTCCGCCGCGTGCGTCAGCGCGCGCGGCAGGTCGTGCCCCGCGGGAATCTCGTAGGGAGGTCGAGAGAACGTGAGCTTCCCGGCTGCGTCGAACTCGGGATCCTCCTCGCGTAGCACGGCGAGGATCTGCTCGATCTCGGCGGCGCAGGTCTCCGCGGATTCCCCTGCCACGGTTCGCCGTTCCAGCTGGAGACGGCAGCGGTCCGGATAGCTGCTCAGCTCCCGTCCCCCCTCGATGATGGACGCATGGAGCGAAGCGGTCCCCATGATCGGATGAGCGGATCGCGACTGCAAACTGCGATCGAGTTGCTCCAGGCGATGCAGCACGCGGCCCATCCGCAGGATGGCGTCGCGCCCGTCTTTCGGCCGGCTGCCGTGCGCCGCGCGGCCGCGCGTCTCGATTTCCGCCCACGCGAATCCCTTGTGTCCGATGCCGATCTGCAAGTCGGTCGGCTCCGTCACGATCGCCGCGTCGGCCGTCCACGCCGTGACGAGCGCGTCGGCGCCGAGGCTTGCGTACTCCTCGTCGACGACGGCCGCGACGATCAGCCGCCCTTTCCGAAAACCGCGATCGCGCGCGAGGCGCGCGGCATCGATCATGGCGGCCACACCCCCCTTCATGTCCTGCGAACCGCGACCGTACAAACGGCCGCCGCGCTCGACAGGATCGAAGGGGCGGCACATGCCGTCGACGCCGACGGTATCGATGTGCCCGCACAACATCAACGAGCGCCCCGGCGCCGTCCCCTCGAGGACGCCGATGACGTTCGGCCGCCCGGGGGCGACCTCCTGGATCTGGACGTCGAGACCGAGCGCCCGCATGCGCGCGGCGACGGCTTCCGCGATCTGCGTCTCTCCCGCGGCGCCCGGCACCAGCGATGGATTGACCGAGTCGATGGCGACGAGCTCGCGAAGCAGGGCAATACAGGGATCGGGCATCGAACCAGTCGCCAGTAACCAGTAGCCAGTAACCTAAACTCATCTAATCTCGAACCGCGAGCTGGAAGTCGCGGGGCGCTAGTCAGGTATTATGCGCGAATGGATGCGTCCGGACGCGTGGCGGTGATCACCGGGGGTTCGTCCGGCATCGGTCTGGCCGTCGCGCAACAGCTCGCACGCACCGGGGTGGCGGTCGTGCTCGGCGCGCGCCGCGCGGAACGACTGGACGACGCGGTGCGAGGCATCCGCGCGGCCGGCGGGCGCGCCGAGTCGGTGGTGACGGACGTCACGTCGGAGGCCGACGTGCTGCGGCTCGTCGAGCACGCCCGGCAGACATTCGGACGGCTGGACATCGCCATCTGCAACGCCGGCTTTGGCTACTACGGCCGCGTCGAGGACACGCCCGCCGCCACGATGCACCGCATGATGGACGTCAACTTCATGGGCACGTTCTACGGCGCGCGCGCCGCGCTGCCCGTGTTCCGCGCTCAGGGCAGCGGACACCTGATCATCGTCTCGTCGATCGTCGGGCAGCGGGGGATCGCGCAGATGAGCGGCTACAGCGCGACGAAGGCGGCGCAGGTGGGCTTCGCTGAGTCGCTCCGCGCGGAGTTTGCCGGCACCGCCATTCGCGTCAGCGTTGTCTTTCCCGTCACCACGGACACGGAGTTCCGCCACGCCATGGCCCGTGACTACGGACACTCGGTCGCGGGGCTCGGGCCGAAACAGTCGGTCGAGGATGTCGGACGAGCGATCGTCGCGTGCGTGCGCAGGCCGCGCCCGGAAGTGTACCCCCACGCGATGTCGCGCGGGCTCGCGATCCTGAATGCCGTGGCTCCGGGCTTCACCGACAAGCTCGTCCGGAAGTACGGCCGCCGCCGCGAGACCGCCTGAGCGCACGCCATGTCGAATGCGTTCGTTGCGATTCCCGCCGGCTCATTCTCGATGGGCAGCGACGATGGACAGGAGGACGAAGCACCCATCCACGTCGTGCACGTCGACGCGTTCGAGATGGCGATCTATCCCGTGACGCGGGAGGAGTACGACGTGTTCGTTCGCTCCACCGGACACACGGCGCCCCGCGACTGGCTGTCGCCGGAGCTTCAGCGGCCGGATCTCCCGGTCGTCGGGGTGAGTTGGAACGACGCGGTGGCTTACTGTCGGTGGCGGGGAGACGTGCGGCTGCCGACCGAAGCGGAGTGGGAGCGGGCCGCGCGCGGTGGCCGCGAGGGAGAACGCTATCCGTGGGGAAACGCGCTCCCGGCATGGCTCCCTGACGGCGGACGCGGGCCGCTGCAATCCCCCTGGCCGGTGACGCTGGGAGAACCGAACGGCTACGGCCTGTTCGCCATAGCTGCGAACGTCCACGAGTGGTGCGCCGACTGGCACGCACGCGACTACTACGCGGTGTCGCCGTCAGTGAATCCCGCCGGTCCGTCCGGCGGGGTGCGCCGCGCGTCGCGCGGCGGTTCCTGGCGGCACGCAGTCACGATCAGCCGATCGGCGGCCCGCAGCAGGCTCGACCCGTCGCTTCGCTATACCGACTATGGATTCCGCCTCGCACGCCGCCGGTAGCCTCGACATGGCCGTCGCGATCGCCCGCCGCGTCCGGGACGCGGGGGGCCGCGCGTTGTTCGTGGGTGGCTGGGTGCGCGATCGCCTGCTCGGACGTCCGTCAAAGGACGTGGACCTCGAGGTATACGGGATCCCCGCAACTCGCCTCCGCGAGCTGCTGTCCGCGTTCGGCACGGTCAACACCGTCGGCGAAAGCTTCACCGTCTACAAGGTCGCCGACCTCGACGTGTCCGTCCCGCGACGAGAGTCGAAGTCGGGGCGCGGCCATCGAGGATTCGAGATCACCGGCGATCCGGACCTGCCGATCGAAGAAGCCGCCCGACGGCGCGACTTCACCATCAATGCCATCGCCTGGGACCCGCTGACCGACGAGTACGTCGACCCGTGCCACGGCCGCCGCGATCTCGAGGCGCGCGTGCTGCGGGCCGTCGATCCGCGGACCTTCGGGGACGACAGCCTGCGCGTCCTTCGCGCGGTGCAGTTCGCCGCGCGATTCGAGTTCTCACTCGAACCCGGGACGCGCGACATCTGCCGGAGTCTTGCGCTCGACGACCTGCCATCCGAGCGGATCTGGGGGGAAATCGAAAAGCTGCTGCTCCAGGCGGCACGTCCTTCCCTCGGCTTGGGCCTCGCTCTTGACCTCGGGGTCATCGATCGCCTGTTCCCCGAAGTGAAGGCGCTCGTCGGATGCGCGCAGGAGCCGGCGTGGCACCCGGAAGGGGACGTATGGGTCCATACGCTGCTGGTGGTGGACGAGGCGCGGACGCGCATCGCCGACCTCGAGCGCCCTCAGCAGATCGCCGTCATGCTCGGCGCCGTCTGCCACGATCTCGGCAAGCCTCTGACGACGGCGTTTCTCGACGGGCGGATCCGATCGATCGATCACGAGCAGGCCGGGGTGGCGCCTGCCACCGCCGTGCTCGATCGCCTCAACATCCACACGGTGCAGGGGTACGACGTGCGCCGGCAGGTCCTCGGCATCGTCGCGCACCACCTGAAGCCTGGGATGTTCCGGCAATCGCCGACGCCGGTGAGCGACGGGGCGTTCCGTCGGCTCGCGCAGAAGGTGGACCTGGAGCTGCTCGCGCGCATCGCGAAGTCCGATTGCCTGGGACGCGGCGGAGGGTTCGACTGCTCCGCCATGGACTGGTTTCTCGAGCGCGCCCGCGAGCTCGGCGTGCAGCACGCGCCGCCCGAGCCTATCGTCAAAGGGCGGCACCTGCTTGCGCTCGGCGTCGCGCCAGGGCCCCGGGTCGGCGCCTTGCTGAAACAGATCTACGAGAAACAGCTCGACGGGTCCATCACGACGCTGGACGAGGGGATCGCGCTGGCGGCCGCGCTCGTCAGCGGGCCGTGAACTGAGAAAGGCGGTGATCATCTGGGCACCTCAGAGAAGAGAATGTTTTGGTTCCGTTTTCTCCGTTACCTCTGTGGTGATCCAGAGATCCGTCACTGCGTTGAGATTACAATTGTCGAACAGATGCCGATGGCTTCACGTGCGATGCGGCCGCTGGTCCTGCTCGGGCTTGCGGCTTGGCTTTTCGGAGGCGCGGGCAATGCCGGCGCGCAGGACCTGCCGGACGACACCCGGCCGATCGGACGGTTTGCGGTGGATGCGCGTGGCGCGTTTCCGAAGTTCAAGCAGGACACGACGACCGCGGCCGGCATCGGCGTCAAGCCGGCCAATCTCCCCACCCGCGCGCTCGGCCTGGTGTTCGGCGCGCACTGGTATCCTGCGCGTCTCGGGATCGTCACGTTCGGGGTCGGCGGCGAGATGCTCGTCTCGCACCGGGGCCACACGCTCAACACCGGCACGAAGGCCGCGCCGGTGAACGTCACCGTGAACAGCCGGTTCTCGTCGCTGTCGCCTCAGGTGTCGTTCAACTTCGGCTCGCGCGACGGCTGGAGCTACATCAGCGGGGGCATCGGGTCGTCGACCTTCACGGCGGAGCGGAAGGACGCGCCGCTGCCGGATCCCGAATCGCGCTCGAAGACGATTAACTATGGCGGCGGGGCGCGGTGGTTCGCGAAGAAGCACGTCGCGATGTCGATGGACCTGCGGTTTTACGCCGTCAACCCTGAGGAAGCCACGGCCGCCCGCCCAGCGCGGTCACGCATGACGCTCATGACGCTCAGCGTCGGCGTGGCAGTGAGATAACGGGCTTTGGGCTTTGGGCTTTGGCCATCGCCTAGAGCCTACAGCCGAGAGCCTAGACTAGGTCGCGCTCGATCCGCATGGCCCCTTCACTCTAATGCCGAATGCCGAATTCCGCCGCCAGAGTA
>CAYZBZ010000044.1:0-13313 GCA_964476725.1 uncultured Vicinamibacterales bacterium
CGTGGAAGTACAGCGTCGAGCCCCCGGCAGCGTCGGTCAGCCGGACCACGCGATGCCCGGTGTCGGGGTCGGTCCATACCCCTGGCGGCTGTTCCTGCACGTCGAGGACAGTGCCGGCCGTCGTCAACGCCGCGACGATAAGCCAGGGTTTCATGCTGCGGATGGTATACCAGGGCAATCCCTGGCGTTCATACTCACCACAGAGGCAACGGAGGTAGCGGAGACAACCCATCCACGTCTCTGTTTGCTCCGTTAACTCCGTGGTGAGTGCCTGGCCGAGTCAACTGAGATGGCGGCCGGCTTGACGGCTGAGGGGTGGCCTTCTGCGTGTGCGTACAAGAACAAGGGCGCTCGTGGTGAGCGCCCTTTGTTCTGTACTAATCACGATTCGGGCCGAAGTCACACCCGTTCGACAGCCCGTATTCCACCCGTTACGCTGCTCCCAGCCTCCAGCTGGAAGCTGGAAGCTCGAAACTGGTAACTGGTGTTAGAACGTGAACCGCGCGCCGAGCTGGATGCGGCGCGCGCTCTGCGTCGCGCCGGTCAGCTTGCCGAAGTTCGCATCGGTCTGCGCGCCCGTCAGGTAGTTGAAGATCGCGCTGGTGTCGGTGTTCGTCCACTGATCCGTGTTGAACGCGTTGTAGAGCTCGACACGGAGCTGGAAACGGCGAGTGCCGCCCATCGGGACGTTCTTGAACACCGAGATGTCCCAGTTGGCAAAGCCCGGTCCCGCGTACTCGTCGCCGGGAGAGGTGCCAAGGCGGAACTGGTCCGTGGGCGGCGTGATGCACGTCGTATCGAACTGACGGTCGAAGGTACGCTCGCTGCTCGGCAGGTTCGGGTTGCATGTGATGTTGACCCGGCTGCCGCCGCCGTTGATCGAGCCGGTGCCGCTCAGCGCCCCCGTCGGCACGCCCGTGTAGCCGTAGGAGAAGCCCTGCCGGCTGCCGCTGATGAAGGACGTGATGCCCGACACCTGCCAGTTGTCGAAGAGGACCTTGGCGACGATGTTGTCCCACTTCTGGCCGAGGTTCGGCACCTCATAGGCGTAGTTGATCGTGAGCGTGTGCGGCCGCCGGCCGGAGGAGTTGTAGTTCCTCGCCCGGTTGTCCGACACGAACGGATCGATCGCGCCCAGGGTCTTGTTGACCATCTGGTAGGTATAGGCCGCCCCGACGGACAATCCGTCGGACGCGCGCCGGCGGTTCACCGAGAACTGCATCGAGTGGTAGTCCGAGTACCCGGTGAATTCGCGTTGCGTAATCGCGCCGAAGCCGCGATACGGGCGAAGGAGGTCGTCCGCCAGCGGCTGCGCCTGCCCACCCGAGAGATTCGTGGGGTCCAGGCTCGACGCCTGGTAGGCGTAGCCATACGGGCGGCCGTTGATGGGGCGTGTGGTCAGCTGATTGCGCGCCGCGTTGCCGACGTACGCCACGTCCGCGACGAGCTGCCAGCCGATGTCGCGCTGGACGCCGAGGCTCCAGTTGTAGACGACCGGCGGCACGAACTCGTCGATCAGGCGCACCGCGGTCGGTGTCGCCGTCAACGGGCTCGCGAGGAGCTCCGGGAGCGTCGTGTAGTTCGTGGTGTAGGTGTTGAGGAGCGGCGGCAGCTCGACGAGGTCGAGGATGTTGTCGTCGGAATACCGATCGTAGAAGATGCCGGCGCCACCGCGGACCGCGGTCTTGCCATCGCCGGTCACGTCCCAGGCGAACCCGAGGCGCGGCGCAACCTTGAACGGGGACTTCTGCTGCGGCGTCCCGTCGTACACCACCATGCCGTTGTTGAAGTTGCCCGAGTTCGGCACCAGCCGGCCAACGTAAATCACCGGGGAGATTTCGCTGGTCAGCGGGTTCAGCGCCCGGCGGCCCTGCGCCGTCGTCACGGGCTGGTACAGCAGCGGCGCCTGTGCCGCGTTGAAACCGCCAGGCTCGAACTGCGCCACCTTGTCACCCTGGCTCTGCGTCGGGGTGATGTAGTAGAACCGCAGGCCCGCGTCGATCGTGAAGTTCCGCTTCACGCGCCAGTTGTCCTGCAGGTAAAACTCGGTGTTGACGAACTGCCCGTGCGCGTCCGGGTGGCCGTCGGCCTCCTGGTACTGCGTGACGGCGCCGAGGAGCGCGTTCGCGAACCCGATGTTCGTGTTGAGCGGGTTCGAGCCGTCCGTGTTGAAGTTCAGGTTGCCGTTGAAGGTGGATGACCGCTGGGCGGGGCGGGTCGTGTGCTCGACGAAGACTCCCGCCTTCATGTTGTGCGTGCCCTTCACCTTCGTGATGTTGCCGGAGATGTTGAACAGCGTGTTGAAGCCGAAGAACGGCCAGCGCGGTTCGACGTTGAACGAGCCGATGGTTCCCGGCAGGCCTCCGCCGAAGCTCGCCTGCGGCAGCAGGTTGTCCGGGTTCGCGTTGGGGAAGAACTGGGTGAACCCTGGAAGGACCCTGGTGCGATCGTTGTTGTCGATCGCCGCCTGATCGAGGGCGCTCGTGTACTGATGCGCCCAGTTCACGCCGACCGTCAATTCGGAGAAGGTCGTCTCGTTGAACGTGTGCAGCAGCGTGTTCACGTAGCTGACGGTGTCGATCTCGTACTTGCTCGGTTGCTGCGGCCAGCCCGCGCCGGTCGAGCCGAGAAACGAGACGCCCCCGGCGCGCTTCTCGTATCCCCACTGCAGACGGCCGTAGGCGGTCGTCTTGGGGCCGATGTTCCAGTCCACGCGCAGCACCTGATCGTTGCGGGGCCAGTCCTGCACGGTCTGGAACACGTAGTTGTACTGCCGCGCGCCAGTCGGGTCGTCGGCGTTGGGGATCGGAAACAGGTTGAGCAGGCTCTGCCCGACCGAGTTGATTCGGTTGGCCGGGATGGTATTGCCCGGGAAGCACGCCGGACCGCCGGTGAGGGCGTTGCAGTTGCCCGCAAGGAGCGGATCGCGGATGAACACGAGCCGGCCCTGGCTGTCGAACGACTGCGAGAAGTTCCCCTGGCGCTCGAGCGCGGTTGGCATCGTGCGATTGTTCAGGGTGCCCGGATCCGTGCGCGACAGGATGTCCTGCGAGAAGAAGAAGAACAGCTTGTTACGCCCCTTGTTGAAGTCGGTGCCCGGAATCAGGACCGGCCCGCCGAGCGTCCAGGCGTAGTTGTCGAACGCGTAGAGCGGCGGCTTGCACTGCGCCGTCACGCCAAGCCCGCACTGCTGGCGGCGCGAGAACTCGTTGCCGTTCAGCGAGTCGTCGCGCTTGTAATACGCCGCGCTGCCGCGGAAGTCCTTCGACCCGCTGCGCGTGATGACCGTGATCGTCGCGCCGGAGCTGCGGCCGTACTCGGCCTGGAAGTTCGACGTCTGCACGCGGACCTCGGCGATCGAGTCGAGCGCGGGAGCCGCGTAGTTGCCGCTGTTCGAGCCAGTGTCCTTGTTGGTGACGCCGTCGTAGGAGAAGTTGAACCCGCCGCCCCTCCCATTGATCGACAGGCCGCCCATGCTGCCCCAGCCCGGCGCTTCGCGCGCGCTCGTGTCGATGACCCCGGGCAACAGCTTGAGCATGCCCGCGAAGTCTCGTCCCTTGAGCGCGATGTCCTCGATGTTGTCGCGCGTGATCAGTCCGGAGCGCGCGGCCGTCGTCGTCTGGACCTGCGCGGATTCGGCCTGGACGGTCACGGTCTCCGACACGCCGCCGACTTCGAGCCCGATGGCGCGCAGTGCGACGCGTTCGGTCGAGGCGAGGTTGATGCCTTTCTGTTCGTACGTCTTGAACCCGCTGACCGTCACCGAGACGTCGTACTTGCCGGCGAGCAGGTCGGGAAACACGAAGCTGCCGTCCGCACCCGTCACCGTTTCACGGGTGGCGTTCGTGCCGGCGTTCTTGATCACAACGGTGGCGCCGGGAAGGACGCCGCCGCCCGAGTCCGTGACCGTGCCGGAAATCTGGCCGGTCAACCCCTGCGCGTGAACGAAATCCATCGCCCCACCAAGCGCGGTGAGGACCGCGACCGCGAGTACGACCTTGCAAAGAGACTTCACGTGTTTCTCCTCCCGTTGCCTGACGTCCCTGGCGGAACGCCAATTCCCACATCCGGAGCACGCCCTGGCGCCCCGGATGTCCGTGCACTGTCGATCGCCCCGTTTTGGTGGGTCGGCGGAGGTTACGCTTGTGTGACCTCCGAGTCAAACAAACACCAATACTACTCTTGGAGTTAACCGTATTCGTGCCCGGGAGCGAAGGCGTGGACCGGGCATGTGTGATTTCGCATTGCGAAATAGGTGTGGCAGCCTGGACCTGCGCCAGAGGCGAGTGGATGCGTGGCGTACGACGGTTTGCTGTGCGAAACACACGCCTCCGGCGAAACCTCTTCGTGTTTCGGGGAATACGAGCGTATGCTGTTGCGGCCGCGCGGACCCGCGCACGGCTGCCGTCGGCCTACGGACAGAGAACCAATCACTCCCATGCGGACGGCGGCGTTGCCGCCCGCCGGCTTCGGATCGCGTGCTGCATGAGTGCTCATTTTCTCGCGGTCGATCTCGGGGCGGAGAGCGGACGGGCGATGCTCGGACGTCTCCATGCCGGAGTGCTGTCCCTGAACGAGGTCTGCCGTTTCGCGAACGAGCCCGTTCTGCATCACGGGTCGCTGCGCTGGGACATCCTGCGCCTGTGGCTCGAGATCAGACGGGGGCTCGAGCGCGCCTCCACGACGCGGCTCGAGAGCGTGGGCATCGATACCTGGGGCTGCGACTACGCGCTCCTCGGCGAGCGCGGCGAGCTCCTCGAGAATCCCTATCACTACCGCGACCGGCGGACGGACGGGATGATGGAGGCGGTCTGGCAGCGCGTCTCCCGCGAGCAGATCTATGCGATCACGGGCATCCAGTTCCTGACCTTCAACACCCTCTATCAGCTCTACGCGGCGTGCCGCACGACTCCGAAGCTCATCGAGGCGGCCACGTCGTTCGCCACGATTCCGGACCTCCTGAACTACTGGATGACGGGGGAGCTGAGCGCCGAGTTCACGATGGCGACGACCACGCAGTTCATCGACGCGAAGACGCGGTCGTGGGCCACGGGCCTGTTGTGCGACCTGGACATTCCCACGCGTCTCCTGCCGCCGCTCGTGGAGCCGGGCGCGCTCGTCGGTCACGTGAGGAGCGACGTCTGCGCGGCGCTCGCCCGCACGCCGGTCGTCGCGCCGGCGTGCCACGACACGGGATCCGCGGTCGCGTCGGTCTTCGCCGGGGGCACGACCGCGTTCCTGAGCTCCGGGACCTGGTCGCTGCTCGGCACGGAGCTCGCGGCGCCGGTTATCACCGCCAAAGCGCGCGATCTGAATTTCACCAACGAAGGGGGCGTGTGCGGCACCACGCGGCTGCTCAAGAACATCGGCGGCCTCTGGCTGCTGCAGGCGTGCCGCCGCTCGTGGGCGGCCAGCGGCCAGGAGCTCGCGTACGAAGGACTCCTTACGGCTGCCGCCGCCGAACCGCACGCCTTCCGCTCGCTGTTCGATCCGGATCATCGCGGCTTCTTCCAGCCACCCGACATGGTCTCGGCCATTGCGGACTACTGCCGGCAGACGGGGCAGCCGGCGCCGGCCGGGCCGGCCGCGTACGCGCGCTCGATTCTCGAAAGCCTCGCGTTCAAGTACCGGGCGGTCCTCGAGTCCCTCGAGCAGCTCACCGACACGCGCTTCGAGGAGCTGCGCATCGTGGGCGGCGGCTCGCGAAACCGGCTGCTCAATCAGTTCACCGCGGACGCGACCGGGCGTACGGTGGTGGCGGGACCGGTCGAAGCCACGGCGCTCGGCAACATCGCGATGCAGATGCTGGCCACTGGCGCAGTGGCGTCGCTTGCCGACGCCCGCGCTATCATCGAACGCTCGTTCCCGGTGGAACGGTTCGAGCCCGCGACGACCGACGTGTGGGCCTCACACTACCCGCGCTTTCTGGACTACGTGGAGATGACCTGTGTCTAAGACAACGACAGACGACCCGGTGGCGTCCGCCTCGGGGCGGAAGCCACAGAAGCTGATGGATCTGTGGGACGAACACGAGGCGGCGCGGCTCGAGGCGCGGCCGCTCGAGCTGCTGCGATATCGCTCGAACCTGCTCGGCGCCGATCTGCGCATCACCAACTTCGGCGGCGGCAACACCAGCTCCAAGTTCGACATGACCGATCCGCTGACCGGCGAGCCGCGGCGCGTCATGGCGGTGAAAGGGAGCGGCGGGGATCTGCGCTCGATCGCCAGCTCCGGTTTTGCCGTCCTCTACCTCGACAAGCTCAACAGCCTCATCGCGCGCTATCGCGGCGAGGAGCACGAAGACGAGATGGTGGGCATGTACCCGCTCTGCGCCTTCGGCGAGAACCGTGTCGCGGCGTCCATCGACACGCCGCTGCACGCGTTTCTCCCGTTCGACCACGTCGATCACCTGCATCCTGACTGGGCGATTGCCCTCGCCGCGAGCGCGAACGGCGAGAAGAAGATGCAGGAGTTCAACCAGACGTACGGCCGGACGATCATCTGGGTGCCGTGGCAGCGCCCGGGATTCGAGCTCGCGTTGATGCTGAAGCGCGCGGTCGAGGCCAACCCCGGGGCTGACGGGCTCATCCTCGGCGGGCACGGGCTCTTCACGTGGGGAGACACCCAGCGCGAGGCGTATCTCAACAGCATCCGCACCATCGACGAGATGGGGGAGCTCATCGACGCGCACGCGAAGCGCGCCGGCAAGCCGCTCTTCGGGGGGGCGGCGGTCACGACGACGGTGCCGGATCGCGAATCCACGGTCGCCTCGATCCTGCCGTACCTGCGGGGCGTGGTCTCCTCCAACCGCCGCGTGATCGCGCACGCCGACGGATCCGAAGACGCGCTCACGTTCGCGAACTCAACGTGGGCGGAAGACCTCTGCCGGATGGGCACGAGCTGTCCCGATCACTTCCTCCGGACGCGCATCTCGCCGATGTTCGTCCCCTGGGATCCGGCGAAGGAGAACCTCCCGCAGCTCGAGACGCGAATCGGCGAGCGGGCGGTGCAGTACCGGGAGGACTACGCGGAATACTACAAGGCCTGCGCAGACAAGGATTCACCGGCGCTGCGCGATGCGAACCCCTCAGTGGTCGTCGTCCCCGGCCTCGGGCTGTTCGGCTTCGGCAAGGACAAGCGCGAGGCGCGCATCACGTCGGAGTTTTTCGTCAACGCGATCCACGTGATGGCGGGCGCCAATGCGCTCGAAGACGCCGGCGGCCCGGACGGCCCCTTGCCGCAGGTGCGCCGGCCGGAGCAGGCGAAGGACTTCAAGAGCTTCCACAATTACGTGGCGCTGCCGCGCACCGAGGCGTTCCGCATCGAGTACTGGGCGCTCGAGGAGGCGAAGCTCCAGCGCATGCCGGCCGAGAAGGAGTTCAGCCGCAAGGTCGTCGTGGTCGTCGGCGGCGGCAGCGGCATCGGGCGCGAGGTCGCGCTGCAGATCGCGAAGCGCGGCGGCCATGTCGTCATCGCCGACGCGAACGTCGCGGGGATCGAAGAGACGAAGGCCGAGGCGGTGAAGCTGTCGTCGGCCGACATGGTGATGACATCCGCCATGGATCTCACCGCGCGCGAGACCATGGCCGCGGGGCTGCGGGCGACGGTGCTGCAGTTCGGCGGGTTCGACTCGATCGTCAACACCGCCGCGCTGTATCCGACGCCGGATCCGTCGGTGCCGGCCGAGGGGGTGTGGGCCCGCACGCTGCAGATCAACGTCACGTCGAACTTCATCCTCGCGCAGGAAGCGGCGAAAGTCCTCAAAGCTCAAAACCTTCCGGCGTCGATGGTGCTGACGAGCTCCGCGAATGCGGTCGTGCCGAAGGCAGGAAGCGAGGCGTACGACGTCAGCAAAGCCGCGATCAATCACCTGATCCGGGAGCTGGCGATCGGGCTGGGACCGCTCGTGCGCGTGAACGGCATCGCGCCGGCGACGGTGATTGCCGGGTCGTCGATGTTCCCGCGCGACCGCGTGATCGTCGCGTTGAAGAAGTACAGCATCGGGTTCGACGAGTCGGAGTCGACCGAAGATCTCCGCACGAAGCTCGCGGAGTTCTACGCCCGCCGCACGATCACCCGCCGGCCGATCCTGCCGATCGACAACGCCAATGCCATCTGCTGGCTGGCGGGCGAGCAGAGCGCGAAGACGACGGGACACGTCATCCCCGTTGACGGCGGCCTGCCGGAGGCGTTCCTGCGCTGAAGACGCTCAGCGGCGAGTCTGGCGCGTCAGCGCTTCGGCGAGCTCCACGAGCCGGATGAACTCCGCACGATAGCCGTCGGCATCCGTTCCGCGGTAGCGGCGCGCGAGCGTTGCCGCGTCCGAGTAGGTGGCGGAACCGCGGTGCTCCGACTGCCGGAGCAGCATGCCGAACTGCGCGACTGCCGCGGCGAATCCGACGTTGGCGGACATCTCCCCTGCGCGGTTCTTCACCGCGACGGCAATCAGGCGGCTTTCGTCGGCCTCCGGCGCCTTGTAGCGGAGCTTGACCGTCATCAGCTCGTCGCGCGCGGCGCCGGGCGCCGGCACCGCAGGCCGCTGGTAAGTGAGCGGGTCGACTCCGGGGACCTCGATGTCCACGCCTGCCGGCACGACCTCGTACAACGCCGTCACGGTATGCCCGGCGCCGATCTCGCCGGCGTCCTTGCGATCGTCGTTGAAGTCTTCGTTCCGCAGGACGCGGTTCTCGTAGCCGATCAGCCGGTACGCCGCGACGTTGACCGGGTTGAACTCCACCTGGATCTTCACGTCCTTGGCGACGGTGACGAGGGTCGCGCCGGCCTCGCCCACGAGCACCTTGCGCGCCTCGTGCAGCGAGTCGAGGTACGCGTAGTTGCCGTTGCCCTTGTCCGCCAGCTTCTCCATCGTGGAGTCCTTGACGTTGCCGGTGCCCACGCCGAGCACGGACAGGAAGACGCCGCCCGCGCGCTTGTCCTCGATCAGCCGGATGAGGTCTCCCTGGCTGGTGACGCCCACGTTGAAGTCGCCGTCGGTGGCGAGGATGACCCGGTTGATCCCTCCCTTGACGAACTGCTCCTGCGCCACCTGGTAGGCGAGCGTGATCCCTGACGCGCCGTTGGTGGAGCCCCCTGCCTCGAGGCGCGCGATCGCCTGGTGGATCCGTTCCTTGTGCGCGCCGCTCGTCGACGGCAGCACCACGCCGCTGGCGCCCGCGTACACGACGATCGCGATCCTGTCCTGCGCAGTGAGCGTGTCCACCAGCATGCGCATCGCCGTGCGGACGAGCGGCAGCTTGTCGGCAGGAGCCATCGACCCCGAGACATCGAGCAGGAACACGAGGTTCCGCGCCGGGACGGAGTCCATATCCAGCGGGCGCGCCTGCAGGCCGACGAGCGCCAGGCGGTGCCGCGGGTTCCACGGGCAGGGCGCCAGCTCCGTCGTGACGGAGAACGGCGCGTCCTTCACCGGCAGCGGGTAGGCGAACCGGAAGTAGTTGATCAGCTCTTCGATCCGCACGGCGTCGCGCGGCGGGAGGCTGCCGCCGTTCAGGAACCGGCGGACGTTGGCGTACGACGCCGTATCGACGTCGATCGAGAAGGTCGACAGCGGCTCCTTCGTGACGAGGCGGAACTGATTGTCTTCGATGCGATCGTAGGCTTCCGTGTTGAACGGAGGTCTCGAGAACGGCGGATAGCCGGGGGCCGCCGCCGGTGGCGGAGGGGCGGACGCAGCGTACGACGGCAACCCGCCACCGGCCCCCCCTGCCCGCTTACCCTGACCCGCCGCGCGAGCCATGGAAGAGTCAGCCACATTTGGCGCCGCCTGCACCGTCACCTGTTCGGTGGCCGCACTCACCGCCAGCACGATCGACAGGCGCGCCGTGCTTCCGGACTGCACGGCCACGCGCGTTGTGAACGAGGTGAATCCCGCCAGCGTGGCGCTGACGTTGTACTCGGCGACGGGAACACGCGCGAACGTGAACTCGCCGTTCGCGTTGGTCAGGAGCGTCCGAGGGGTGCTCCCTCTTGCGGCGATGCGTACGGTGACGCCTGGGAGCGGCGCACCCCCCTGGTCTTTCACGATCCCCGTGATCGTGCCGACAGAGGTCTGGGCGGCAGGGGAGACGATCAGAAGCGTAAGGCACACGGCTGCAAGCGCGATGACACGCATTTCGTCCTCCTCAACTTGAACGCTGGGCGACGTCACACGCGAAAGCGATGCCACCCGGGGGGACGGGGCCGCGCTTACGCGCTCATGAAGGTTTAGACACGTGAATGGGTGATTCAGCCGGAAAACAAGATCCGCGGCTCCGCGCCTTGCGAGAAAGTCTGAAGTTTCTACCTTCAGACTTTCTTAGACGGCCGTCATCTGGATCAGTTGATCGTTCGGATAGATGTGGTCGACGGTTTCCGGCGTGACGAGCTGGTGCTTCACGAACACCGCGGGGGGCACCGGGCGGCGATGGAGGATGTCGAGCGCGACGGTGACGATCTCGGCGCCGTACTTTTCCGGGAAGTACGCGACCGAGCCGATGAGGCGGGTGCCCGGCTCGCGCAGTTCCGCGCGCCCTTCCGGCGACGCGTTCTGTCCCATGATGGCGCAGGATTCGCTGCGCCCCGCCTCCTGCAGCGCCCGCAGCGCGCCGAGCGCGCTCGGATCGTTGATCGCGCCGATGAGGAAGCGGCGGGCCCGGCTCGTGCGCAGGTGCTTGCGCATGGCCTCGAAGCTTTCACCGAGCTTGCCGTCCCCCTCGAGGTAGGTGACCGGGCAGTTTTCGAGCGCCGGACAGCTCTCTTTCATCCCGACCAGCATCCCGGTGAGACGCATTTTCGGGAGGCTGCCGGCGCGCTCGAGCGTGAACAGCACGATCTCGTTGATCTCGGAGTGCCACTGCTGCTTCGCCCAGCGGCCGAGATGCCGGCCGCCGATGAGCCCGGCTTCGTAGTTGTTCGCGCCAAAATACGTCGCGCCAGGATGCGGGACCTCGATCGCGATGAGCGGAATGTTCGCTTCGCGGTACTTGGCGGCGACGATCGGCGCCACATGTTCGTCGGTCTGGAACTCGATCACCAGATCGACCTTCTCCCGGACCAGCACGTCGGCGTTCCGCTGCGCGATTTTCGGGCTGTAGCGATTGTCAACCGAGATGAGCTCGATGCCCTGCGCGGCCGTGGCGCGCTGCAGGCCGGTCGAAATCTCCTTCGAGAACTGGTAGTCCGTGCCTTGCGCGGCGTAACCCAACCGGTACGGCCGCTGCTTGAACGGGCGCAGGTGCGATCGATAGAGGTTTTCTCCGACCTTCTCGATCATGCCGCAGCGCTCCAGCGTGTACAGCAGCCGGAACGCCATGCTCTTCGGCAGCCCGCTGCGGGCCGCCACTTCGCGCAGCGGCAGGGCCTCCCCCGAGGATCGAAAAGCGGACAGCAACTGCGAGGAGTGGACGACCGACTTGACGAGATAGGGATCTCTCGCTGGAGGCTTGGTAGAGCTCATACAGTCCAGTTTCTGTTTGCGCGGGGGAATCTCAGGCGGGCTGCATTATCGCTCACCGTTTCGCTGCGCGCAATGCCATAAAGGGCGCTGCCGGTGGTCTTGCGTCCGTTTCGGCCGTTCGGCCCGTTCCGAAGTGCAGAACGCCGGCCGGCCGCCGCGGAACGTCCGGGCAGGTCACGGGTTGCACCGGCTCGACCGCTGTTCCCGCTGCTCACTCTGTGGTACATAGAGACTCGCTCGCGAAGCGTGATCCGATTCCCAACCATTCGTGTCCACCCTTCTTCTCGAAGCCCGCGCCATCAGCAAGTCCTTTGCGGGCGTGCGTGCGCTGAACGCCGTGTCGTTCGATCTGCGCGCCGGGGAGGTCCACGCCCTGGTGGGGGAGAACGGCGCCGGCAAGTCCACGTTGATCAAGATCGTGACCGGCGCGGAGCGCGCCGATGCCGGGACGCTGGCCGTTTCGGGGACGCTCGTGCCTCACATCGATCCCCACACGTCCCGCATGCTTGGCATCGCGGCGATCTACCAGCAGCCGTCGCTCTTCCCGCACCTCACCGTCGCGGAGAACATCGCGATGGCGCTCGAGCGCGGCGGTCCGTGGCGCCGGCTGGACTGGCGGGGACGCCGGCAGCGTGCGGCGGACCTGCTCACCCGCGTCGGCGCCTCGATCGACCCGGAGCGGCTCGTCGAGTCGCTCACCATGCCGGAACAGCAGGTCGTCGAGATCGCGAAGGCGATCGGCGCGGACGCGCGCATCCTCATCATGGACGAGCCGACCGCCTCGCTCAGCGAGCGCGAGGTGGAGCGGTTGTTCGCGGTCATCGCGCGGCTGCGGCAGAACGGTGTCGGGATCATCTACATCTCGCATCGTCTCGAGGAAATTGCCGCCATCGCCGATCGCATCACGGTGCTGCGCGACGGCGAGACCGTCGCGACGCGCGACGCGCGCGGCGTCGGGCGTGCGGAGCTCATCCGGCTGATGGTCGGCCGCGAGCTGGCGGCGGCCTTCCCGAAACGATCCGGGACGCCGGGCGACGTGGCGCTCGAAGCGCGCGGCGTCTCGCATCGCCGCAGCGGGATCCACGACGTCTCGTTCTCGGTCCGGAGCGGCGAGATTCTCGGGCTCGCCGGGCTGGTCGGGTCCGGACGCACGCAGCTTGCGGAGATCCTCTTCGGGCTGTCGCCCGCCGATGCGGGCGAGATTCGGCTTCGCGGCCGGGCGGTGCGTATCGACTCACCCGCGCAGGCGATTCGGCATGGCATCGGATACGTGCCGGAAGATCGGCGGCAACACGGGGTCGTGCTCGAGATGTCGGTGTCGGCGAATACCAGCCTGGCCAGCCTCGGCGCGGTGTCGCATCGCGGGCTGATCGACGGCGCCGCCGAGCGGGCCGCCGCCGCGCGGTATGTCGACGAGCTCCGGATCAAGGCGCCGTCGGTGTCGGTGGAAGTCGGCTCGCTCTCGGGCGGCAACCAGCAGAAGGTGGCGCTCGCGCGGTGGCTCTCAATCCGCCCGACGGTCCTCATCCTCGACGAGCCCACGCAGGGAGTGGACGTGGGCTCGAAGGCGGAGATCCACGGCCTCATGCAGGATCTGGTCGAGCGCGGACTGGCCATCATCATGATTTCGTCGGAGCTGCCGGAGATCCTCGGGATGAGCGATCGCATCGCGGTGATGCACGGCGGCACCATCCGCGGGGTGCTGACGCGCGAGGAAGCGACGCAGGCGCGTATCCTGGCGCTTGCGCTCGAGGCGGCTGCGCCTGAAGGTCTGAAGCCCGAAGCCTGAAGCCCGAAGCCTGCCATGTTCAACCACCACCGCCGTGAAGCGACCATCGCGATGGTCATCGTCGCCCTG
>CAYZBZ010000044.1:13413-21676 GCA_964476725.1 uncultured Vicinamibacterales bacterium
CATGTTCAACCACCACCGCCGTGAAGCGACCATCGCGATGGTCATCGTCGCCCTGGGGCTCGTGCTCGCCGCGGCGGCGCCCGGCTTTTTCGCGCGCGACAACCTGAGCGACCTGTTCCTCGGCAGCATGCCGGTCCTCATCGTGGCGCTCGGGACGACGCTCGTCATCCTGACGGGGAACATCGACATCTCGGTCGGGTCGGTCTTTGCCATCTGCGGCGTCGTCGCCGGCCTGGTGGCGAAGACCGGCGCCTCCGTGGCGGCCGCGGGTCTCGCGGCGTGTCTCGTCGGCGCGGCGCTCGGCGCGATGAACGGGGCGCTGGTCGCGTACGTCCGCATTCCCTCGATCGTGGTGACGCTGGCGACGATGGTGGCGCTGCGGGACGCGCTGCGATGGGTGACGCAGGGGGCGTGGGTGCAGGATCTGCCTCCGGACTTTCAGTGGTTCGGCCTGCGCCAGTCGGCGTACCCCGCGGTCGCCTGCGGCGTCGTGGTCGCGCTGCAGGTGGCGCTCGGCTGGGGCATGCGGAACGTCGCGGCGGGGCGTGCGGTGTATGCCACCGGCTCGAACGAGCACGCCGCACGGCTGGCCGGGCTGAACACTGCGCTCGTCAAGTTCTCGGTGTTTGCGATCGCCGGCGCGCTGACCGGCCTGGCCGCCTTGCTGAACTCCGTGCGCTTCAATCAGATTCCGACCAATGCGGGGATCGGGCTCGAGATGAAGGTCATCGCCGCCGCCGTGGTCGGCGGCGCGGCGATCAGGGGCGGCCGGGGCAGCTTCGTCGGCACACTCCTCGGCGTCGTCCTGCTGGGCGCCATCGGGCCGGCGCTCACGTTCCTTGGCGTCAGCGCGTATTGGGAGCGCGCGCTGCAGGGGGCGATCATTCTTGCGGCCGTCGCCATCGACGCGCTGCGCGAGCGGCGGAGCCTCGAGCCGGCCGCGGCTGCGGCGGGCCCCGCATGAGCCTCCGGTGGCGCGAGCGCTGGTTTCCCAACGGCGAGTGGATCCTGCTGCTGGCGCTCGTGGCAGAGGTCGCGCTGTTCGCGTCGATCGCGCAGAACTTCTTCACGCTCGGCAACTTCTTCGAAGTCACGCGCCTCAGCGTGGAGCTCGGGCTGCTCGCCATCGCGCTCACTCCCGTCATCATCAGCGGCGGCATCGATCTGTCGGTCGGCGCGATGATGGGGCTCGCGGCGGTGGTGTTCGGCGCCGCGTACCATGACTGGGGCGTGCCGCTCCCGGCGGCGGCCGCGATCGCGCTGCTGCTCGGGTGCGCCGGCGGCGCGCTCAACGCCGTGCTCATCGCGCGGCTCAACATCCCGCCGCTCATCGTCACGCTCGGCACCTTGTCGCTGTTCCGCGGGCTTGCCGAGGGGATGACGCAGGCCGCGGTGAACTACACCGATTTTCCGGCGGGATTCCTGGCCCTCGGCCAGGGCTACCTGTGGGGCATGATGCCCGCGCAGCTGCCGTTGTTCGCGCTCGTGCTGACCGGTTACGGCGTCCTGCTGCATCGGTCGGTTCTCGGCCGCGCGTTCTACGCCATCGGATTCACCGCCGCCGGGGCCCGCTATGCCGGCATTCCGGTTCCGCGGCGCATCGGCCTGCTGTACGTGCTCTCCGGCTTCATCGCGAGCGTCGCCGCCGTCGTGTATGTCGCGCACCTGGGCCAGGCAAAGTCGGACGCCGGCACCGGCTACGAGCTCGACGCGATCACCGCGGTCGTGCTCGGGGGAACGTCCGTGTTCGGCGGACGCGGCACGCTGTGGGGCACGGTGATTGGACTCTTTTCGCTCTCGGTGCTGCGCAACGGGCTGCACCTCGCGGCGTTGCCGTCGGAGCTGACCGGCGTCCTGACGGGGTCGCTGCTCGTCGCGACCATCGCGATCGATCGGCTGCGCGCCCGTGCGCGCGCCGCTGTCAGTGTATATTCGACGCCGCAGGCGGAGGGGTTCCCGCTCCCGGCATCGCGGATCGAGGATCGCGAGCGAATCGCGATCGAGCGGGAAGAGGAGGAGATCGTTGTGAAGAACAGCCAGGTGGCCGTCGTGTGCGGCGCAATCGTCGCGGGGGCCCTGATCGTCGCCGCGACCAACATGTGGCTCGTGCGCTCGCTGGTCCCTGCGGGAGGCGCCGCCAGCAGTGCCGCGCCCGCTCCGGCCCCGCGCCGCCCGGTCATCGCCGTGATGCCCAAGGCGAAGGGGGATCCGTATTTCGTGAGCTGCCGTGCGGGGGCGGAAGAGGCCGCGCAGCAGCTCGGGGTCGAGCTGATCTGGGACGGCCCGACGAGCCTCGATGCCGCCAAGCAGAACGAGCTCGTCGAGAACTGGATTACGCGGAAGGTGGACGTGATTGCCGTCGCGGTCGAGAACCGCGGCGGCATCTCCAGCGTGCTGCGCAAGGCGCGCGAGCGCGGCATTCACGTGATCACGTGGGACGCGGACGCCGAGCCGGACGCCCGCGAGTTCTTCGTCAACCAGGCGACATCGGAGGGGATCGCGAACACGCTGACCGACGAAGCGGCCCGGCTCCTCGGCGGCAAGGGGGAGTTCGCGATCATCACGGGAGCCCTGAGCGCCGCGAACCAGAACGAGTGGATCGCGTTCATCAGGAAGCGCCAGGCGGAGAAGTATCCGGACCTGAAGCTCGCCACGATCCGGCCCAGCGACGACGATCGCGACAAGGCGTTTGCCGAAACCCAGACGATCCTGCGGGTGTTTCCGTCGGTGAAGCTGGTGATGGCGATCTCGGCGCCGGCCGTGCCCGGCTCCGCCGAGGCCGTGCGCCAGGCGAACCGCCGCGACGTCAACGTCATCGGGCTGTCGCTGCCCAACATGAACAAGCCCTACGTGCACGACGGCTGGGTGCAGACGGTCGTGCTGTGGAACACGCGGGACCTCGGCTACCTCACGGTGCTCGCCGGATCGCTGCTCGCGCAGAACAAGATCCCGGCAGGGGCGCAGTCAATTCAAGCGGGCAGGCTGGGCACCGTCCAGATCCGCGGATCCGAGATCGTCCTGGGAGCGCCGGTCATGTTCACGAAGGCCAATATTGATAGGTTTGATTTCTGAGGGGTTCAAGGGGGGCACCCTGAACCCTTGAACATTTGAACCCCTGTGAACCCTTGAACCGAAGGACCCCGAAGAATGCGTTGGACCGTTCTGTGGCTATTACTTCTGGCCGTCGTGTTAGCGCCGTTTCTGGTGTTTGAGAAACAGTTTGAGCAGTTGGCGACCTGGCTCGCGAACGGGAATGCGTCGGGCTGGTTCACAGCCGGCGCCATCGGCGCGCTGCTTGCGTTCGACGTGTTTCTGCCGGTCCCCTCCAGCATCGTCTCGACCGGCGCAGGCGTGATGCTCGGCTTCTGGCGTGGCGCTGCCGTGATCTGGATCGGGATGACGGCAGGGTGCCTGATTGGGTACGCCGTTGGCGCGCGGGCGGCGGGCGCGGCGCGCCGGTTCGTCGGTGCGGACAGCCTCGCGCGCGCCGGGAAGATCATGGAACAGTACGGCCCCTGGGCTCTCGTGCTGTGCCGGCCGATCCCGGTGCTGGCCGAAGCGAGCGTCGTCTTCGCGGGCCTGGTCCGGACGCCGCCGGCTCCGTTTCTCCTGCTCACTTCCGGCTCGAACCTTGGCATCGCGGCCGCGTACGCGGCGGTCGGCGCCTACTCCATGCAGATGGAATCGTTCCTGCTCACGTTCCTCGGGGCGCTGGCGTTGCCGGGTCTGGCGCTCGTCGCGGGCAAGCTATGGCTTGGCAGGCGGGGAGCGGACCGGGGGACAGGGGCCCCCGGAGTGAAAAGCCGGGAGTGAGTCTCCCATCGCGCGTCCGACGCGCACGAGCAGCCTGGTTTCCGACTCGGTGAACGTCCGCTGTCCGCGGTTCGCGATGCCCAGCGCGCCGACAGCGGCCTCCGCGCGGAAGATGGGCACGACAATCGACCCCTGCAGACCGGTGGCCTTTGCTCCAGGGCGGACGTCACCGCTCGCGTCCGTCTGAATGTTGCAGGCCGACACCGGCTCACGCCGCTCCACCGACAGCCCCGCCATCCCCTTGCCGACAGGAACGACCTTGACGGTGTCCAGTACGAATTGGGGCATGCCGCGGCTGGCGGCGGTCAGGTGAAGCGCGCCATCCGGGCCGAGGAGGTGGATGGTGCCGCTGTCGGCGGCGAAGTGCTCGAGGACGCGATCGAGCGCGCTCTGCCACGCGCGATCGCGCGCGAGCGCCTGGACCTCATCCGTTAACGCATCGCTCATGGCTCAGGCTCCCTCCGCGCTTCTGAAGCGGCATGCGCACATGATCGGAGAAGTGAATCTACGGGATCTTCTTGTACCAGACGTTCCGGAACTCCACCTTGAATGGCGGGCCGACGTGCATCTGGAAACCGAGCACGCCTTCCATGGCGCGGTTCTTCGTGTCTTCGTCCAGGAAGACGCTCATCAGGCGCCCGTTGATCAGGTGCATCAGCACCGGGCCGCGCGCGATGATGTGGTACTGATTCCAGCCATTGATGTTGACGTAGCCCTTCAGCGCGTTCGGATCGTCGATGACGCCGATCGCCTTGAACTGGCCGCCCTCGACGCCTCGGGTGACGTTGCCCCGCGGCGACAGGAAGCTCCGGCCGCGCTCGTCGTGGACGTTGCCGGTATACGCGCTGACGAAATCCAGGTCGGCCTGGTAGCCCTTCAGCACCCACTTGCCGACCGCCGGCAGCTCCGCGCTGCGATACTGGATGCCGCTGTTCGTGCCACTGATGCGGAACTCCACCTTCAGCTCGAAGTCGCGCAGCGTGTCGCCGCGCCAGATCAGGAACGTGTTCTCCTGCACGACCTTCTGCGGCGTGCTCTCCCCGACAATCGCGCCGTCCTCGACGCGCCAGAACGTCGTGTCTCCGTCCCAGCCGTTCAGCGTCTTGCCGTCGAAGATTCGGGTGAACCCGGCCGTGTCGTCCGGGTCACGCGGCGCCGGGCCGAACGTGCCGCGTCCGCCGCGTCCCTGGGCCGGTTGTGTGGGCGCCGGCTGGTTCTCCCGACCGCGCTGCCCCGCAGGAGGGTTGCCTCCAGTCTGGCCGGAAGGCGGCGCCTGCGGCTCACCGGCAGCGGGCGGCGCAGCGAAACCGGAGAAACCGAGTGGCATGACGGTCATCAGGGCCACCGCCAGCACGCTCCACTGATGACGAGCTTTCGAGAATCCGAACATGCATCCTCCGGAAGGTGACGGCAGAGTTGCCGGACGCAAGCGACGTTGAAGACGTGCGCTCATCATACGCTCGTCGGTCGGATTTTTCGGCGGTGGCGGCGGACCCTGTCAGCGCAATCGGCGGCGGCGTCGTATAGGCACTCGACGACGCATGACGAGTATTGGCTTCAAAACCGTAGCGCAGCCCTTCAAGGCTGCCTGGGGCCCTGCGCTACGAGGTTCAAACCAGTGGAGGATCAGACAATGTCGCGCACCCGTCTTCGACCGTGGGTCCCGATCGCCGTACTTCTGCTTCAGTCCGTGACCGTCGCAGCCGGAGACTGGCCGCGCTGGCGCGGTCCGAACGACGACGGAATGGCACGCGGAGATGCGCCGCTCCACTGGAGCGATACAGAACACGTCGCGTGGAAAGCGGCAGTTCCCGGCCGGGGTCATTCATCGCCGGTGGTCTCGGGCGACCGGGTGTTCGTCACGACCGCCGTGCCGACTGGCCCCGCCGTTGCCGGGGCCCTGCCGGAGCACCGGTTCATGCTGCTCTGCTTCGATCGCAAGACCGGGAAGCTGCTCTGGGAAAAGGTCGCGCGCGTGGCCACCCCGCACCAGCGGCACCACCCGAAGTACGGCAGCTTTGCGTCGAACTCGCCCGTCACCGACGGCGTGCACGTCATCGCCTCTTTCGGATCGCGCGGGGTGTACGCCTACACCGTCAAGGGTGACCTGGTCTGGCAGAAGGATCTCGGCGAGTTGCGGATGTACAACGATTTCGGCGAGGGGGCGTGGCCGGCGCTCGACGGCAACACGCTCGTGCTCGTCTGGGATCACGAGGGGGAGTCGTTTCTCGTGGCGCTCGACAAGAGCACGGGGAAGGAACTGTGGCGCACGCCGCGCCAGGGGCGCACCAACTGGTCCGGCGCGTACATCACGACCGTCAACGGCCGCAAGCAGGTCATCGTGTCCGCGTCGGCCGAGGCGTGCGGCTACGATCTCGAAACCGGCAAGGTGCTCTGGAAGGCGAATGGCCTGGGGCAGAACACGATTCCGGCTCCGATCGCGGCCGACGGGATGGTGTTCGTGATGAGCGGCTTCCGCAACCCGAACCTGATGGCGATTCGGCTGGGGCGCGAAGGGGACCTGACAGGCACCGACGCCATCGTCTGGCAGAATCAGCGCGGCAATTCGTACTCGGCGTCGCCGGTACTGCACGAAGGCAAGCTCTACGTGCTCACGGACAGCGGCATGCTGTCGGTCTTCGACGCGAAGACCGGCACGCCGTACTACCAGCAGCAGCGGCTTCCGAAGCCGTACAACTTCAAGGCGTCGCCGGTTGGCGCCAACGGCAAGCTTTACCTGGCGTCCGAGGAGGGGGACGTCGTCGTCGTGCGCATGGGCGAGAAGTTCGAAGTGCTGGCCACCAATACCCTGCAGGACCAGGTGTTCATCGGCTCGCCGGCAATCACGGATGGCGAGATCTTCCTGCGAGGGCAGAACACGCTGTTCTGCATCAGGTAGGACGCACCCGCGCTCGTTCCGGAAGGGCACCGATTCATCGAGGAGGATGCGCACGGGAGGTCAGCAGATCGCCGGTCAGGCCGAACTTGTCGGCTTCAGTAAATGCGCTTAAGCTGGAAGCATGTTGGATTGGGAGCGGTGTCCCGCCGTTGAACGTGTGCCCGGTCGCGTTGGTGGCGCCTGGGTGTTCAAGGGCACGCGCATTCCTGTGCGCGCGCTGTTCGAGAACCTCGGAATTGCACGTGGCCGTCGTCGATGTTGATGAGCCGCGGGTTGGCAATGGCGACCCGTGTTTTGGCCTCACTGCCGAACGTCGCGCGAAGTTCGCGGAAGGGAACAATCCATGAAAACGATCAAAGCCGGAATCATCGGAACGGGTTTCATCGGCCCGGCGCACGTCGAAGCGGCGCGGCGACTGGGCTTCGTGGACATGATTGCGCTGTGTGAAGCCAACGACGAGCTGGCTCGCACGAAGGCCGCCGCCCTCTTCATCCCGAAAGCGTACGGCAGCGTGGATGCCCTTCTTGCCGACAAGGAAGTCGAGGTCGTTCACAACTGCACGCCCAACCACGTGCATTTCGACATCAGCAAGAAAATCATGGCCGCGGGCAAGCATGTGATTTCAGAGAAGCCGCTGGCCATGAACACGAAAGAGTCGAAGGAACTGGTCACACTCGCCGCCAAGGCTGGCGTGGTGAACGCCATTGATTTCAACTACCGATACTACCCGCTCGTCCAGGAAGCCAAAGCGATGGTGGAGTCGGGCAAATTCGGCGACCTCTTTCACGCCAACGGCTCCTACACGCAGGACTGGCTCTACCTCGCAACGGACTGGAACTGGCGGCTCGTCCCGCAGTTCAGCGGCGAATCGCGCGCCGTGGCCGACATCGGCTCCCACTGGTGCGATTGCATCCAGTTCATCACCGGCCTCAAGATCGCGAAGGTGTGCGCCGATTTCGCCACGATTCACCAGAACCGCATGAAGCCGAAGAAGGAAGTCGAGACCTATTCCGGCAAGATGCTCCAAGCCTCGGATTACGAAGCCGTGCCGATCCACACCGAGGATTACGCCAGCGTCTTGCTCGAATTCAACAACGGCGCGCACGGGTCGTTCACCGTCTCGCAATGTTTCGCCGGACGGAAGAACCGGTTGTTCTACGAGTTGTCCGGCTCGAAATGCTCGGTGGCCTGGGACCAGGAGCGGCCCAACGAGATGTGGATTGGTTACCGCGAGAAGGCCAATGAGTTGTTGATGAAGGACCCGTCGCTCCTGAGTCCTCGCGCGCGGGCCTACGCTCACTACCCCGGCGGTCACCCGGAAGCGTACCCTGACGGCCTGAAGAACTTCCTGCTCCGCGTCTATTCCTACATTGCCGGCGCGAGCACTGAGATGGACTTCAGCACATTTCAGGACGGCCACGATGAGTTGGCGATCTGCGAAGCCGTGCTGGCAAGCGCCAAGTCGAAAGCGTGGCAGTCCGTCACGTATTGAGCAATGTTCTCATTTCCGTTTTCAGGGCGCTGTCGCTCCATTTCCGTCCAAGTCGCTAC
>CAYZBZ010000045.1:0-21651 GCA_964476725.1 uncultured Vicinamibacterales bacterium
TAGTCCAACCCAGGATTTTGTCGCGGCTTCGCGCGACAAGAATCCTTAATTCGTTTAATTCGTTTAATTCGTTAGGCGGCCCAAGGGCGTCGCGCGAGCGGGACCCGTTGAGGACCTCACACAGGGTGCGATCGTCGTCTTCAAGAAAGACCGACTTCGAGTTCGTTGCCTCTCTCGGCCCGGCTAACGGCCGCGTTTCAGCCGCGGCGGCACAGCACGGGATAATCTCAGAGCGATGGTCGACGCCGTCGGCTCCAGCGAGAGACTGTGTGAAAACTCCCGCCCCCAGGAGACCACGTCGCTGACGTAGATTCTGATTCATCGGGGCGGCGGGTGTTCGCTTGGTTCGTTGCTGGATCGTGCTGCACAGGTCAGGATGCCGCCGTTGGTTGCCGTGTTGTTAGTTAGCGGCCTGCGCCCAGCCAAAGCCTCGTTCCTTCTCCAAGATCCCACGCTGCGAAACATGAGTTGATCAAGCCCTTTTCGTGTAACTCGAAGGACTTTCGCTCGTTACTGATCAGTCAGGTCGACCTGACGCCATTCCCGCAGCTCGGTAAGAATCCGTTTGTGGTGTTCGACAAGTTCATTCGAGGAGCTCGTGGCGTACCTTAGTTAAGGATGGCTTTTCCAGTAACTTGAGGTGACATACCTGATCAATATTTGCGCCGGCCACTCGCGCCACGACAGCGGCAGTGGGTCCGATCTTCTCGACGAGGACGAACACACTCAACGCTGCGACCCAAGCGAGGGTCAGGGACTGGGAAGTCGTACGGGAGGAAGGCTGAGAAACAGGAACCGGGGCGCACGCAAGACCCCGGCTCCTGACGGGGGAGAAACCTATCTCTTGAACTTCCGTCGGCCGTATCTGGCAAGACCAACGATTCCCGACCCAAGGAGCAGCAGCGTGGAGGGTTCAGGAACGACCTCCGCCGGAACCACGTAGCCGGCACCAATATTGCCTGGAAGTAGTCCGCCATCAGCGTAACCACCGAAGAAATTGGTCTGGTATACACCGGGCGAGGTGAAGTTTCCCAAGTTGTACCGGCTACCATCCACAACGAATTGCCAGGACCCGTCCCAGGTCGCTCCCGGATCGAGCGTGAAATCGAAATTGAAGGTAGACGTGCCGCTCACCGCCGTGATGAGATTAGTCCCGCCGTTGCCCCCATCATAGCCGGAGGTGTAAAAGGTCCCCCCGCCTCCGGGAGAGTAATCCCCGACCCAGGTGCCGGCTCCGTTAAAGGAGCTGCTCGTGAAGTTGTCCGCTGACACACCCATGATCATGTAAAGCGGATTGGCAGGAGTAGAACCGGCTTCGGACCCGCTTTCGTCATAAAACCAAACGCTGTTGGAAGCGGTATACGGCGCAGCACCGAAAGCACCGTTCGGCGCAGCCACTCCCCAACCAGCCTGGGTGGTTGAGCCGCTATCGATCGTGTACACTCCAGTGCCCCCCACAACGGGCATGGCTCGGATCGCCCACAGGCCCCACTGATTCAACGCATCCTGCAACGGCGCCCCGTCAGCCGCCATGATGTCCACGATGTCGGCGGCGGTGAACGTGATGCTGCTCGCGGACGCCGGAGAAGGCAACAACGCGAGACCAACCAGGACGACAGCGGCGAGATGCTTCTTTTTCATTGTCACAGCCCTTCCAAGGTTGCCGAGGCTAGTTGAGTCTCGGGGGGGAAGACTTCTGGCGGAGACCAGCGAACCGAGTTTCGGCTGCATTTCATGTGCCATTTTTGTGCAAATCCATACAAATTCATGCAGAACCGTTAAACACCTATCAGCAGAGGCGCTTGCAGCATCAAGAGTCAGCGCCGTGAGAAGCCATGCACGGGAAGGCTATACAGTAAGTCTCTATCAACCACGACTATTGTCTGACTTGCCTGCGACCCGGGCACACCGGGGCCACTCGTCACCTTCACCTGGCGGACGATAGGAAGCGGGTCTCGAGTCAACATAAGACGCCTTCTCAGACCCGCCCGCCGGCTGCCACAGCTCTCCGGCCGCGCGAAAAAATTCGTGTTCTCACCGAAAGCGTGCCTGACGACATCAAGCTGATAGCGGAGAACTGGCTCGCGATTACTTCGCCAGGTCCGCCTGCAAGTCGTAGGTGAGCACGCGTCTCGAGATCTCGCGCGCACGCGCGGACTGAGCGACGCCTTCGCGGCACCGGTCGAGCGACACATTGACGCGCGCGACAGTGTCGTAGCAGCGGCGCTCGGGCAGCGAGGCCTCGCCGTCGAAGAACAAGCGCCCGGCCACCCATCCTCCGTACGGGCGAACGAGGGCACCGTTGCCGGGCGTCCCCAGCAGATTCCTCCCCATGTAGGGAAGGGACGCCGGATCCACGCCGAGCAGCGCGAGCAGGGTCGGCGCCATGTCGATCTGCCCGGCTTCCATCGCCATCTCCCCGCGCGGCGCGTTGGTTCCTGGAATCAGGATCAGCCACGGCACGCGATCCTGCAGATACCAGTCGAGCACATGCGCCGGGAATCCGATTGTTCTTGCCAGCGGGCCTTCCCAAGCGAAGCCCGCGTCGTGGTCTCCGAACACCATCACGACCGTGTCATCCGCCAGCCCGGCGCGTACCAGCCCCTCGCGCAGGTCACCGAGCGCCTGGTCGAGGAATCGCATCGTGTGGAGGTAGTTCCCGAACGGCTTGTCGGTCCATTCTCCGACATCGAGCACCTTGTGGGGGTCGGGAAACGACGTGAAGGGATGATGGAGCGAGAGCGTGATGAGCCAAGCCATGAAGGGCTTGGGCAAACTTTGCAATCTCGGAACCATCTGCTGCAGGAAGTCGCGATCGTTGAGTCCCCAGCCGATGACCTCGCCAGGCACAAAGTCGTCGGCGAACAGGCTTCGGGCAAAGCCGTACGCCGAATGCGTGGCACGCCGGTTCCAGAACCCTGCCACGAAGGGCACCGCGGAGAGCGTCGTGTATCCGCGACTCGCGAGCACGCGCGGCAGGCCCACGAAGTGATTGCCCGGATACTGGAACGCGACGGCGCCGTGCTCGAGCGGCAAAAGCGACACGAGGGCCGTGAACTCGGCGTCCGAAGTACGTCCCTCACTGGTCTGATCCGTGACGTTCGAGAACGACAGCGCCTCCTCCCGCCAGCGATTCAAGTTGGGTGTCACCTCCTGCCCGTTGATTCTCAGGCCGATGACGAAGGCTTGGAGCGACTCCACCTGCACGACGAGCAGATTCCGGTTTTGCGCCACGCCAAACAACGGGCCGACACCTGCCCGCGTGGGCGCGCGTTCGGCGAACCAGGCGCGCACCCCGTCACGCTGGGCGGCGCCGAGCGGTGGGCGCAGCCATGTCGATCGAAGGTAGCCCCACGCGTCGTACAGGTGATAACCGAAGGGGCCGAGGGACTGCACGACCTCGAGATTGGTGAAGACCTGACCGAGCGCGCCGGCAGCGCCTGCCGAGGTGGACAAGAGCTGGAGTGCAGCGATCGACGCGGCAGTCGCAACAATGGCTGCCGCGGCTGCGCGGGCGAGAGCACTGGTTCTCCACCCACGCGAGAGATCGCGAGCTCCATACGGTCGAGACGATTCCCAAACCAGCGGGATCGCCGCCACGAGATTCAACACGAGCCAGAGATCGCGGCCAGCGAGGAGGGTGGCGATGCTCTCGCGGACGTTGCCCGCCTGCCCGGCGCCGAGCAGGACCGGCGCCGAGATGACGTCCCCGAAGTAGCGAAAGTAGACGAGATCCGCAAGGACCACCACGCTTCCCCAGAGCGCAAGCACCCAAAGAAGCCAGGGTCGGAGCCGGTGGCTGAAGAGGATGAGCGCAAGCGCCGGCGGCCCCACCGCGACGAGCAGCGACAACCACAGAGCCCGGCCGTCGGCGCTGAGATGCGTTTCGTCGAGGAGGATGGCTTGAGCCACGAAAAGAGAAGACGCACACCATACGGCATCGAACACACGCAGTCGACCCCGGCCTGGCTGAGGTCCCTCTCTCCGAGCGTCGGCAGTTCGCCGCCGCCGCAGGATGACCCAGAAGACCACGGCTGTGACAGCGGGGAGCGGTCTGAGAAGCGTGCCGTGGAGGCTCCCCGTGGCGACGAAACAGAGCGTCAGGGCGATCAAAGAGGCGAGAGACTCACGCCGGCCACCGGCGATCCGGTGCGTCCGCCCGCTGGGCCGCTTAGGGATTCGTTGCATTGAATTTCACGTGACGGATGGTAACTGCCGCGCCGGGATCGCCAAGGCTGGTTCGAGGGAAGCACCCGAGCGTGGCGCTCGGGGCTGTGCGAGACGTGTTGGACCGCAACGGGCTGAAGCCCTCCGACGACCGGCTTCGCCGTGAAGTCGAAGGGAATACCGAAGACGTCGGCGTATTCTACATCAAAAAGCCCTTCTTCGTTGAGGTCGTAGGACTGGCGACGCAACGCGCGACCTATGACCTGCTCGCAGAGGAGCTGGGTGCCGAAGGCGCGGATACCGAGGACGTGTGTGACGGTATTGGCATCCCAACCCTCGGTGCGCATCGAGACCGACACGACGCAGCGGATGGCACCGCCAAAGCTGGCCTGGCTTTCCAACGGTGTTCTCTGTCGCACACGGAACGGCGCATCGTGGCTGTCTACCGGATCGCCGCCGCGACGATCACATGGGTCGCCTCGACTCTCCAGCAGACACACGGCGGAGGTGCCGGTCCAGGTCCGCATATGCCTCTGCCGGTCGGCCACCGCCGTTCCAGCCGTCGAGGAAGCGCGCCAGCGGCGTCGTGTCCTCGTGGGCCTTCCGCGCGACGTCGCCCTCGGCGGTGGAACCGCGCGGCTTCCAGTCGTTGCCGAGCGCAGTGCGCGCCCGCGCCAGCAGTTCCGTCGCATGCACCTCGTCGCCGCGCTTCCAGTGCAGGTACCCGAGCAGGAACAGCCCGCCCGCCGCGCGGGGGTTGGCGGTGCACGCGGCGCCGAGTCGTTCCTCGGCGCGCGTCCGATCGCCCAGCATCAGTGAGATCTCGCCCAGTGCCAGCAGCGCGCCGGTCTCCTCGGGATTCAGTGCGTGGGCCCGCTGCAGCGACGCCTCGGCGGCCACGAGATCCGCGGGCCCATCTGCCGTCTGCGCGCGCAGTGCACCCCAGCGCGCCAGCGCGCGATGGCTGCTCGGGTTCAAGCGCGTGAGGGCCTCCAGTTCGGCGAGCGCACCTCTGACGTCGCCCAGCGTCGCCAGGGCGCTGGCCAGGTAGTAGCGCGTGTCCTCGTGCGTGGGGTCGAGCGCGTTCGCCTCGCGAAGCAGCACCGCCGCTCGTGCGACGTCACGCTCCACCTTGAGGGCCTGCATGGCTTCGCGCTGCTTCGCCCAGAAGGCGACGGTTCGGCTCCTGTCGTCAGCGTGGCCCGGGGGGCCCACTGGTGAGGAGGTCGAGCGGACCGCTCCTGACACCTCCCGCGGGGCGGGCTCGCCTTCGGCAATCTCCCATGTGCGGTCGGCCGCGAGGGCGCCGAAGGTGGCCGTCGCGCCGCTGGGCCACCTGATTTCCAGCCGATCGATGCCGGTCTTGTCTCCGAGGCCGAAGTGCAGCACGGGGCTGCTCTGTGACAGGTACGACGCGGGGCTCACCGCGCGCCGCAACTGGGTCGTGCCCAGGTACGCGGTGGCCTGTGCACCCAGCCCGCCGCCATGCACGTCCAGTCGCCCCGGCACGCGACTGCGCAGCCGCAGCTTCAGCCAGTGCCCGCGCTGCATGCCGTTGCTGAGCAGTTGCACACCCGCATCGCGCCGGACGATCAGGATGTCGACATCGCCGTCGTTGTCGTAGTCCGCGAGGGCCAGGCCGCGTGCCACCGAGGGCTGCGCGAGCGCCGGCGTGAGCGGCGCCAGATCGTAGAAGTGTTCGCCCCGGCGGTTCCAGAAGAGGAACGGCGCCTGCGGCTTGAGCTGCCGGGGCTCGGTGTCGGTCTCGAACGTGCTGCCGTTGGCAACGACGAGATCCAGCCAGCCGTCCGCGTCGAAGTCGGCGAACTCGGCGCCCCAGCCGACCATCGGCAGCGCAATCTGCCCGAGACCCACCGAGTCGGCCGCATCGACGAACCGCAGGCCGCCGCGCGACGCCTCCTTCTTCGCGTTCCCGCCGCGGCCGTTCGCGGGCGCGACGGCCGCCGCGCCGCGACCGCCGCGGTCCTTGAGCAGCGAATCGTACAACGCGTTCTCCTGCGCCACCCAGTGCGTGATGAAGATGTCGTCGTCGCCATCACGGTTCCAGTCGCCGACCGCCAACCCCATCGCTCCCCGGTAGTCGGCCACCCACGCTGCGTGGCTGATGTCCTCGAACCGTCCCCGCACGTTGCGGTACATGACGTTGTCCGAGATATCGTTGGCCACGTACAGATCGAGCCAGCCGTCGCCGTCAAAGTCGTGCCACACCGCGCTCAGGCTGCGGCCCTCGACGTTGTCGACACCAAGGGCGTGCGCCACTTCGCGGAAAACGCCGTTGCCGTTGTTCCGGAAGAGCAGGTTGCGCTCGGGCTCGTACGACGCCGGGTTGAGCGTGTAGGGCACCGATGCGCCGTATTGCTGCGACACGCGCGCACGGTCGGCCGGCTCCTCGCGGTACTGCACGTAGCCGCAGACGTACAGGTCGAGGTCGCCGTCCCGGTCGTAGTCGCCAAAGACCGCGCCCGTCCAGGAGCCCTTCGGCGCCACGAACCGTGAGTCCGGAGCAAAGCGGCCCCGCGTATTCCTGAACAGCAGGATGGTGTCGTAGCCGGTGACGACGAGATCGAGCCAGCCATCGCCATTCACGTCGCCCCAGGCCGCACCCATCCCGAGGATCCGGGTATCCGGGAAATCGGCCATCAGGCGGAAACGCCCGTCGCCAAGGTTCTCGAACAGCTGGCTGGGGGCCCGCTCGCCGGGCGCCGCCCGCAGCGCGGCGCCCGCGCTCACGAGGAACAGGTCGTCGTCGCCGTCGTTGTCGAAGTCCCCCCACGCGGCGCCGGGGCCCATGTCTTCGGGCAACTGGGACGTGCGGGCGCCCTGGAAGACGCGGAAGCCGCCGAGTCCAGCCTCGGCGGTGACGTCAGTGAAGCGCGGAGTCGGCGCGTCGCTGGGCCGCCCCTTCGCCAGCGAACTGGTGATATCGGCGTTCTCTTCGCCTGGCTGGTATGTCGCCGCCTCGCGCGAACGGTAGCGCTGAAAGAGCATCGTTGCGGCGATCGCAATGGCGGCAATGAGCATGACTGCGGTGAACAGCAGCCGCCGCCGGCGCCAGCTCAGCCCTCGAAGCGCTCTCATTCGCCACCCCTGCTGGCCTCCTGGACCAGTCGGACAACAGGTCGGCCCTCCGGTGTGGGCGGCCCCACGTCGAGCCACCCCACGACGCGCGCGATCTGGACGACTGGCGCGGTGAGTCCCGGCCTCTCGCCCAGGATGTAGTTCAGCAGGAACTGATCGACCTTGCGGTAGTTCAGGACGGCCTCGACGCGGTAGCGCCCGGTCCGGGGCGGTGGCAGGCTGAAGTCGCGGTGATCGGGCTGGCTCGCGCCGCCCTTCTCCAGCGCCGCCTCGCGCACGACGGGGACCATGCAGGCCACCTGGTACTCGAACGTGTCGGAGTACCCCGGGAAGAGCGAGCGCCGGAAGCGCACGCCCACCATCTCCCAGAGATTATGGCGGTCGATCAGATTGCCATGCTGATCGACCGGCTCGGCCTTGAACAGGGTCGTCCCCGGTGCGAGGAAATGCCGCTCGTCGCGCGTGCCCGACGAGAACACTGTGCGCTTCAGCTCGTCGGTGACGCGTACCTCCACCCAGCTCTGGATGATGTCGAGCGGGCCGGTCGGGTAGTCGTGCCCGACTTTGTTCGAGGTCATCACCACGCGCAGCGGAACGGTCGCCGCGCCAGGCCGTGCGGTCCCGATCTCGAGCCGGATCGTCACGATAGGGCCGCGGGCCCACTTGCCGGCGATCTCCGGCACCTCCCGCTCACCCCGCATCCACTGCTCGGTCAGGCGGACCTGCTCCTGCCACCCTGGCAACTTGAGCAGCGCGGGCACGAGCTGGTTCGACGCGACAAACCGATGGCTGCGGTGTTTGCGGTCACCGGGGTGGCGGTTGTAGTCGCCGGCATCGCCCGCCGCGGGATCGGTCGACTCCACCAGCGGCATGTGGCACTCGCGGCACTCGACCGTCTTGCGGGGATCGCCTTTCGTGTTCCAGTGGCTGTTGGCCCAGTTGTCGTACTGGTTCTGCAGCTGCACCCACCCGACGTTGTTCACCTGCTGGTCGATGAACTGCTTGTGGCAGGCCGCGCAGTACTCGGGCGACTTGAACAGCCGCTTGCTGAGCCCGGCATGCTCGTCGGGATACGTGCGGATCAGGAAATCGCGGGCCACCCTCGGGGCGCCGGCGTCGTTCCACTGCCACAGGTACTCACCCGGCTGCGCCACGATGAAATCGGCGTTGCCCTTCACGTCGGTCTTCCGGATGCCGTGGCACGCCAGGCAGGAGACGCCCTCCTGGTAGCCCTGCAGATTCGTGAGGTCCTTCACGAAGATGTTCTTCGTCCCGGAGAAGAGAGAGATGGGATCGTGGCAGCCGCCGCAGTAGCGTGTCGATTCCGCGCCGTTCTGCTTCGCCATGACGGTTTGGATGCCCTGGAAGAGCGGGTCCATCGCGGAGTACCTGTGGGCACTTGGCCGCCACTCCTCGACGATCTGCTGGTGGCAGCCGGCCGTCCCGCAGCCCTCGGAGCCGGCGAGCGAACGGGCGTCGAAGGCGCCGCCGGTAATCGTCTTCGCGAGGCTTGGCGCAAAAGGGCGATCCTTGCCGTAGAGGAACACGTAGTCCTTCGGGAACTCGTTGACGTAGCGCGTACCGGCGTAGATGCCCGGAAGGCCCGCGGTCACAGCGGTGAGCGCGGCGGAAGCTCCGAGTACCTGCCAGGTATACCGCCGCGGCGTGCGCAGCGTGCGCCAGACCCGCACGGCCAGCAGGACGACGTGCGGCAGGGCGGCCCCGAGCATCGCGAACGTCGAGATGAGATGTACCTGTCGCCACGCCCACGACATGCGGATGCCGAAGACGCCCTGCCAGGTCACGACGAGTCCGGAGGCGACGCACACGACCAGAGCCAGCGCGGCGACGTACCCGAGCAGCACGATGTGGGAGAACTGGGAGCGGCGATAGTCGAGCCAGTGCACCGCCGTGTACCACGCGAGCGGCGCGGCCAGGATCGCACCGATTGCCGCGTGCACAAGCACTGACCATTGCACGACGGGATGGAACGGACCGAACGTGACGGCCAGGCCGCTCACGCTCAGGAACACGAGGCCCGCGCCGGCGATGCGGGACAGGCGCGCGCTCCAGCCGCTCCGTTGTTCGCTCGGTTTCGAACCAGTCACGTGGTACCTCCTTTGAGAGTTACCTGCCAGGCGATGGCGTGCGGCGACGAGTCGGCGGGGCGCCGACCCTTTCCGCGACGAGCAGCGTGTCGATCCCCGGCACCGGGCGCATGACCACGCGCGACGGCTCCAGCCCGCTGTCGTGTGGCGCGCCGGCGGGGTGCCGCGCACCCGGCGGGTAGCGCTCCATCCCGTGAAATGGGAGAGGGAGCACCGTGTCGGGACTGGCCGAGTGCAGGTCCATCTCCTTGCTGAACCCGTCGGCGTGGAGCAGCAACGTCCGTGTCCTGCCAGGCGGCGACGACCCGTCACGGCTCGCATCGAAGGCCACGGCGATTTCGTCGCCAGGACCCGTGATCACGAAGCGATCGTCGCGAGCTTCCAGCATCGCTCGCACGGGGCCCTCGGCGGTGTACGCGCCGATCAGCCGCTTCCACGGCGACACGGAAGACACGTCACCGTACGCGTAGAGTGACGGCCATCCGGCCCCCCCCGTCCATTCTCGCGAGAACCCGCGCCATCGCAGTGCGGCGTCGAGCGGCTCCAGCACCACGTGAGCGAGCACGCCTTCGTCGGCCGCGTGCGCGAAGCGGATCTGATCCCAGTAAATCCGCATGTTGGTGACGAGACGGAACTCGCGGTGATGCGACAGCCCGTGGCGCTGCAGATCGACGACCACCGTCTGTGGGCGGCCTGCCGGGACGCCGACTTCGGCATCCGTCGTGATCCAGCGGCCGTCGGCCGTGCGCACCTGCAGCACGGGTGGCGAGAGCCGCAGCCCCGACTGCGAAGCCGCCACGTTGTCGCTGGAATAGGCGTAGTCGGTCCAGCCTGTGAGGAGGAGCCGGTCGGCCGGCACCTCGGACCCTCGCACGATTGTGAGGGCATGCGAGGCGGCGTATCCGCGGATCGGTGAGAGCGCGAATCGATCCGGCGCGCGGAAGTCCTGCCGTGCCACGAGCTGCCGCACGTCGCGCCCCTCGTCGTCGGTGGCGGCATCCGGTACCCGGAGATCACCGACGACGTGCAGGCGAAGACCAGGGCGCGGCTCGGCGATCAACCCTTCGTCCGGGTACACCTCCACGGTGTCAGGGTGTTCGAGCACGTGCAGGCGCACGGTATCGAGGAACAGCACCTCTTCCAGCTCGTTGGTGATGCGGATCTCGTAGCGTCCGTCACGTGGTCGCAGGCGGTCGCCGGCGATCCGCACGTACTCGTCGGGGTCGGGCTGGCCGCGCACGCCGGGCGCCACCCAGTAGCCCAGCTCGCCCCCGCCGAGGAAATCGGTGATGAACTCGAACGCGCGGCCGTTCCACGTGAACAGGAACGGGCACGACGAAGGTTTGCGATCGAGCTCCGTGATCCGCAGCGGGCCGGTGTGCTCCGCCGGCGGAAGCTCGGCCTGGAGGACGCCAGACGGCCACAACAGGCGGATTGCGTCGACCTGACGTCGGGTCCCGAGGCCGAAGAGCAGATCGGCGGGTGCGACTGGCGGGGTCCCCGCGGTGCTCTCCCGCCACTCGCGCAGGCTGCCCGCACGCAGCTCGATCTTCGTGCCCGCGGCGCTGCGGTTGCTCACCCGCCCCGCGAGGCGCACTGCCAGGGATGACTGCCGGTTGCCGCCCTGATTGCGCCAGAGGCGCAGGGCGCCGTCTCGCCGCATGACGAGATCCGTGTCACCGTCACCATCGAGGTCTGCGGCAAGCGCTGCGCGTCCGCCGGCGATGGGCGCCACCAGCACCTGGTCGCGGGACGGGGGGAGCGCGCGGGCGCTGACGTCCAGCCAGCCCGAGCCCACGTTGCGCAGCAGCCGGACGCCGCTCGTCGTGAAGACCAGCAAATCCAGCAGGCCATCGTTGTCGTAGTCGACCAACTGAGAAGCCCGGGTGCCCGCCGTGGCGCCCGGTGCGGGCTCGGTGCGGAAGCGGCCGCCGCCGGCGCTCAGCGCGAAGAGGCCTGGGCCATCGGACCGACCCAGGTAGAAATCGGTGCGGCCGTCCTTATTGAGATCTCCCGCCGACACGGCCGACCAGCGTGCCGGGTCGACGAGTCCGGCAGCGTGTGCCGCGTCGGCGAACGACCCGTCGCGGCCGTTGCGGAACAGCGAGAGCCGACCGTTCTCGGGAACCGTCAGGATGTCGACGTCCCGTCGCTCGTCGTAGTCGGTCGGCACGACCCCCACGACGCGCACGGTGCCGAGACCGCTCGCCTTGCTCACATCGCTGAAGCGTCCGTTGCCGTCATTGCGGAACAGGCGCGTGGGAGCGGCCGGGTAATCTTCGGGAAAGCGCCGCGCGAGGGTGGCACCGGTGCTCGCGCCCTGTGCGGCGACGCTCACGAACCCGGCGACAAGGACATCGAGATCGCCATCGTGATCCGCGTCGAGCAGCGCCGCCGACACCGGCAGGCCATCACCGAGGCGCAGTCGGGCGGTCGCCGTGACATCGGTGAAGCGCCCGCCGCCGTCGTTCCGGTAGAGCGCGGTCCCGTGATGGCGCACGACGAGAAGATCGGTGCGGCCGTCGTTGTCCACGTCACCCGCCACCGCCGCGATCCCCATGGCGCCCCGCGGGCGCGCCGCAAAGGCGGGCGCCGGCGTCGCCCTGAATCGTCCCCGGCCGTCGTTGCGCCAGAAGCGCTCACGATCGGGTGCGATCTCCAGCAGGTCGAGATCGCCGTCGTCATCGACGTCGATCGCGGTGAGCCCGCCGCCGATCGCGTCGGCCAGCGATTTCCGAGCGGTCGGGGACGCCTGCGCGGTGTCGCCGGCACGACCCCGGGGTCCACCCGATATCTCTTCGAGGAACTGCACATCGGGCGTGCCGGGCAAAACGAGGTCGGGCTCCGCGCCGGTGGACACGAGCGCCTCCGCGTACCGGCCCTGCTGGAGGTAGCCATTGCCGAGCGTCGTCGCGGCGCCGCTTTCACGCAGCGTCTGGAAGCGGGCGAGCATCTGCCGGCCTTCGTCGGCCCGCCCCGCGCGCGTCAGGGCGAGCGAGAGGTTGTACGCCGCCGTCGCATTGAAGGGATCAGCCCCGAGGGCCCGCTCGAACGCCGCAACCGCCCCGCGGGCGTCGCCCTGCTGCAGTCGTACCTGGCCGAGCCCGACGTTGGCGCCGACGTCGCCGGCGTCCATCTGCAGGACACGCGCGAACGCCGCCGCAGCATCCGCAGGACGGTTCTCCGTGCGAGCGATGAGGCCCAAGAGGTGCTGCGGGTGCGGAGATGACGGCATCAGGCGCGCCGCGAGCCGCGCCTCGCGTTCGGCCGCGTCGAGCGAGTTGTCGTAGAAGAGCGCGAGCGCGAGGTTGAAGTGGGCGAGCCCGAGCGACGGTTGCAGTCGAAGTGCGTCGTGGAACTGCGCTGCCGCCTTTTCGTAATTGAATCGTTCCAGCCACGCTACCCCGATGTTATTCGCACGGTAGGCTGTTTCCACGAGCGTGCGGTCCGACGCTGCGGGTGTTATCGGTGAAGCCTGATGCGACTCCGCTCGGCTGGCGCGTGCCTGGTTGGCCCGTGCCAGGGCCGTTTCGTCCTCCCTGATCAGTACGACGGCAACGCACGCCAGCAACCAGAGTGCGACCGCGCGAAAAACCATCGCCAACACCCTGCGACGCGGGCTCACCAGTGACCTCCCAAGCAGGCTGCCGAGCATTCCGTGAACATGGATCGACAGTTTAGGAGTTTCGGGTCCGGTTATCTACAATAAGTCCCTGTGACTCACAGCATCGTCGGCGGCCACTGTAGCATGGCGCGATGCGCTCCACGACGCCTTCAAGCCGATCCGCTGACCATGGGCACACTCGACATTCCGATACCTGCCCGTACGTCCTCGCGTCGATCGGCCGCGCCGGGAAACGCGCCCGTGTTCGTCGCGGTGGCTGCGTTCGTCCTCGGGGCCGCCTACCTCAACTCGGTTGTCAGCCTCCCTCAGGCGGCGCTGTTCCTGGTCGGTGGCCTCGCCGGTGTGGTGCTCTACCACGCAGCCTTTGGATTCACGGCGGCGTGGCGCGTGTTCATCTCCGATCGACGCGGCGCGGGCCTTCGCGCGCAGATGCTGCTCTTCGCGCTCACGTCCCTGGTCTTCTTTCCAGCGCTCGGCGATGGCCGCCTGTTCGACCATGCCGTCCGCGGCGCCGTTGCGCCGCTCAGTGTCGGCCTGCTCGCAGGCGCATTCATGTTCGGCGCCGGCATGCAGATCGCCGGCGGATGCGCGTCGGGCACCCTCTACACGGCAGGGGGCGGCAATACGCGGATGATCGTCACGCTGCTGGCCTTCATCGCTGGATCGGTGATCGGAGTGGCGCATCAGCCAGCGTGGCAGAACGCGCCCTCGCTCCGCGCGGTCTCGCTGATTCAGATGTTCGGGCCGATCACGGCGCTCGTCATCAGTCTGACGCTGTGCGCGGCCATCGCCTGGATGACCATCGTCCTCGAACGCCGGCGGCACGGCGCGGTGCTGGGCACGCTCATCAAGCCTGCGGGACCGCCCGCGTCCGAAGGTCATCGGTGGCTCCGCGGTCCCTGGCCGCTCGTCGCAGGCGCGGCCGGGCTGGCGGTGGTCAACATCGCCACGCTTGCGATTGCGGGGCGTCCGTGGGGCGTCACCTCCGCGTTTGCGTTGTGGGGCTCGAAGGTCCTCGACGCGATGGGCGTGCCGGTGGCGACCTGGCCGTACTGGGCCACACGCACCGCCGAGCTCAGGGCGAGCGTCTTTCAGGACGTGACGTCGGTCATGAATTTCGGCATCATGCTCGGCGCGCTGGCCGCCGCCGGGCTGGCCGGCCGCTTCGCGCCGACCTGGCGCGTGCCGATGCGCCCGCTCATCGCGGCCGTCATCGGCGGGCTGTGTCTCGGCTACGGCGCGCGGATCGCATACGGCTGTAACATCGGGGCGTATTTCAGCGGGATCGCCTCATCCAGTCTGCACGGCTGGATCTGGGGCGCCGCGGCGTTCGCCGGCAGCGTTCTCGGCACGCGCCTCCGGCCGTTCTTCGGACTGAGTGTGGAAGGAACGACCAGTCCATCCGCGCCCGCCGCGAACGATTCCTAGACTGGCTCCCCGCTCCCGGCTCCTTCCAGAAGCCGTTCATACCGCGCACTGACCAGATACTTGCTGCCGAGAGCCGCGCGAAGCGGGTCGGCGCCCTCTTCGCAAAAACCAAGGTGCGCGTGACGTCTCCAGCCTTCAGCATGCCGGAACCTGCGCGAGAGCTTTCCCACCGCGCGGCTGATCTCGTCCAACGTCTGCAGATAGCTGTCCATGCCTTGCGTGGCGTCGAGGAATTCCTGCTGGCTCGCATGGCAGGCGAGCGCCTCGCGTTTGCGCGCGTGGACGGTCGTGGTGTCCACGAAGGCGCCGGGCAGCAGGCGCCGGCGCAGTCCGTCGCACAGTCCGTGCGGGCTGGCGTGATAGATGGTCACCCTCTGTGGCGTCGCCTGGCGCGGAGGCGTGGTGCGATAGCCTGGGATGCTGCGCGCAAACGCCGCCGTCACCGCGAGCCGCGCGGTGGTCATGTGATCCTCCATGTAGTCCTGCGGCGAGTGCGTGAGAATCACGCCAGGCTCGACCTGGCGGACGATCGCAGAGACCCGGCGCAGGAGGCGGCCGCTATAGAAGATCTCCAGATCGTCGCAGATCGGCGGGTGCCAGGTGGCGTCGAGCAGCTTCGCCGACGCCTTCGCCTCGCGCCTGCGTACGCGGGCCGTCTGCGCTGGAGACAGGGTCATGCTGCCGAGATTGCCGGTGGACAGATTCAGGCAGTGAATCTCCCAACCGGCGTGCTGCAACAGGAGCAGCGTGCCGGCCATGACGAACTCGATGTCGTCGGGGTGCGCCGCAATTGCAAGAGCGCAGGGCATGTCGAATCCTGACCCGGCAGACCGCTTCGCCTTACTCCGCGGGGATTTCAGAAATCTTCACCGGGCGCCCCTCGGCCGCTGATCTGTCCGCCGCCGCGATGACGCGATGCGATGCAAACGCGTCGCGGAAGCTGGTGAGCGGCATGTCCTCTCCGGCGTCGAGCGCGTCGAAGAACGCCTGAAACTGCGTCTGGTAGGGATGGTCCGCCACGTCGCCGCTGTCGAGCATCCTCATCGAGAGCTGGCTCCAGGCATGACGGTTCAATCCCAGCTTTTGCGAGTGGAATTTGTTGTCGAGGATGCTGCCTTCGCTGCCCACGAGGTGCGTGTGGAAGTAGTAAGGCTGCAGGCAATCGACCACCGCGGCGCACTTGCCCACGCTGCCGTTCCTGAACCTGACGATCGTGGTCGAGCTCGTCTGGTATTCGTAGGCGGCGAACATGGGGTTGGTGCTCTGCGTGGCGTAGCTGGTGACTTCCTCGACCTCGTCGTCCATGCACAGCAGCAGCGCGTCGAGCGCGTGGCAGCCGGCGGTGAGAAGAGCGCTGCCGCCGAGTTGACGCTTCGTATTCCAGCGATACTGGCCGTACCACGGTCCGATGCCGTGATAGTAGTCGACCTCCCCGTAATGCAGCCGGCCCACCAGCCCGGCGTCGATGACCGCTTTCGTCGCGACAAACTGCGACGAAAACCGGCACTCGAAGCACACGCAGGTCCTCACCCCCGTGTCCGCAGCCGCCTTCTTCATCTCGAGGATGTCGCGCCATTCCACGGCAAGAGGCTTTTCGACGATGACGTGCTTGCCGCGGCGCGCCGCGAGGCGGAACTGTTCCGCGTGCTGGTTCGGGTAGCTCGTGATGTCGACGACGTGGATGTCGGGCCTCGCCAGCATCGCCCCGAGATCCGAGTGCACGGTGATCGGCGAGCCGTGGCGCTCGCTCAGCTCACCGGCAGCGAGGGGCCGCGACGACCAGACGGCCGTGACGTGCGCCTGCCTGGTTGCGTTGATCGCGGCGATGTGCGCCGTGGCGGCCCAGCCGTAGCCGATGATCGCGACGTTGTACTTCTTGCTCATAAAGGGTTCAGGGTTCATAGCCGCGGCGGCGCGGGTTTGATCGGCGGGCGCCACGAGACCACCCCCTTCACCTTCGTCTTCCGCTTGAACACCTTGTCGCCGTTCGTGACGTAAAGCTCGTCGAGGCTGGGGCCGCCGAACTCGACGTTCGACAGCGACGCGCGCTGCGGGGCCGGAATGATGGCGTGGCACTTGCCGATCTGATCGAAGACCTGCACACCAAGCGACGTGGCGATGTACACGCGGCCGTCGGTATCGGCCGCCATGCCGTCGGCGCCGCTCCGGGTCGCGCCGTCCGGCATGTGCACGTAGAAGTAGCGCTGCTTGTGCGCCAGCGAGCCGTCAGGCTGAATCTGAAACACCCACGAGAGCTGGCCCACGTAGTCCGAGACGTAGAGCAGCGACTGATCGGGCGAGAACAGCACGCCGTTCGGATGCTCGATGCCCTCGTCCACGACTCGCGGCTTGCCCCCTTTTGGCAGGAGCCAGAGCTTCTTGTTCGCCGAATCGGTGAAGTACAGATCTCCCTTGACGTTCACCGCGAGGTCGTTCGAGGGCATGTCCTCAGCGAGGACCTGCGCGTCCCCCGACACGTCGTACGCGACGATCTGCCTCGTGCGGGTCGCGCCGGCATAGAGCCGCCCGTCCGGGCCGAACATCATGCCGTTTGCGCCGTTCGTGTTTTCGGCGAACACGCTCGCTTTGCCGTCCAGCCCGACTTTGTTGATGCGATTGTTCGGCGGATCCGTGAAGAACATCTCCCCGCTGGCGCTGACCGCCGGCCCATCCGTGGCGCGATACCCGTCGCTCACGAGCTGCCACTCTTCGCCGGGAATGAGCACCTGGAAGACGTCCTGGCGTGACTTCCCTTCGGGGTTCGCCTTGATCGGCGCCGGATAGTCGCGCCACAGCCAGCGGAGCACGTCGGGGAAGATCTCCGTCGCCTGCTTCGAGTTGTGCTCCCCCTCGCCCCATTCGTGCCGGACATCGTAGCCCGCGAACTCGAGAGCCGCGAGCATGTCCTGGTTCGCGATCCACCAGCTGCCCGTGTAGTTGTTCTGATCGTTGCGGCCGTCCTGAAGAAACACGCGCAGCGGCTTCGGCTCGGTCTTGCGGATGAGGACAGGAAATTCGTTGCCGCCTCGCAGGCCCACGTACGTGCCGATCGCGCTGAACACCCGCCGGAACGCGTCCGGGCGCTGCCAGGCCGCCACGAACGCGGCAATCGCGCCGCTGCTGTTGCCCGCAATCGCGCGGTCGTTCGGATCGGCCGACAGCGTCAGGCCGTGCGTCGCCGACACGTACGGCAGCAGCTCGTCGAGGAGGAAGCGCGCGTAGTCGGCGCTCACCGCGTCGTACTCGAAGCTGCGGTTCATGCGATCGAGCGCGTCAGACGACAACGCCTTGACTCGCCCGTGCATCACGAACACGCCGACCATGGGCGGAATCGCCTTCCTGTTGATGAGATCGTCGAAGACCGCCGGCGCGTTGTACTGGAGACCGTCCTGGAACACCATCACCGGCGCAGGCTTCGACCGATCGAGCTGCTTCGGCACGTAGACCCAGTACTCCCGCCAGGTTCCGGGGTACACCTTGCTCGCGGCGAACTCCCCTTTGATGACGTCGCCGGTTGGCGCAGCCACCTGGGCCTGCGAATCGGGACGGCTGGGGAGCCCGCTCGGGGCGGCCGAAGTTCTGACGGGCCGGGTCGACGCGGCCAGCCCCAGGGCGATCGCGGCCCCCATCAGAAAACGACACGCGTGTGCCCGCCGCAGGCCTGTGCTCATCGTCGGTTGCCCCCGCAAAAAGCGTCGGATTGTCCGGCGCGCCCGCGCGCCGGAGCATAGCACGTCCGGTCCGCTCGAATGCCCGAAAGCCGGCGAGTGATCAGAGAGACCTGAGCAGTTTTTCTCCAGCAGGGAAGGGTTAGGTGGATGCCAAAAAGAAGCAAACGTGATGACGACGCTCTTTGTCGCCATGGAATTGCTCCAGCGTGATGGCGCCGCGCTTCACCTGACCGAGGCTGCGCGCGAGCACCTGGTCGGCTCGTCGCCGTGGTTTCTCGGTCCATATTTTCCAAAGGCGGCCGACCGGCCCATCGCGCAGGATTTGATCGAGGTGCTTCGGACGGGCCAGCCTGCGAATTTCGCCAGCCGCAAGGACGAGGCCGACTGGCATCGCGCGATGGAGACCGAGAGCGTTGCCGAAGAGTTCACCGCCGCGATGGATTGCCGCGGACGGCTGCTGGCGCAGGCCCTCGCGAAGAATCTCGACCTCCGAAGTCACCGGCGGCTGCTCGACATCGCCGGCGGATCGGGCATCTACGCGTGCTCACTCGCGGCGCATTTTCCGGAACTGAGCGCGGCGGTCCTGGAGAAGCCGCCGGTGGATCGGATCGCCTTGCGCGCCATTGCACAGCGAGGCTTCGCCGGACGCGTCACGGTCATCACCGGAAATATGCTCGCCGGGCCTCTGCCGGGCGGCCATGACGTTCACGTGTTTTCCAACGTGCTGCACGACTGGGACGAGAGCGTCGTGCGGCAGCTGCTGCGCGCGTCGGCGGACGCGTTGGCTCCAGGCGGACTGCTCATTATTCACGACGCGTTCCTGAACGCTGACAAGACGGGGCCGCTGGCCATCGCCAGGTATTCCGTGCTGCTGATGCACGTGACCCAGGGCCGGTGCTATTCCGTCAGTGAGATGGCCTCGTGGATGCTGGAGGCAGGATTCGACAGACCGCACGGCGTTCCGAGCGCTGTCAACAGGAGCGCGCTGGTTGCCCGCAAGCGGTGACTACCGTTCGCGGCTGGCGCGGCCTAGGTGATCTCCACAACCGTCTTGCGCTTCGGGTCCCAACTACCCGTGTGCGGATGCTCCCCCGACGCGACATCTGATGCTTTTCCGGTTGGATTCCCGCTGCATAAGCTGAGCGTTGTGCGGCGCGATATGTTACAACCTACCTACCGTTGACCGGGCGCGCCAAACACGACGGGTTGTTGATGGCCGTGTGGGACAGTTCAGACGACCCAGAGCCGCTCTAACAGTTTTGGCAGACCAGTCCTGATTTTGTCAGCGACATCCTGGAATTGCGGCGGGCCGTGTGCGATTCCCGGTCAATTTTGACGAACGGCATCCGGCATCATCGTTGCCAATCCGTCAGCAGGAGAAACCTCCGCCATGCCAGCGCGTGTACTAATCGTTGATGATGATGATGGCGCGCGCACAGGCTTGAAAGAGCTGCTGGACGGCGCAGGGTACGAAACGCTGGTCGCCGGCACGTTTCAGGACGGCAGGCGTGCGCTGCAGGCCGGCGCTCCGGATCTGTTGATCGTTGACGTCCGGCTCGGCGCGTTCAACGGACTGCAGCTCGTTGCGGCCGCCCCCAGACGCATCCCCACCATCGTCGTCACCGGGTTCGCCGATCCGGTGCTCGAAGCCGAAGCCCGCAGCTTCGGGGCAGACTTCCTCGTGAAACCGGTGTCCCCCTCGGCCTTGCTGACCCTGGTCGAGCAGAAGCTCGCACAGCTCGAACGCACGGCGTCGAGCACGGTCCGGCGCTGGCCGCGAAAACCGATCCAGACCTCGCTGACAGCGCAGATTGCAAACTTGAGTGCACGCATCCTCGACATCAGTTACGGAGGCCTGCGGTTCGAGATCGAGTCTGGTCCCGAAGAGGCGATGCCAGCTTCCTTCAACGTCAGCGTCACTCCCGACCTGGCCGTCCCGGTCGATCTCGTGTGGACCAGCCGCACGGGGGTTCGAAGCTGGCTCTGCGGCGCCGCCGTGTCCTCCGCGAATCAGGCGGCTGCGCGCGCCTGGTGCGGCCTCGTCGACGCGACCGCCTAGTCGCGACATCCACAAGGCTGAAGTTCGAAGGCTGAAGTTCGAAGGCTGAAGTTCGAAGGCTGAAGTTCGAAGGCTGAAGTTCGAAGGCTGAAGTTCGAAGGCTTCCACGCTGTCATGCGTCAGGCATTCGACCTTCAGACTTCAGACTTCAGACTTTCATCGGCAGGACCAAGTGGATGACGTTCAACCGATAGAACAGACGGGCGTCGAACGTCCCGGCGTTCACACGATCCAGCAGCGTCTCGGAGCTGGACGCCATCACACGCCGTCTGACGCGGCGCCCGCCGCCGTGCATCCGCAGTTCCGCCAGATGGTCCGCGAGCCGCGCCTGAGACGCGGGGCTCAGCCTGCCGACCTCCTGCAGAAACAGTGTTCCCTCCTGTGAAAGCCTCGGCTGGGGCTGAGACCGCGGCGGCAGCAGCATGTCGTCGTCGAGCAGCGCGCCGAACAGACGGGATTCCAGCGTCGCCTCAGACCAGGCACAATCCACGGACAGGAACGGCCCGTACCGCCACCCGCTGAGATTGTGGATGCGCTGTGCGAGCGCCTCGACAGCGTCCCCCTTTCCAGTGAACAGCACGCACGCGTCGGTCTGCGCTGCCCCGAGCACCTCGCGGTCATCCAGCTTCGAGACGATCATGGCGCCGCGACTACCGGGACCGAACGGCTGCTCGTTCAACCGGGAATCCTGCGCGTTCATTGGGCCCTCCTCCTGCACGTTCGGTGTGAACATACGCTGCCCCTGGAGGGATTGCCATGCGCAGCGTATTCGCAAGGACCGAGCGTGCGCTGAGCCCGTAAATGCTTACAGTCGAATGTCTTGCAGCTGGCGGTAGGGGCAGCCGGGCTGCATGATACGCTTGAAACCGCGCGTGGGCGCTTTCGAGAATGGATTCCCGTACGGCTCCCGGAACGTTTCGCTTCGGCGAGTTCGAGCTCGACGTCGACGCGGGAGAGCTCCGCAGGAACGGCCGCCGCCTGAAGCTGCAGCCGCAGCCTTTCAAGCTCCTGGTCCTGCTGACGCGCCGTTCGAGCAGCCTGGTCAGCCGCGAAGAGATTCGCCGCGAGCTGTGGCCCGACGGCACGTTCGTCGACTTCGATCAGGCCGTGAACTTCGCGATCAAGCAAATCCGCGACATCCTCCGGGACGCGGCCGAGCGGCCGCTCTATATCGAGACCGTGCCGCGCCGGGGCTACCGGTTCATCGCGCCGGTCGACACCGCCGCCGGCGGCTCGCAGGCCGCCGCGCCCCAGTCTCACGGCACGACGGTACGACTGCAAAAAGCCCTATGGACGAACATCGCCGAGCTCCGGATGGCCGAAGTGCGCCGCCGCCGCTACACCTTCATCGCAATGATTGTCGTCATCACGTTGTTCGCGGGGCTCGCGCTCTTCGTCATCACGAGAGTGCCGAGATGACTGCGCGTCCGATCTTCCGGCTTCCGCCTTCGCGCGTAGCGCTTCGGCGGACCGCCGTAGCCTTGGCGGAGGCTG
>CAYZBZ010000046.1:0-21515 GCA_964476725.1 uncultured Vicinamibacterales bacterium
GGGCATCGGCCAGCGTCGCCAGCATGGGCCGGACGGCGGCGGGATCTTCGCGCCACTTCACGTGTCAAATCTATCAATCCCTCATCCCACATCCCTAATCCCATATCCCCAATCCCTCATCCCAAGCCCTCGGCCCAAAGCCCAGAGCCCAAAGCCCAAAGCCCTGATAACTAATCCTGATTGCTGATGAGGGATGAGGGGTTTCGTGCCATGCCGTGCAGTTCTGTGCACCGGGTACGGATCGGGCCCGACGGACCGATAATCAGGCTTTCACGGCAGCGCAAGGAGCAGCACACATGGCCGCGCGTCCGACCTGGAAAGGGTTCCTGAAGATCAGCCTGGTCACCATCCCCGTGCGTGTGTTCCCGGCGACGGACCCGGCGGCGACCATCAGCTTCAACCAGCTCCACGCCGAGTGCCAGACGCGGATCCAGCAGAAACGCTGGTGCCCGAACTGCGAGCGCGAAGTGCCGATGTCGGAGATTGTGAAGGGCTACGAGTTCGAAAAAGGGCGCTACGTCGTCATGACCGAAGAGGACGTCTCGAAAGTGCGGCCGGAATCCACCCGCGTCATCAACCTCGTGCAGTTCACGGAGGTGTCGGCGATCGATCCGATCTACATCGAGCGGCCGTACTACCTGGCCCCTGACGGCGCGATGGCGACCGAGGCGTTTGCCGTCATACGCGAGGGGATGAAAGGGAAGGCGGGCATCGGCAAGCTCGCGCTCTACGGGCGCGAATACCTCGTCGCCGTCCAGCCGCGCGAGAAGGGTCTTGTCATGTACACGATGCGGCACGCGCGCGAGGTCCGCAGCATGGAGGACATCGAGGAGCTCGGCGGCGTGCCGTCGAAGGTGAAGCCGGACGAGATCAAGCTTGCAAAACAGGTGATCGGCAACTTCGAGGGAGCGCTGGATCTGTCGGAGTATCGCGACGAGTATCAGGAAGAGCTGCAGCGGATCATCGACGCGAAGATCGCCGGTCAAGAAGTGGTCGAGACGGTGGAGGAGACGCCGCCGAAGGTGGTGAACCTGATGGACGCGCTGCGCCAGAGCCTCGACCGCGTCAGCACCGGCAAGAAGAAATCCGCGAAGGCCGACTTCGAGAAGCCGGCCAAGGCCGCGCCGAAGAAGCGCGCCGCGCGGTAGGCCGCCGCGCTCAGCTCTGCGCGAGATACTGCTCGAAGATCTGATCGCGGACCCACTGCGCGGACGACCCCTGCCCGCATTTGATCTTCAGCCGTCCCGGTCCGTACCCTCCCTGGATATCGATGCGCCAGTGGCCCGGCTGGCCGTCCGCGGCAATCGTCAGCACGGCGCCGAAGACTCCCAGCTCCTTCAGCGCGGCGCGCGCTATGCGTTCTACGTCCTGCTGTTCCACGGTTCCCCCGGCAATGTGTCACCTGAGCAGTAGAGGTCCGCGCATTCTGCGCCAACCACCCGAGCGGCGTCAACCGCCGTGGTGCCGCAGCCGTAGTGCCGCAGCTTGCCCGCGCTGGTCGACACCGACAGGCCGGTGCGTCCAGGAGGTCTGTACTGCATGGATGCGCTCTCCGCTCTATGTGGACTGAAGAACAGAATCCCAGTATCGTTTCACGAGAGACGACAACTTCAGCGTCCCACGTTAACCGCCCACTTCAGCCGCCAACCCTGGTTTTGGCGCGCCTTGGGAGTCACGAATGTTCCGACGCGTCCTGTTAGTCACGTTCGCCGCCATGTTCTCCACGCTCAGCGGCGTGGCGCAAACGCCTGCGCCGCCCGCCGCAGCGTTGGAGAGATATAACCTGCCGCCCGACGTCACATTTCCAGAGGGGATCGCGCACGACGCTGCGACCGTCACCATCTACACGGCCAGCGCGCTGACCGGAACGCTCGTGCGCGTCAACCTGAACACTCGCGCGTCCGAGATCGTCGCGCCCGCCGGCGTTCTCGTGCCCGGCGGAGTCACCACGACGTTCCCCGCGGTCCTGGGGATGAAGCTCGATCGACACAACCGCCTCTGGATCTCGGGCGGCCGGTCGGGCAAGTGTTTCATCGTTGATGCAGGCAGCGGCAAAGTGATCAAGCAGTTCGAGGTCCCCGATCCCTCGAAGAGCCTCGTGAACGACGTCGCGCTCGTCGGCACGACCGGGTACTTCACCGATACGCGGACGCCGACCCTCTGGCGCATCGAGGCAAACGGCAACGAAATCGGCAGCCTCGAGCCGTGGCTGGATTTTCGTGGCACCCCGCTCCAGTACTACGACGGGGCCAACCTCAATGGCATCGTGGCAACACCCGACGGTCAGTCGCTCATCGTCGTGCAGATGGGCAAGGGCCTGCTGTTCCGGATCGATATCACGAGCAAGAAGGTGAGCCCGATCGATACGGGCGGGGCGGACCTGACCGGCGCCGACGGTCTCGTGCTCGACGGCCGCACGCTCTACGTCGTGCGCCAGACCGCGGTCGAGATTGCCACCGTTCAGCTCTCGCAGGACCTCACGAAGGCGACGGTGGCGAGCCGCTTCAAGGATCCGCTTCTCGCGTGGCCGGCGACCGCGGTCAAGGTTGGCGATCGACTCCTCGTGGTCAATACGCAGTTCAACACCCGGAACGAGAAGAAGGAGACGCTGCCGTTTACAGTGGTCAGCGTTCCGCTGTCGAAGCTCTCGCCTGGAAAGCCAGCACAGGCGCCCGCGCAGCCGGCAGCGCAGGCGCCAGCTCCGCCGTCGCCCGTGCAGCTGAACCCGTACCCGGACCTGCCGGATCCCCTGACATTGAAGAACGGACAGAAGGCGACGTCAGCCGCGACATGGCGGAATCGGCGCCGCGCGTCACCGGGAAACCGGCGCCACCCACCGCAATTCGTCGAAGAAGTTGAACATCGCCCAACATTCCGCGCGCCGTAAATGCGCGGCGTAAGCTTCAGGCGAATGCCGACGGTTTAGCGCATTTCACACAGTTTCAAAACTGACGTATCATCGGACCGCCGACGACCGCTGGAACACGCGGGCGTCCGGAAGACGCCCGAGACCCACACCGCGATGACATCGACCGACACGATCGCCCGCAGCCTCCTTCGTCCGTCCTCGGTCACCGGTGCCACCGGCCATCCGGTCTTGCTCAGCGGGAGCACCGGAGCCGCGCGTTGAGACGGGCGACAGGCCGGCGTCGATTGGTGGTGGCGTGCGCGGTGTCGCTGGCCTGGTCGCTCTGCGGCGTGGCGCTGCGGCCGAGCGCGTCGGCGGGCAGCACCCAGGCGCTCGACAGTGCCGGTGGAGCGCAAGATCGGGAGCCGGTGGTCCTGGTCGGCGCCGGCGACATCGCGAACTGCGAGCTCGGCACCGGCGCGGCGGCGACAGCCCGGGTGCTCGATCGGATTCCGGGGACGGTGTTCACGGCCGGCGATCACGCGTATCCGTCCGGTACGGCGAAAGAGTTCGAGACGTGCTACGAGTCCACCTGGGGGCGCCACAAAGCGCGCACGCGGCCGGCGCCTGGCAATCACGACTATCTCACCAACGCCGCCGCGCCGTACTTCGACTATTTCGGCGAGCGCGCTGGTTCCGACCGTCGCGGCTACTACAGCTATTCGCTCGGCGCCTGGCACATCGTTTCGCTGAACAGCTCCATCGCCGCTGATCGCCGCTCCCCGCAGATCGAATGGCTGCGGCAGGATCTCGCCGAGCATCGCACCGCCTGCACGCTTGCCTACTGGCACATTCCGGTGTTCAGCTCGGGGGCGCACGGAGACAATCCCCACATGGCGGAGGTGTGGCGGGTGCTCTACGAGTTCGGCGCCGACGTGGTGATCAACGGGCACGACCATGACTACGAGCGGTTCGCCCAGCAGAATCCGAAGGGCAAGGCCGATCCGGTCCGCGGCATCCGGGAGTTCGTCGTCGGCACCGGCGGGGCCGGCGTGTACCAGTTCAAGCGGGTTCGGCCGAACAGCGAGGTCCGCTTTTACCAGGCGTACGGCGTCATCAAGCTGACGCTGGGAGCCACCGACTACGCGTGGGAGTTCGTGCCGGCGGCGGGCGAGCCCTTCCGGGACAGCGGCGTCGGGCAGTGCGTCCAGTGAGGCACTCGTGAACCTGTGAAGCTGGTGAACCCCTACCGGATCACATCAAAGTCGATCGTCTGTGTCGCGCGGGCGGTCTTCTTCGCGAGACACAGCTTCATTTATTGCTTGACCTCGATAATCCAACAGAACCCCGCGAGGAAGAGAAAGCAGTCGGACGAACGTGCGCCCCGCCGCCTCGTCGCGTCTCGCGAGGAGGTAGTACGCGCCGGGACGGCGCCGAGCGCGACCATGACCGACCGGTCCGTTTCGGCGACGAAACAGGCTACTATCGGACGCGACAGGGTTCTGCGAGGTTCAGTTCTGCGATGGTTCCCGTGGATGCGGCGGTTTCACGCCGTCCTTTTGCAACTGAGACGAGGGTCCGTATGAAGCGAGCATTCCTGGTGCGGCTGGTTACCGCGGCGGTCGTCTGCCTCGGTTGTGTCGACGTCGCGATCGCACAGACCGAAGGACGGGTCGGCGTGGGCGCGTCGGTCACTCTCGTGTCTCCGATCGATGACGACGTGGACCGCGCGATCGGCGTCGGCCCGCTCGTGCGGCTGAATCCGAAACGCGGGTGGGGGCCGGCGGGCGCGTTGAACTGGTTCCGCACCGATCTGAGCAATCCCGACGCCTCGGGCCCCGCGGTTGCACGGCTGCGCGTACGGCCGCTGATGGGGGGCATCGCCTACACGATCGGGCCGGATCGCGCGCTCACCTCGTTCTCGGTCGTGGCCGGGCCGTCGTTCAATTCCATCGAGGTGAAGGACGAGTTCCTCGACTCGCTGCCTGACGGTGTGCGGGTGCCGGCGGTCGACGTGAACACGAGCTTCGCCATCCGGCCCGGCGTCGGGGTGACGCTGACGGTCGCCCCGCGAGTCGCCGTCGTGGGTTTTGGCGGGTACCTGATCAACCGTCCAAAGGTGACGTTCCGCGATCAGTTCGGCCAGGAGTTCCGCGACCGGTGGAAGGCGGATGCCTTCGTGCTCAGCGCCGGCGTCGTCTACTCGTTGTTCTAACGCCCGGAGTTCACCGCGGTCCGAGCAGTCGGCGACTGGCGTTCTCGTCGAAGAGGTAGTTGAGAACTGTGATGCCTAGGATCTTGCCGAGCCAGGTGCGGGCGGTTGAGGCAGCAGATGGACGGTGACGAGCGCCGGAGATTCGACGGCGTGGCCGGCGACCTGCTCGAGATCCTCGGATACGGCCGGCCTGACAAAGCCCACACCGCCACGCCTGCGAAAGCGACGCAAGCGTGACGCGTGACGACATCGAACGACGAACGGCGGCGCTCGTGATCGGTCACCCAGGTCACGAGTTGCGCGTGCATCGTTGGCTCGAGCTGGCGAGACCGGTGGTTCACGTGATCACCGATGGCTCCGGGCGTACGGGCCGCTCCCGGATTCCTTCGACACGTAGCGTGCTGGCGCGCGCCGGCGCCCGCCCGGGCACTGCCAACGTATTCGGCTGTTGTTCGGATGCGGAAGTCTACACGGCGCTTCTCGCCGGCGACCTGGCACTGCCGTTGCGCATCGTCCGATCCCTGGCGGAGGCGCTCGCCGACGTAGACTACGTCGTTGCGGACGCGCTCGAGGGCTTCAACCCGAGCCACGACCTCTGCCGGTTTCTCGTAAACGCTGCTGTCGCGCTCGTGGCGGAGCGGACGGGACGCGAGGTCGGCAATTACGATGTCCTCCTCGATGGGAATCCGCGGGGCTCTCTCGATCCACCGCGCCCAGAGACGGCGGTGCTGAACCTCGACGATGCCGACCTCGCGCGCAAGATCGAAGCTGCCAAGGGATACCCGGAGCTGCGAGCGGAAACCAAAAATGCGCTTCAGCGGTTCGGCGCGGAGGCCTTTCGCGTGGAAGTGCTGCGCCCGGTCACAGATCGTCGCGAGGGCCTCGACCATCTCGACGAGGAGCCACCTTACTATGAGCGTTACGGGCAAGGTCAGGTGGCCGCCGGCCACTACCGCGACGTCATCGGCTATCGGACGAACGTGCGTCCGCTCGTGCACGCCGTGTGGCGCGCGGTTGGGCTCGAGCCTGACGGTCAGCGCACTGTGATCGCCACGTAATCCGCCACCGGCGGATCGATCGCATCGAACCAGAGGACCAGTTCCTGGACGAGCGTGAGTCGCAGCCCGAAAGACCCTGGTGTGCCGGGCGAGACCACACCGACGTCATAGCTGATGGTTTCGCGTGGCTGAAGCGACGGCCTCAGCTCCGTTCGCGGCTGTTCACCACCGATCATGGTGCCGGTCTCGGCGTCAAACCAGCGCGAAGACAAGCGGATTGGAAACGGTGGAAAGCTGCCCAGCGTCAGATTTCCACGATTCTGCAGGGTCACGCTGACCGTGAAACGGGTTCCTTGCGGGACCTCCGTCGGCGCGGACGAGATGTGGAGGATCGTCTGTGAGGCCGCCGCATCCGACAACGGCTCCATGCGGTACGGCTTCCGCATCTCGGCCAGCTCTGCAAACAGGCCATCGACACGGGCGGCCGAGTTCCGGAGGTAGTCGTCCAACTCGCGCTCGAACGATGTGATTTCAGGCAGAGGTGCCAGCAGAAGCTGCTCATAGAGCTTGACGTACTCGGCGATGCCGGCCGAGAGGTTCGCGTGCTGCCTGATGTAGCGGCTGACGGCGAGCGCGTCGGCTGCGTTGTACCTCTGGATCTCGCGGACGATCGCCATCGGGTCGAGGGCGTGGCGCAGGGTTCGGTGCCCGAAGTTCCAGGGTCGGAGGTACGGCAGGGTGCGGGTGGTGACCATCTCGCCGAGACCTTGCGCATCGCACAGGACGACGGCCGCGCCAACCGCCATCGCTTCGAGCGCGCACCGTGCCTTGGCAAAGACGATGTCGTAGTGCTCCAGCACCTTCTCAGGAGCCGAACACGGATTGCCCGATTGGTCTCCAAACACATCGAGGGACAGGCCGACATGGTCGCAGGCAGCGCGCACGGGCCCCAGATGTGTGCCCGGCCCGGCGTAGTGGCTGAATACAGCGGCTCGCGTCGGGCGGGACGGAAGCGGCGGCCGCTCCCCGAACCGTTCGGTGTCCACGGTGTTGTGGATCACGCAGGTCAGATCCACAGGGATCCCGTAATCCTCGGTGAGCCGGGTCAGACAGTACAGATCCACGGCCACGTACTTGAGAACCCGAGTCATCCGCGGTGGGACCGACCAGTACGCCGTGCGATCGTGGCACACGAAGAGCCCGCGGGCTCGAGAAAACCTGAACAACCCCGCGACGAGCTCCACGTGATGGTTGCCGTGGACGATGTCCGGCGCATCGGGGAGATCGCTGAGCTCCGCGGAGACGGGGATTCCAGCGCGCGCGATCTCGGATGCGATCTCGCCCAGCCTTGGCGAGTAGACCATCGGCGTGTGCCCGACACGCTGCAGTCCGAGCGCCAGATCCCGCACGACGGTTTCTGTTCCGCTTCGTCCGGCAAGGGTCACGTTGGCGATGAGGACGCGCATTGGTTTCACGATGGATATCCGGACCCAGCCATCCGTTAGCTACTGACCGGACTCGCAAGAGAAACGCGCTGCAATTCTGGCGATTTCGAAGTTTTGGGGTGGATGACGGGGTTCGAACCCGCGACTTCCGGAGCCACAGTCCGGCGCTCTGCCACTGAGCTACACCCACCATACGGAAGGCTGAAGGTTGAAATCGAGCAGACAAGTTTAGCATTCAGCCGGACGGGTGGGCAAATTTCAGCGGACCCGGGGGCCGGTCTTGCCGGCGACCGGCGTCACGAAAGCCCCCGCAATCTCCGACAGCGCGCCGTCTTCGACCTGCACGGCGCAGCGGTGCACGTGTTCCGCCTTCTGCGTCTTCGCGTTGTACATCAGCTGGTCGGCCCGGTGAATCAGCTCCGCGGCCAGCTTTCGCGCGACGCCGCGCCGCTCGCCGATGGATCCCATCTGGAGGCAGACGACGCCGACGTCGACCCGCACGGGGTGCGTCGCGAGCCGCCGATCTTCGCGGCTCCAGTCGTACGCTTCGACCGATGCCTTGAAGCGATCCGCAATCTCCACCGCCTCGACGCACCCGGGCAGATCCGGAATCAGGAAGCAGAACTCGTCGCCGCCGAACCTGGCGTGCAGGTCGCGTGCGTTGGTGCGCCGCTCGAGGGCGAGAAAGTCCTCCGAGCGGATCTGGTCCGACAGGATGCGCGCGACGCGCTCGATGATCTTGTCCCCCATGGCGTGCCCGAGCGTGTCGTTGTACGACTTGAAGCTGTTGATGTCGACGACGCCGACCGCGCACCAGCGAACGCGCTGCTCGACCGCCAGGAACGACTCGACGCGTTCCATGAACCAGTCGAAGTTGAGCAGCTTCGTCTTGGGATCCCGATGGGACTTCTCGGTCAGTCCGGCGACGACTTCTTCGAAGTAGCGCGCGATGTTGCTCACCGTTACGTCCTTCTCGGTGAGCTGGTGCTGCAGCCGCGCCATCTGCTCGGCGAATCCCTGCGAGAGCGCACGGATGGCCTCGTGCTTTGACTCCTCGACGAACTGCCGCTGGCTGGCGAGCACGCTCTCGACCGCGTCAAGCAGGCGGGCTTGCCGGTCCGGGTCGAGCCGGAGATGTTCGCGCACCCACTGGCGCAGATCGGACGCCGATTGCGGCGACCCGATCTCGGGTGCGCGGTCCCGGTGGTCGGCTGGGTGTAGCTGGGCCATGGCCATGCGCGACGGGTACATCAAGGCATGTGCCGCGTTCGACAGCGGCGCCGGTCGCCACTCCAAGAAGCCTACTCCAAACCCGGTGGAAAAACGCCTACAAAGCGCGATCACAAAAACGCGATCACATGATCCAGCTCTGCTGAAACCGGACGGCGTCGCCAGAACAACTGGTTGACAGCCCACGCAGGCTGATAGAGAACGCTTTCTACTTGCGCGCGTCTGTGATCGGCGTCACCGTGACTTTCCGGTACGTCACCTTCTCGTGATCTCCCTGGATCGTGACCGGGCCCGGCTCGCTCTCGTTCGCGTCGAGCGCGCCGCCGGTGATTGCCTCGAGCGTCGCGTTGTCGTGCACTTTCTTGCCGTTCAGGATCACGGTGACCTTGTTGCCGACGATCGTCGCTTCCATCCACTGCCACTCGCCGGCCGGCTTGCTCGCGTTGACCGCGGGCGCGTGCCACCCGTAGATCGACATGTGGCTGCGATCGAAGGGCTCCCTGCCAAAGTCGTCGAGCACCTGCAGCTCGTAACGGCCGCGCAGGTAGATTCCGCTGTTGCTGTTCTGTTCCAGCTTGTACTCCGCGTGGATCTTGAAGTCCTGGAATTTCTGCTTCGAGATGAGGTTGTTGGCTGGTGGCGTGTTGGTCATGACGCCGTCGACGACCGACCAGCCGATCGGACGATTCTTGTTTTGAACGTCCCAGGCGTCCATCGACTTGCCGTCGAACAGCTCCACCGGGGTGCCGAACCTGTGGGCCGCGTTCGCGTTCGCAGCGGGCCATTTCGGCGGACGGACGCCGACGAACTCGATCGTGCGCTCGCCGAGCTTCACGCTGCCGGTCAGCTTGTCTCCCTGCAGCCGCGCGTGGTACTCCGGTGCGGTCCCGCTGCTGGGGGGGGCGGGCTGAAAGATCAATTCGCCGTTCCCAATCCTCACGGTCGCCAGCTTGAGGGGGTGCCCGCCGCGGTTCAGGAACATGCCCGTCAGCTGCCCGCCGTCGTCCTTGATTTCGAGCCAGTACACGTTGGTGGAGTTCGCGCCGGTGCCGGTCAAGTTCCAGCGCCCGAGAAACGGATTCTCCTGAGCGCCGACCGTTGTGATCCCGAGGATCGCGAGCGCCGCCAGGGCTGCCGCGCGCACGACGAGGTGACTGTTCATAGTGGTGGTCCTCATGCTCCGGAAGAGCGTGAATGCGCGGTTCGCGAGGCGATCGAAGTGAACGCGATGCTATTACGTTCGCGGCGGCAGTTCAAGCACAGCTGCCAGCTGCCAGTTGCCAGTTGCCAGTTGCCAGCTTTCAGCTTTCAGCTTTCAGCTGGGAGCTTCCAATGCACATTCGAGTATGCGCGAATGCGGATCTCGCACTACAATCGCCGGCGGGGCGAGAGCTGTGCAGATCATCCAGAACCGCAGGATCTACGATGTGTGCGTCATCGGCTCCGGCGCCGGCGGGGGCATGGCCGCCAAGGTCCTCACCGAGGCCGGGGCGAACGTGATCATGCTCGAGGCGGGCCCGATGTGGGACCCGGTGGCCGACTCGAAGATGTTCGCGTGGCCGTATAGCACGCCGCGCCGCGGCGCGGCGATTCCCGAGCGTCAGTTCGGGGAGTTCGACGCCGCGCTCGGTGGCTGGACGCTCGACGGGGAACCGTACACGAACGCACCCGGCGACACGTGGGAGTGGTTCCGCTCGCGGATGATCGGCGGGCGCACGAACCATTGGGGGCGCATCTCGCTGCGGTTCGGGCCGTACGATTTCCAGCGGCGCACGCTCGATGGCCTCGGCGACGACTGGCCGATCACGTACGACGACGTGAAGCCGTATTACGACAAGGTGGACCGGCTGATCGGCATTTTCGGGTCGGTGGAAAACCTCCCGAACGAGCCGGACGGCGTGTTTCTGCCTCCGCCGAAGCCGCGCTGCTACGAGCTGCTGATCAAGCAGGCGGCCGGGAAGCTGAACATCCCGGTCATCCCGTCGCGGCTGTCGATCCTGACGAAGCCGCTCAACGGGCGCCCCGCGTGCCACTACTGCGGCCAGTGCAACCGCGGATGCGCGACGCACTCGAATTTCTCGTCCCCCTCGGTGCTGCTGCCGCCGGCGGTGGCGACCGGGCGGCTCGCGATCGTCCCCGACGCCATGGCGCGCGAAGTGACGGTCGACTCTGCCGGCCTCGCCGACGGCGTCATCTACATCGACACGAAGACCGCGCGGGACATTCGCGTGCGCGCGCGGGTCGTGGTCCTGGCGGCGAGCGCGTGCGAATCGGCTCGCATCCTCCTCAATTCCACGTCGTCGACGTTCCCGCAGGGGCTGGCCAATTCGAGCGGTGTCGTCGGCAAGTACCTCACCGATTCGACCGGCGTCGGCGTGCGAGGCTTCGTTCCGAAGCTGATGGACGCCGTTCCGCACAACGAGGACGGCACCGGCGGCATGCATCTTTTCATGCCGTGGTGGCTCGACAACACGAAGCTCGATTTTCCGCGTGGGTACCACATCGAGATTGGCGGCGGCCGGCGGATGCCCACCGCGGGCTTCGGGGGCGGCATCCACCAGCTCACCGGCGTCGAGGAGCCCGGCCGGCCGATCGCATTCGGCGGGTACGGCCGCCAGTTGAAGAACGACTATCGCCGGCTCTACGGCGCGACGGTGAGCTTCGCGGGGCGCGGCGAGATGATCCCGAACGAGGACAGCTACCTCGAGATCGATCCGAACGTCGTCGACAAGTGGGGCATTCCGGTCCTGCGGTTTCATTTCAAGTGGAGCGACCACGAGATCAACCAGGTCAAGCACATGCAGGAGACCTTCCGCGCCATCATCGAGCAGATGGGCGGGACGCCGATCGGCGCGATGCCGCCGCGGGAACGCGGGTACGGGATTGAGAACGGCGGGCGGATCATCCACGAGCTTGGCGTGACGCGCATGGGCAACGATCCGAGCCGCTCGGTCCTCAACAAGCACTGCCAGGCGCACGACGTGAAGAACCTCTTCGTCGCCGACGGCGGACCGTTCGTCTCGCAGCCCGACAAGAACTGCACCTGGACGATCCTGGCGCTGGCGATGCGGACTTCGGAGTACATCGCCGAACAGCGAAAGGCTGGGACGATATGAGTGACATCGATCGACGCACGCTGCTGAAGCTGATTTCATCCGCCCCGGTCGCGGCGGGCTTCGCGTGGACGGATGTCGAGGCGCAGCAGGCGCACCAGCACGCGCAGGCGGCCAGGACGTCAGCGCAGCGGACGTTCAAACCGAAGTTCTTCACGGCGCACGAGTACGCCACCGTGCGGCTGCTCGTGGACCTGATCATTCCCAGGGACGACCGGTCCGGTAGCGCCACCGACGCCGGCGTGCCGGAGTTCATGGACTTCATGATGATCGATCAGCCCGCGCGTCAGACCGCGATGCGCGGCGGGCTGGCCTGGATCGACCGCGAGTGCGTGACGCGGCACGACAAGCCGTTCACCGCGTGCACCGCGGCCGAGCAGACGGCCGTGCTCGACGCCATCGCGTGGCCGACTTCGCGACCGGGACTGTCAACGGCCGCTTCGTCGAGCCTGGCCCTCTCGCACGGCATCGCGTTCTTCTCGAGCTTCCGTGACTTGACGGCGAGCGGGTTCTGGACGACACGAATGGGCATCGACGACCTGCAGTACATGGGCAACGTGGGCGTCGCCGAGTGGAAAGGATGCCCGGAGGAGGTCGTGAAGAAGCTCGGTCTCACCCCGTCGGCATGACGGGCGACGGCATGCGCGCGGCGCGAACGTTCCTCGCGTCGTTCCTGATTCTGTTCCTCGAGATTGCGCTGATTCGCTGGATGCCGGCCTACATCCGGCTGCTGTCGTATTTCTCGAACTTCATTCTCCTGGCGAGCTTCCTCGGCATCGGGATCGGCTGCCTGCTGGCCCCCGCGCGCTCCCGGCTGTTCCGGTGGTTTCCCGTCGTCCAGGCGGCGGTCATCGCGGCGGTGTATTTCTTCCGCCTCGAAGTCTCGGTGCCGACGGCCGGCAGCATCTACTTCACGAGCGGCACGGCCGAGAAGGTCGTGCTCGTCGAGAGCACGATGCTGCTGCCGGTGCTCTTCGTCATCGTCGCCGCGCTCTTCGCGACCCTCGCGCAACGCATGGGGCGCGAGATGGCGCAGCTCCCGCCGCTCAGGGCGTACACCATCAACCTCGCCGGCAGCCTCGCGGGCGTGATCGCGTTTGGCGTGATCTCGTGGCTCGAGCTCCCGCCGACGGTCTGGTTCGGCGTGGCGTTTTCGGCAGCGGTGCCGCTCCTGCTGACGCCTGAATCCGCGCCGGACGGGGCGCAGCCGCCCCGGCGTTTGTCGAAGGCACTCGCCGCGATTGACATCCTCCTGCTCGCCGCTTCGCTCGGGCTCGTCCACGTGATGGCGCGCGGCGCCATCTGGTCGCCGTACTACAAGATCACGGTCAGCCGGCAGGGAGCGGACACAGTCGTCGAAGTGAACAACATCTTTCACCAGTCGATGGCGCCGGTCGAGCAGAAGGAATATTTCTACCAGTGGCCCTACAGTGTCTTCGGCGACACGTTCCAGGATGTGCTGATCCTCGGGGCCGGGTCGGGCACCGACGTGGCCGCCGCGCTGAGGCACGGCGTCCGTTACGTCGACGCCGTCGAGATCGATCCGGCAATCATCCGGCTGGGGCGCGCGCACCATCCCGACAAGCCATATCTGGACCCGCGCGTGACGGTGATCAACGACGACGCGCGGCACTTCCTGCGGACGACGCAGAAGAAGTACGACCTCGTCGTGTTCGCGCTGATCGACTCGCTGACGATGCAGTCGAGCTTTTCCGGGGTCCGCCTGGAGAGCTACATGTTCACGGAGGAATCGTTCCGCGCCGTTCGGGATCGGTTGAAACCGGACGGCGTGCTGGTGGTCTACAACTACTTCCGCGAGCGGTGGCTGGTCGATCGGCTGGCGAATACGGCGGCGGTGGCATTCGGGGCGGAGCCGCGGGTGCACGTGCACGAGGCCCGCGCTTTTCTCGGCGTGCTGATGGCCGGGCCGAGGCTGGCGCAGCTGACGGCCCCGCCGCGCGTGCCGGACCAGGTCACGGCGTTTGGTCAGTCACACGCGCCGAGCCCGGCGCGCATTCACCAGCGCGACCCGTCGATCGAGCCTGCCACCGATGACTGGCCCTTCCTGTACATGCGGGACCGCCACCTGCCGCGGCATTACGTGATCGCGCTCGCGATCGTGCTGATCGTCTCGGCCGTCTCGGTCCTGCTGACGCTTCGCGGGCTCGGGGTGTCGCACGCGGATCCGGCCGGCAGGTGGTCCTGGCAGTTCTTCCTTCTTGGCGCCGGGTTCATGCTGCTGGAGACGAAAGCGATCATCCAGTTCGCGCTCCTGTGGGGCTCGACGTGGGTCGTCGCGTCGCTGGCGATTGCCTCGGTCCTGACGATGGCGCTCATCGCCAACGCCGTCGTCGCGCGCCGCGCAATCACGCGCCCGTGGCTCGTGGGCGGCGTGCTCGTCGCGCTCCTGGCCGTGAACTACCTGGTGCCGGTCGGACAGGTGGGTTTCGACAGCCGGGCGGCCGAGTCGGTCTTCTACGCGCTGCTCGTGTTCAGCCCGATTCTCTGCGCGGGCCTGCTGTTCGGGTCGGCGATCGCGCGATCGACGTCGCTGCCGCGGGACTACGGCACCAACCTCCTTGGCGCGATGGTCGGCGGCGTGGGCGAGTACCTGTCGCTCGTCACAGGCTTTCGCGCGCTGCTCGTAGTGATCGCGATCTGCTACGTCGGAGCCATCGCCGTGCGACGAAACGAGGCATCGAGGCAGCCCTAAAGGGCTGCGCTACGAACGCCCGGGAGAGCCCCCAGGGCCTGCAAAGCCCTGCGCTACGGTTACCGCACGTAGCGCAGCCCTTCAGGGCTGCCTCAGAGAGCTGCGCCGCTCAGTGTGCTGGGGCGCGCCGCCCGACGGCCTCAGGCGCTTTCTTCTCCGGCGGGTGGAAGAACAGCGCCAGCATGATCGCGGCGGCAACCGCAGCTGAGAGCGGGACCAGGAACAGACTTCTGAAGTCCACCACCCCTGCGCTGTTGAATGTCTCCCCCATGAGCATTGGCCCCAGGTAGTTGGCGACCAGAGGACCGAAGCCGAGGATCATCAGGTTGAACATCCCCTGGGCGCTGGCGCGCGCGTCTTTTGGAAAGAACTCGTCCACGAAGATGTAGACCGTCGCGAAGAAGAACGCGTAGGCGATCCCGTGCAGCAGGTTGACGAGAATGATGATTTCCTGGTGCTGCGGCAGGAAGGCAAACACCGCGAAGCGCGCCGCATGGCCGAGGATTCCGACGATCATCGTGGTGCGCCAGCCGAGCTTCTTCAGCGTCATTCCCAGGACGAGCATCGTGAGGATTTCCGCAACCTGCCCGATGCTCATCACCGGCATGATCCAGTTTCCGGGAATGCCGACGCCGCCAGCGGCCGACGCGGTCCCGAGAAACGTCCCGGTCCAGTTGAAGTACAGATTATGGACCGTGGAATCCACGAACGTCACCAGCCACAGCACGAGAATGAAGGGGACGCGGAGAAGCTGCATCGCTTCGAGCCACGCGAGCTTGGGGGCGCCGGCCTCAGCGGGCTTCGGGGGCGTGTGGGGGAGTGTCAGGCTGAACGCGGCAAGCAGCAGCGACGCGACTCCGGCGACAATGAACACCCACTTGGTACCGGCCTGCAACGCCGGCCCGGTCAGCCCGGACGCCAGCACCGTCCCAAGCCAGCTGACGAAGCCCGTGGAGGGGGCGGCGTTCACCTTGTCCCAATCGACGAGAATGAACGTCATGGGCCACGCCGCCAGAATCCACCCGATCGTGCCGCCCATGCGGACGATCCCGAATTCCTTCTGCGCGTCCTTCATCTGAGCGAACGAGATGGAGTTCGTGATCGAGATCGTGGGGACGTAGAGCAGGCAATGCACCCACATCGCGGCCATGAACGGCCAGAAGCTCCTCGTCCACGCGAGCGAGATCATCGCGAGGCCGGCGATGAGATGGCTCGCCGACAGGAACCGCTCCGCCGCGAAATTCCTGTCCACGAACTGATTACTGAAGAACATGCCGACGATGGCGGCAATCGGAAAGGCGCTGAGAATCCAGGTTTGTTCGGTCGGGCTGAAGCCGAGGCTGGGGAGGTAGCCGAAGATCAACGGGTACCACGCTCCCCAGATGAAGAACTCCAGCACCATCATCAGCAAGAGTTTGGAGCGAATGGCCTTGTTCATAATTTCTGATTGAGGATTGCTGATTGCTGATTGTCAGAATCGACAATCAGCAATCGACAATCGGCAATTCGAGGATTCTACGTGAGCTTCCAGCCCGCGCGGTAGTCGCGCGCCAGGAACTGGTTCGGATCGACGACGTTGTTCCCGTTCCTGATTGTGTTCGTGATCCGCCCGCTCGCGCCGTCGTAGTGGATCTTGCCGCCGGCGCGCAGCGCGACGATGCCGAGCAGCATGACCTCCGTCAGGCGCGTGGCGTACTCGAACGGGCTCGAAATCTCGGCTTTGCCTTTGATCGCCTCGACCCAGTTCATCTCGTGCTCTTCGTGAGTCACGCGTCCGAGCTTCGGCTTCGGCGCGCCGTAGGAATCGTGCAGCGAGCTCGGGAGCAGGCGCGGGTTCAGGCCGTACGTCTCCTGCAGCATCTTGCCCTTGCTGCCGATGTAGAGGATGCCCCCTTCGCCGTTCAGGGTCTCGTCGCCGATCTCCTCCGGTTTCGGCGGACTGAAGCCGCCGTCGTACCAGGTCAGCTTCACGGCAGGCATGCCGCCGCGTGCGGCGAACTCATAGTAGGTCGTCGTCGCGCTCGGGTAGCACACCCCGTTGAACGGCGTGGAGATGGTCTCGACTGCGGTCGGCATGCCGAGATTGAGCGCCCAGAACGGATGGTCGATCAGGTGCGCCCCCATGTCGCCGAGCGCGCCCTGACCCCAGTCCACCCAGCCGCGCCAATGGTGCGGGTGATACAGCGGGTGGTAGTCGACGGGCGGGGCGACGCCGAGAAACAGATCCCACGACAGCCGATCGGGCATCGGGTTGTGTTTGAGGAGCGCCGCAGCCCACCGGGCCTCAACGCCGGCGCCGTCCCAGCGGAGCGGGCGCTGCGGACTCTCTGGGGGCAGTGGCGCGGGGCGCGGGATGCCCTGCGGCCAGTATCCGAGCGGCCGGTTCGTCCAGACGTGGACCTCGCGGACGTCGCCTATGGCGCCGGTCGTGAGGTATTCGTAGCCCAGGCGCGCGCCGTCGGTCGAGTGCCCCTGGTTGCCCATCTGCGTGACGACCCTGGTGGCCTTCGCCTTCGCGGCCAGGTGCCGCGCTTCCTGCACCGACCAGCACAGCGGCTTCTGCACGTACACGTGCTTGCCGAGGTCCATCGCGGCCGAGGCGATCGCGGCGTGCATGTGGTCGGGCGTCGCCACGACGACGGCGTCGATGTCCTTCTGCTTGTCGAGCATCTCCCGGTAGTCCCGATGCCGCTGGACTTTGGGCATCTGGGTCTCGACGAAACGTTTGAGGTTCCCGGTGACGTTCTGCGGTGCGCGCCGCGCGTTGGCGTCGAGCTGCGCCCTGGTGCGCTCGCGCCGAGGGGGCGGCGCGGGCGGCGGCGGATTCAGCATGCGCGCCGAGAGGTCCGCCTTGTAGGTGGCGAACCTGCTCTCGAGGAGGCCCCAGTCCACGTCGCAGACGGCGACGATGTTCTGGCTCATGAGGTTGCGGGTGTTTGTCCCGCCCATGCCGCCGATGCCGATCGTCGCGATGTTGACGGTGTCGCTCGGCGCCTGGAAGCCGCGGCCGAGGACGTGCCGCGGGACGATGTCGCTCATGAGAGGCCTCTCGTACAAGGAGCTGAATCTCTGATTGAGGATTGCTGATTGCTGATTGAGCAATCGACAATCAGCAATCGACAATCAGCAATTCACGGATGCTACGTGAGCTTCCAGCCCTCACGGTAATTGCGCTGCAGGAACTGGTTCGGATCGACGACGTTGTTGCCGCTCTTCACCGAGTCGGTGATCCGGCCGGTTGCGTCGTCGTAATAGATCTTGCCGCCGGCGCGCATCGAGACGACGCCGAGCAGCATGACCTCGTTGAGGCGCGCGGCATACTCGAACGGGCTGGAGATCTCGGCTTTGCCCTTGATGGCCTCCACCCAGTTCATCTCGTGCTCCTCGTGCGCCACGCGCGCGAGCTTCGGCTTCGGCGTGCCGTACGAGTCGTGCGCCGATTTCGGGAGCAGTCGCGGGTTCAGGCCGTAGGTGTCCTGCAGCATCTTGCCCTTGCTGCCGATGTAGAGGATCCCGCCTTCGCCGTTCAGCTTCTCGTCGCCGATTTCTTCCGGCTTCGGCGGAGTGAAGCCGCCGTCGTACCACGTCATCTTCACGGCAGGCATGCTCCCGCGCGCGGCGAACTCGTAGTACGTCGTCGTCGCGCTCGGGTAGCACACGCCGTTGAAGGGCGTGGAGAGCGTCTCGATGACCGTCGGCATCCCGAGATTGAGCGCCCAGAACGGGTGATCGATCAGGTGGGCGCCCATGTCGCCGAGCGCGCCCTGCCCCCAGTCCACCCAGCCGCGCCAGTTGAACGGATGGTAGATCGGGTGGTACTCGACGGGGGGCGCCACGCCGAGGAAGAGATCCCACGAGAGCTGGTCGGGGACCGGATAGTTGCCGGCAAGGGCAGCCGCGAGCCGCGCCTCGACGCCTGCGCCGTTCCAGCGAAGCGGGCGCTGCGGATCTTCGGGAGGCAGGGGCGCCGGGCGCGGGACCCCCTGCGGCCAGTAGCCGAGAGGACGGTTGGTCCAGACGTGGACCTCCCGGATGTCGCCGATGGCGCCGCCGGTCAGGTACTCGTACCCCGTCCGTGCGCCGTCGAACGAATGCCCCTGGTTCCCCATCTGCGTGACGACCTTCGTGGTCTTGGCTTTCTGGGCGAGGTGGCGGGCTTCCTGGACCGACCAGCACAGCGGCTTCTGGACGTACACGTGCTTCCCGAGGTCCATTGCCGACGACGCGATGACTGCGTGCATGTGGTCGGGGGTAGCCACGATGACGCCGTCGATGTCCTTCTGCTTGTCCAGCATCTCGCGGTAGTCCTTGTACCGCTGCACTTTCGGCAGCTGCTGGTCGACGAAGCGCCGGAGGTTCTCCGGGTTGTTCTGCGCCGCGCGGCGTGCATTCGCTTCCTGCTGCGGCTTCGACGGCTCGCGGCGGCGCCGCCCCGGCGGGGGACCCGCGGGCGTCCGGCTCGCTTCGGTCTTGAAGCGGGTCAGCGAGCTGTCGAGCAGCGAATAATCCACGTCGCAGATCGCGACGATGTTCTGGCTCATCACCGCCCTGGTGTTCGGATATCCCTGGCCGTTGATGCCGACCGTGGCGATGTTGAGGGTGTCGCTCGGCGCCTGGAATCCGCGGCCGAGCACGTGGCGCGGCACGATCGTGAGTCCTGCACCGGCCGCGGCGACCGTTGCGACGAATTTGCGCCGGGAAACGCCAGCCGGGCCCGCCGGCTGTCCAGTTGGTTCTTTTTCTTGTTCGCTCATAATGCCCCTTTCGAAACCCTATCCAGCCGCGTCCCGGACGGGGCACATTCGCACGAGCGGGGCGTGCTGGTCAAGCGGCCGTATCGAGCGGTGCCGCGCTCCGGTCCGGCCGAGCCGGTGTAACCTCCCATGAAAGAGACGGGTCACGATTGAGCAGCCGAAGTCAGCGATTCGCCGGGACCGTCATCGTCCTTATCCTGATCCTGGCGCTGTGTCTGCTGGGGCTGGCTGACGCCTCGCAGGAGCGCGAGCCCGATCTGGCGACCGTGCTGCGCCGGGCCGGCGATTACGTCCGCGACTATCACGACCGGCTGAGCGCGATCGTGGCGGAAGAGCGCTACGTTCAGCGAACGGAGGGGAATCTATCGTCGGTACCCCGCCTGGCCGACAGCGGCGCGGCCGGACGGGAGCGCGTGTTGAAATCGGATTTCATGCTTCTCCGCGACTACGCGGGCGACAACTCGTGGATCGGCGTGCGGGAGGTGTTCGAGATCGACGGCGAGCCTGCCGAGGCGGAACGTGGCCGCCTGCGGGCGCTCTTGATGGACACCCGGGCCCCGGTTTCCGTCCGGTTGCGAGCGCTCGCCGATCAACAGGCGAAGTACAATCTGGGGCCGCTCTACCGGACGATCAACGTGCCGACGACGGCGTTCCAGTTTCTGCGCCCGGACCGGCAGTCGCGAGTTCGCTACAAGCGCTCGGGGAGCGCGGTGCTCAACGGCAGACACGTCTGGAAAGTCAGCTTCCAGGAACGGGACCGTCCCACCATCATCCGAACGCCCGCGGGCAGGGACGTGCGCTCCACGGGTATGTTCTGGATCGACCCCACCGATGGCGCAGTGCTCAGAACGGAGCTGCGCGCGGGCGACGAGCCGAGGCGCGGTTTTCGCTCGATTATCCTGGTGAGCTACCAGCACAACGAGCGATTCGACATGCTGGTGCCCGACGACATGAACGAGCTGTACGCGGCAGGCGAGGCCCGCATCGAGGGACACGCCACCTACGGCAACTTCCGCCGCTTCGAGACGGAAACGCGCATAAAAGATTAATGGAGCCTTACGCGCGGACGCGCGGAGCGCTACGGATCGAAGGACCGCAGCGGCCACGCCACCACGTCCTGCCGGCGCGAGAAGTGGAGGAGCCGCGCTTCTGGCTGGAGCCGGACGCCCGAGCGGCGTCTGCCATCGTGTTCACGGTCGTTGACGCGAATCGCGCGAGTCACACCACGGCAACCCGAAGAGCAAGCCCTGGACCACCAGCTGCTCGAGATGCGTGCGAGGCTGCGGCAGCTCCGCCATCGAATCGACGGCCCGCTGCGGATGGTCCGTTGGCCTCCTGGAAGTTATCCGTCTTTGCCGTACTACGTCTTTGACGTATAATGAGGGGATGCTCACGTTCGTCGAGACGAAGCTGTTCACGCAACTCGTGCAGAACTACTTCACCGACGACGAGTATGCGGGACTGCAGAACGCCATCGCCGCGAACCCTGAAGCCGGAGACCTGATTCGCGGCTCCGGCGGCGTTCGTAAACTACGGTGGGGTCTGGCCGGGCGCGGAAAGCGGGGCGGCGTTCGCGTCATCTACTACCTGCGGCTGCGGCACGGCCAGGTCTGGATGCTGACGCTGTACGCGAAGAATGAGGCTGACAGCATCCCCGGCCCAGTCCTGAAGAAGATCAAGGAGGAGCTCGATGGCAAAGCGTAAGCGAAACATCGGCCAGGAGATTCTCGATGGCATTCGACAGATCAAGCGTGGCGAGCACGGTCGGATCATCAACGTGCCTTCGGTATCGAGCGTCCGCAAGAAGACGGGCCTTTCTCAGCTGAAGTTCGCCACGTTGCTGGGCGTTTCCGTACGGACCCTCCAGGAATGGGAGCAGGGACGTCGCGCACCTTCGGGCGCCGCCAGAACGCTACTGCTGATTGCGGCGAAGAATCCTCGCGCGCTGCTGGACGTGGCGTGAAACCGTTATCAAGACTTGGCGTCGCCGGCTCATCTCACGACGAACAGCATGCGCGGGAATGCGAACTTCTCCGCCACGGCGTCGATGATGTTGATCTGACACGTGTACAGCCCCGGCGTGAACGAGCTCGCCGGCACTTCGAACTGAAAGAGCGCCGCGCGGCGCTCCGGCACATCGATGCTTCAAGCCATGCTCGTCTTTGCGACCGCCGGCGTCATCGGCTTTGTCGGCAGCAC
>CAYZBZ010000047.1:0-2578 GCA_964476725.1 uncultured Vicinamibacterales bacterium
GTTCCCGTCGATCGACATCCAGAAGAGCGGCACGCGGAAGGAAGAGATGCTCATCCCGAAGGAGGACCTCAACCGTGTGTGGGTGCTGCGCAAGGTGCTCACCCCGCTGTCCCCCACCGAGGCGATGGAGCTGCTGCTGTCGAAGATGAGCAAGACGAAGAACAACATGGAGTTCCTCGGATCGATGGCGAACGGGGGGCGGTAGGGCTTCGACCGTGCTCTCCGTTCCCTTTGCGCGCCAGGCTTCAGCGCCGGCCGAAGACCCTGCCGACGTCCAGGCCGAATTTGGGATCGTCGCGGCTGCCTCGGATCCTGATCGGGAGCACGGCCCCTGCGCCCGGTTTGCGGAACAGCGGATCGACGGCCTTCAGGAAGAACGACTTCAGCCCGCCGCCGGCCGCCTGCGAGATCGTGGCCCGCATCCGAATGGTGCCATCGAATTCGATCGCCTCGTTGCGCAAGCCGTAGTGGCCCGCGATCTGCACCGTGGCGCCGGGAATCCTGAAGGTGGCGTCCCGGAGTGTCAGCACGCCGCGATCGAGCCGGAACTTCCCCTTCAGGTCCGACATCACGTTCTGGGAATGCTCTTCCGGCTTGAGGCCGCGTGCCCGCTCGCTCATGTCGGAGATCTTCGCCTGCACGCTTCCGTCGCTGAACCGTGCGGCCGCCACGCCGAACTCTCCCGCAAGATCGAGTCGGTCGATCACGTCCTCGGGTCCGGCAGGCAGGCTCAGGTCGGCGTGCAGCGCGAGGCGCCCCGTCATCAGGGGCGTGTCCCCCTTCATCGCGAGCCGCAGCACGTCCTCGATCCGCCCGTCGTCGATCTTCACGTGCACCTGTACGGTGCGCCCCTTTACGCCCTCGGCCCCGACGACCGCGCCTCGTGCCGTCAGTGCGGTGCGAACCAAGGTCCCCGACACGGCGTTGAGATACGTGTCGCCGTCGGTGCCGTCGACCATCGCGTCGAATCTCGTGTGAAGAGGCGCGGGATTGCCGCTGACGTTGACGCGGAAGTCCGGCGTGCGCGTCTCCCCAATGACGCGGATGCGATCGAGCTGGCCGCCGAACGTCCCCGCCGAGCTGAGAGTGCCTCCGATGCCTCTGACCGTCGACAGATCGACGTTGTCGAACGTGTAGCTGCCCGTGAGCGGCGTGCCGCCGGGATCTCCACGACGCCAGGGGCCGAACGTCCCCGTCGTCTGCACGAGTCCTTTCGGGAGCGGGTTCATCACCGTGGCGACGTACGACATCACCTGTCCGCGGCCGAGCGGCTCCATGGTCAGGCGGTGCACGGCAAACACCCGGGGTTCCTTGCCGGCGCGCCTCGGTATGAGCCTGATCAACGCGTCATCTGCAACCAGCTTGTTGACGACCATCGCCCCTGGGCCACCAGCGTCGTCTTCGGGAGTCGATGGCGTGGCGCTTTCGGCAGTCGGTGAGGTGACGCTGTCGCCGTCAACGCGCCTCTTGAAGCCGCCCGGCGGAATGTTGACCTGCAGGCCTGTGAGCGTAACGGTGCGGAACCGCCGCGGCCGGCTCAGCAGGCCCAGCAGACCGCCGTCGATCCTGAAGCTGCGGACCGCGACGAGCGGGGGGACGTCGCGCCTGCCCTTGTGCCTGATGCTCAGGCCGGCTCCAGTGATGTGGACTGTCGGAAAGGTGTCGACGCTGAAGGCCTCTAGCTCGACCTCGGAGTCCAGGCGATCCGAGAGCGTGTCGATGACGAGCTTTCGCAGCGACGCGGTGCGGGATCCGGCGCCTGCGACAATCGCGAGGACCACGAGCGTCCCGCCGACCATGACGACGCCCCACCGCGCAACGCGCGTGCTCATCCTCCGAATATTATCCCGCTGACGTGCGATTGCGTATCGTGCCTTCGACGACTGCCAGCTCTTGCATAGTTGCCCGACGTCGACCGCGGCCGGCCGGTGACGGTTCCGGGTTCCGGGTTCCGGGTTCCGGGTTCCGGGTTCCGGGTTCCGGTTCCGGGTTCCGGGTTCAGGTTCCGGGTTCAGGTTCCGGGGGTCCAGGTTCAGGTTTGTGTATGGCGCGGGGTTCGGGGTGGATCCCAAGGGAGGCGTCCTTTGCACGATTCCAGATAACGTATCAGGCCTACTGTCGCCCCCCTGGCGCGCCGAGCCAGCGTCATGGCCTCATTGAAGTGCCCTTCGTCGAAGTACTTCTCCGTGTGGCCGTGACGCAGATGGTTCTTCGTTTCATCAAGAGACGCCTTCGCTGTCCGGCAGTACTGCGCATTCTCTTTGGGATTGAAACGGCCCCACCCCTCGGAAATATTCCGGGGAGGCGAGCTGGCTGAATCTCGAATCTGAGACCGAAAGGCAGGGTCGCGCAGAACCTTCCCAGACTCTGTCAACCTGTAGACGAGATCGCGGAGCTCCACTGAGAGCTTCCACGCATCCAGATCTTCGAAGCGCGTCACCCCAGCCATGTCCAGAGACATTGCCAGCATCATGCCGCGCGGGTTTTGTAGATAATCCTGCCGTACTCCCCAGAGTGGACTCGCCGTAAGCAGTTCCAGCGTACTTCAACTATCACCGGCCGCGCAGAACCCGGAACC
>CAYZBZ010000047.1:2678-21418 GCA_964476725.1 uncultured Vicinamibacterales bacterium
CCGTAAGCAGTTCCAGCGTACTTCAACTATCACCGGCCGCGCAGAACCCGGAACCTGAACCCGGAACCCGGAACCTGAACCCGGAACCTGGAACCCGGAACCCGGAACCGACTCCGGTCTACTGAGATCCTCGAATGGGCTGCGGTTTCGGTAATGGCTTGCGCGGGAGCCTGTCGTCGCGCATCGCGGCGTTGTAGGCGAACACCGCAATGACGGTTGCCTCCTGCACCATGTCGTCGCGCTGGACGCGATCGTAGAAGTCCATGTTCGAGTGGTGCGTGCGCGAGTTGTACTCGAGCCGGTCGACCATGAACTGGAAGCCTGGCAGACGGACGGCGTCGAAGGACGCGTGGTCCGTCGAGGCGACCGAGCGTGGTCCGAGCGCCGCGACACCGAGATCCGCCAGCGGCTTCATCCACTGCTCGAAGACGGCGCCGGCGGCCATGTTGCCCTGCAGCCAGACGCCGCGCACGCGGCCGGTGCCGTTATCGGAGTTGAAGTACGCAGCCACTTTCGCGTGCGCCGGCTTCAGAGCCATCGTTGCGGGGTCGGCGAAGTGCTCCCTCACATACGCCCGCGAACCCAGGAGGCCCTGTTCTTCGCCGCCCCAGAGCGCGATACGGATGGTGCGGCGCGGCTTCACGCCGATGGCCTTGAGGATCCGCATGGCCTCCATCATCGCGCCGGATCCGGTGGCATTGTCGGTGGCGCCGGTCGCGCCGGCGGTGGAGTCAAAGTGCGCGCCCAGGATGACGACCTCGTCCCTGAGCACTGGATCGGTGCCTGGGATTTCGGCGATCGTGTTGAATCCGTTCGGCGCGGTCTCGTCGTAGAACTTCGTCTCGATGTGCAGCTCGACTTTGACCGGGACGTTCTTCGCCAGGACGCGCACCACCCGGTTGTAGTGCTCGACCGCGAGCGTCACGCCTGGGACGCCGCCGCCGGCGTCCGGGCCGCGCGACCCGTTGCCGGTCGGAAAGATCGTGCCGCCATCGGGGCGCTGCTGCTGCGCGGAAAGGTTGCTGCCGATCGAGGCCATGATGTTGTCGCTGCCGCGATTGAACGTCGCAACGACCCCTTCGGCCTTATAAAACTGCGCGATCTTTGCCGTCAGGCCTTGCGCGCCGCCACGGCCGCCCGCCGCGTCTTCGTCGTCGGAGGGATCCGCCGCGCCGCGTCCTCGTCTGCCGGCGCCGCCGCCGCGTGGTTGCGGAATCGGCGTTGTCGCGGCTTCGGCGAAGTCCTTTTCGCTCATGCGGTGGACGATCAGGCCTTCGAGCATCGGCACCGGACGTTCCGGCTGCGTCAGGACAATCTTTCCCAGGAGCTTCCCGCGGTACTTCTCGAAATCCGCCTCGCTGTCGATCTGGACACGTACGACATCGGCCGTGACGACACCGCTGGTGCCGGGCGTCCACGAGCCGGGAAATCCGATGAGCGGCTGGATCTGCGGCTCGATGATGTGCGCGCTGAAGCGCACCAGGGACCAGCCCTTGCCGAACGCGAACGTCTCGCGGTGCGGATTCGCCAGCCCCCACTCGTTGAACTTCCTGATCGCCCAGTCACTGGCCTGGAGGATGCCCGGCCCACCGGTCAACCGCGGGCCGTAGACGTCGGTCAACCAGCTGATGTGATCCATCACCTGCGAGCGGTTCAGTCCTTCGTCCCGGATCTGCGCCAGCGTCGCGTAGTCGAGAGGTTCAGTGGGAGCCTGCGCGACGAGAGCGGAAACGCACAGGGAAACGACGAGGCCGAGAGCTGGAATCACGCGCTTCATGCGCGCCATTCTACAGCCGCGATGCAGTTCAGCCCACCGCCTGTTATTTGCCTTCCGATAACTTGTCCTTCCGCCTGAAGGCGGAAGCCACGGTAGGGATCTTCGGGGATAGAATGGCGGGATGCGCTATCGACGTTTTGGCGGCACCGGTTGGAATGTCTCGGAAGTGGGCTACGGGATGTGGGGCATGGCGGGGTGGACGGGGAGCGACGACGAGGAGTCGCTTGCGTCGCTCGACGCCGCGATCGCCCTTGGTTGCAACTTCTTCGATACGGCGTGGGCCTACGGCGACGGGCACAGCGAGCGACTGCTCGGGAAGACGCTGAAGCGCCACGCGGACGCGCGGCTGTACTCCGCCACCAAGATACCGCCGAAGAACCGCAGGTGGCCGGCGCGCCCCGAGTACACGCTGGACGAGGTCTATCCGCCGGACTACATCCGCGAGTACACCGAGAAGAGCCTGCGGAATCTCGATGTCTCGACGATCGATCTGCAGCAGTTCCACGTCTGGAGCGACACGTGGGCGGAAGACGACCGCTGGCAGCGCGCGGCGGCGGCGCTCAAGGAAGAAGGCCTCGTGCGCGCGATCGGGATCAGCATCAACCGCTGGCAGCCGGCGAACGTGCTTCGCGCACTTGATACAGGACTGATCGACGCCGTCCAGGTCGTGTACAACGTGCTCGACCAAAACCCTGAGGACGAGCTCTTCCCCGCGTGCCGTGAGAAGAACATCGCGATCATCGCGCGCGTGCCGTTCGACGAAGGGAGCCTTACAGGCAGGCTGACGGCCCAGTCGAGCTGGCCGACGGGGGACTTCCGCAACATCTACTTCCGCGCGGAGAACCTTCTCCCGACCCTCGAACGAATCGAGAGGCTCCGGCCCGCGGTTCCGCGGGACATGACGATGCCGGAGCTGGCGCTCCGTCACATCCTGCAGAGCCATGACGTCAGCACCGTCATCCCAGGAATGCGAAAGCTTCGGCACGTCGAGGAGAACATCGCGGTCAGCGACGGCCGTCAACTGCCGGAGAGTCTTATGGCCGAGCTACGCCGACATCGGTGGCACCGGACCGTGGACTACATCGAGTAAGTGCGAGTAAGGAGATGTCCTTACGGCTGTGCTGGTTACGCTGGTTACCTTGATGTCGCAGGTCTGATATAATACCCTTTTCCCTAGAGCCTGAAGGAGCGTGCTGTGAAGGAAGGGATTCATCCCAAGTACCACGAGATCGAGGCGCGCTGTGCGTGCGGCGCCACGTGGAAGACCCGGTCAACGAAGCCGGAGCTGCACCTCGAAATCTGCAACAACTGCCACCCGTTCTTCACGGGACGGCAGAAACTGGTGGACACCGAGGGCCGCGTCGAGCGGTTCACGAAGCGGTTTGGCGTGCAGACGTCCGAAAGCCGAAAAGCCGCCGCCAAGACGAAGAAGACCGAGAAGACCGAGAAGACCGCGCTCGCGGCGAAGTAACGCCTGACGCCGCGCGCGAGCGCTCCTGCCCAACTCTTCACGACCGACATCGATCAGACGCTCAGCCTGAGAAAAGCTGAGCGTCTGTTTTTTTGGCGGACTTCGGCGCCGTCGTCCGGCAGATCTTCCGATCGAGGCGCGCCAGCCGATGGCGCATGCCGTCGGCGCGCCGGCCGCCGGCTTCCTGCAGCGCGAAGAGCGCAAGCTCTCGCGCCCCGGTCAGGTCGCGTTCGCGATGCTCGTGATGGATCGCGAGCGCCTCGGCCGCAAGCTGCCGCAGCTCGCCGAGCGCCCCGACGCGACGGACGCCGCGCGGCTCGGTCAGCTCGATGACCTCCCGCCAGATCGCCGCCGCCTCAGCGAACCGCCGCTCGCGCCGATACCGGATGCCGAGGCGGTAGAGCGCCTCCCCTTTCACATCCGCCGCCCGCGACTCGGCGGCGCGCGTGTAGCACGCTTCCGCGCGCGTGAGTGCGCTCGCGCGCCCGTGGAATCGATCGTCCCCACCCGCCCGCTCGAACACGCGTCCGAGGGCAAGCGCCTCGGCACAGTCCCGGCACGCCGTCTGTCCCTCGCGTGCGAGGTGCACAGCCCTGGCCATCACGGCCGCCAGCGAGACGAGGTCCAGCCGGTTGTGCTCGAGCACCGGCTCGAGCGGCCGCGGATCCCCGCTGCGCAGGAATTTGAAGAACCGCCCGGGGATCTCGAAGCCCGGCACGTCCCCGATGCGCGTGACGTTGAACAACGTCCGCTCGAGCGTCGTCAGCCGGCAGCCCGAGTCCTCGACGTCCCCCGCCGACCCAGCCCGCATTCTCCACAGCCGCCGCGCCGGGTGCAGCATGTCGAAATGCGGAACCCCGCCGAGCGGCATCTCCAGGCGATGGAATAGCCAGCGCGTCTCCATCACCGGCACGTCGAACGTCTTGCCGTTGTAGGTGACGATCAGATCCGCTCCGGAAAAGAACTCCGCGACGGCGGCGAGCAGCGCGCGCTCGGACGTGAAGCTGGTGAGCAGAAACTGCCGCACCTGGAACGCGCCCAGGTCGAAATACCCGCAACCCACCAGGAACGCGACGGTGCCGGCCCCCCCGCTGAGCCCCGTGGTCTCGAGGTCGATGAAAATGGTGCGCGGAAAAGGGCGTGAGTATGCCAATGACGGATCGAGGATCCCGAGCCCGTCGCAGTCCTCGACCTCGCAGTCCCCTATCCGGATGGTGCCGTGAAGACGGTCCGCCTCGTAACGGCGATCGATCACGACGCATTGCCCGAACGCAGTATCGGCCAGCCGGCCGCCGAGGATGGCGCCGACACGCGCCACGTCCATGACGGCTTCGGACCCTCCGGTGTCGGACTCGCAGGTCAGCTCCCGGATGGGCGGGTGGCCAGGCCGGTGGTCGTCGTCAGGCCTGGGGCCAGGTTTCGGGGGCCCGCCTTGCACGATGGCGCGCAGCCGCGACGTCAGATCCATCAGACGGCCTCGGCCTCGAGCAGCCGGTCGAGGATGTGCGACGCGACCGTCTTCGCGTGCGGCCCCGTGTTGCCTTCGGGGCCGACGCACGACGGGCACCCGGACTCGCACGCGCATCCCACAATCAGCTCGCGCGTGCGCTCGAGCAGCAGCGAGTGCATCTCGTACAGCGGCCGGCTGAATCCGATGCCCCCGGGATAGTTGTCGTAGATGAACACGTTCGGCTCTGTGGCCAGCGCGTCCGGCACGCCGCCGACACCGCCGGTCTGTTTCGATCTCTCGAGCGTGCCGCCGTCCACCGACAGCCCGATGTCGTGCCGATCGCACATCAGCAGCAGCTGCGCGATGTTCTTCATCGCGAATGCCAGGCCGATGACGCCGTCCCGGCGATCGTCCCCGGCAACCGGCAGCGACGACATCACGCTTGCCGGAATCGTCAGCCAGTACGACGACGTGTGCATCTGCTGCTCCGGCAGGTCGAGCTCGCCGGAGCCGATGTTCTCGTTCGTGTAGAACTTGATCTTCTTGAACCCGACGACGCGCGACACGACGTGGACCTCGCCGTGACTTCGACCGGCATTCGGCGCGTGGTCGGCGATCGGAAACGCGACGTTGCTCACATCGGGGCTCACATCGGGGCTCACATCGGGCGCATCGCTGGAAGCTGGAAACTGGCAGCTGGCAGCTTCCGATGCGAAGGTGTCCAGGATCGTCACCTTCGTGTAGGTGATGGCGTCGGTGTAATAGTCGCAGTCCACCGCGCGCAGGTACGCCTTGCGACCGTCGAAATCGAGCCGCTCGACCTGGAACAGCTGCCCTTCGAGAATGTAGATCGCCTTCTCGTGCAGCGTGGAGGGGCCGCTCGTGAAGTCGGTCTCGCCGATGACGCGCTCCCCGTTGGTGCAGTCCACGACGACGAAGTTGTCCGAGGAGACGGACCGGAGGCTCACCGCGTCGGCTGGATACGACTCGTTCGTCCAGTTCCACTGCCCGTCCGCCTGGTGAACGAATCCTTCTTCCGACAGCACCGACAGGATCGCCTGCAGATCGACCTCCTCGCGGCGCCCTTCCGCGCCGAAGTGCTCGTCGTTCGTGAACGGCAGCTCGAACGCCGCGCACTTCACGTGATCGAGCAGGATGTGCAGGTTGTCCGGATTGATCAGCGCGTGCTCGGGGCTCGCGTCGAAGAAGTACGAGGGATTGCGGACGATGAACTGATCGATGGGAGCGCTGCTCGCGACGAGCACCGCCGCGGATCGCGACGTACGCCGGCCGGCGCGGCCCGCGCGCTGCCACGTCGCCGCAATGGTGCCCGGATATCCCGCCATCACGGACACATCGAGCGCGCCGATGTCGATCCCGAGCTCGAGCGCGTTGGTCGAGACGACGGCGCGCACCTGCCCGTCCCGAAGCCCGCGCTCGATCTCCCGCCGGCGGTTCGGCAGGTAGCCCCCCCGGTATCCACGAATCACGTCTGCGGCGCCCGGCGGCCCATGAAACGCGTCTTTCAAATACGTCGTCAGGATCTCCACCGCGAGCCGGCTCTGCGCGAAGAGGATGAGCTGCAGGTTGTGCCGCAGGAACTCGAGCGCCACCCGGCGCGCCTCGGCAAGGTACGACCGCCGGATGCCGAGCTGCGCGTTGACGACCGGCGGATTGACGAACAGGAAAAACTTCTCGCCCCGCGGGGCGCCGTTCTTCTCGACGAGCTCGAACGGCCGGCCGGTCAGCCCCTCCGCAAGCTCGCGCGGGTTCGCAATCGTCGCCGACGAGCAGATGAAGATCGGATCGGAGCCGTAGTGCCGGCAGATGCGCTGCAAGCGGCGCAGGATGTTGCCGAGGTGACTGCCGAACACGCCTCGATACGCGTGCAGCTCGTCGATGACGACGAAACGCAGGTTCTCGAAGAGCTTCGCCCAGCGGGGATGGTGCGGCAGAATCCCGCAGTGCACCATGTCGGGATTGCTCAACACGACGTGCGCTTTGCCGCGGATGGCGCGGCGCGCATCGGACGGCGTGTCGCCGTCGTACGTGAACACGCCGATGTTGACGTCCGAATCGCGCGTGACCTTGCGTACTTGCGCGTGGGGCCCCACCCCCACGCGCTCGCGCTCGGCGGCGCCTTCGGCGCTTCCCTCCGGCGCCTCGCGCGGGCCGCGGGCGCTCTCCTCGCGGAGGAGCTCCGCGAGCGCGTGCAGCTCGGCAAGCTGATCCTGCGCCAGCGCCTTCGTCGGGAACAGATACAGGGCCCGCGTGGCAGGATCCTGCAGGATCGAGTTCAGCACCGGCGCGTTGTAGCAGAGCGTCTTTCCCGAGGCCGTCGGCGTGATCGTGACGACGTTGCGGCCCGCCAGCACGTGCGCGAACGCTTCCGCCTGGTGCGTGTAGAGCTGGTCGATCCCGCGTGCGGAGAGCGCCGAGCGCAGGCGCTCGTCGGTCCCCGCAGGATAGGGCGCGAACGATGCGGCAATCGCGGGCAGGCGGTGCGCAGCCGTGACGACCGGATCGGCGTCGGGGCCCGTCGGCCCGCGCGAGGCCGTCAGGCGCGTGAGCACCTCCTGCAGCGATCGGTCCTTGTCTCCGGTGACGACGGGAAGGGTCTCTTGCGGCATGGGAAAGTGTTGAGGCCGTTGGGATTGCGGGACCGATGGTAGCAGGCCTTGGGTGGGCGATCAAGAGGCGAAACTACTTACTTCAGCCTTCAGACTTTCTCGTTGCTGCCTTCGCGGCGATTCCGCTGAGGGCGAGGACCCCGATCAGGTTCGGGAAGATCTGCAGCGCGTTCATCAAATCACCCCACGCCCACACCAGGTTGACCCTGGCGACGGCGCCGAACGGGATGAGGAGGCAGTAGATCCACCGGTACGGCATCACGACGCGCCGCCCCAGCCAGTACTCCAGGAACTGCTCGCCGTAGAATGCCCAGCCAATGAGCGTCGTGTAGCCGAACAGAAAGACACAGAACGCGACGACGTAGCCGCCAAAGCCGGGCATCGCGGCGTTGAACGCGCTCGCCACGGCCGCGGTGCTGGTCAGCCCCGATGACCACGCGCCGGTCAGAAGAATCGTCATCGCGGTAATCGTCGAGGTGACGAACGACACGATGAAGACCTCCATGACGGCGTTGAGGCCCTGCTGCGACGGCCTGTTGCTCTGAGCGGTGCCGTATGCCACGGCCGCGGTGCCATAACCGGCTTCGTTGGCATACAGGCCGCGCGCGAGCCCGTAGCGCATCGCGATGAAGATGCCGAAGCCGAGCGTCGAGTGGGTCGTGAATGCCTCGCGCAAGACCAGCGCCAGCACCTCGGGGATGCGCGACGCGAACGACAGAATCACGAACAGCCCGCCCGCCAGATAGAGGCCGACCTTGAGCGGCGTCAGCATCTGCGCGGCGCGGCCGATTGACTTGATGCCGCCGATGATCACGAGCCAGGTCAGGACCGCAATCGTGACCCCGGAGATCCAGAACGGGACGCCGACCTGACTGTTCATCACAAGCGCGATCGAGTTGGTCTGCGTGAACGGCGTCGTGGTGAGCGCGGCGATCCCCGCGACGACCGCATAGGCCATCGCCAGCGACGGCGATCGGAGGCCGTCCCGCAGGTAGTACATCGGCCCCGACTGCACGTGCTCTCCACGGGCCTGCCTGAAGGTGAGGCCGAGCACGGCCTCGCTGAATTTGATCGAGGTCGCGAAGAAGCCGTAGCACCAGATCCAGAACAGCACGCCGGGCCCGCCCGAGACGATCCCGGCCGCGACACCGGCGATGTTGCCGGTGCCGATCGTGGCCGCCAGCGCCGTCATGAACGCTTGAAACGGCGTCAGCGCGCCGGCGGCGCCCCCCGTCTGCCCTCCGAAGAAGGCGCGCATCGCCTCGCCGAGGCGCCGGAGCTGCACCACCCGCAGGCGCACGGTCAGGAACAGCCCCGTGCCGAAGAGCACGATGACCAGCACGGGCACGAACAGCCAGTCGGCCAGCGATTGAATTCCGTCGGCGAGTTCAGTGGCGATCATTTTAGGCTCTGGGCTCTGGGCTTTAGGTTGGCTTTAGGCTTCGGCCAGACCCTAGGGCCCAGAGCCTGGAGCGCCCAGGGCCTGGAGCCTAGAGCCTAGATGTTCGACCGCGACTGGCAGCCGTCGACGGTGATCGACGCGCCGCTCACCCAGCTGGCTTTCGAAGATGCGAGGAACGCGACGACAGCCGCGACCTCCTCAGGACGGCCGAAACGGCCGAATGGCAGCTCGCGCTTGATGAACTCCGCGATGCCCTCCGGGTCCGCCCGCTGCCGCTTGTGCCACGAGCCGCCGGGAAACACGATCGATCCTGGCGCGACGCTGTTCACGCGGATGTTGACCGGCGCGAGCTGCTGCGCGAGCGACTTGGCGAGGCTGATCTCGGCGGCTTTGACGGCATTGTAGGTCATCCGGCCACCCGACTCGCGACCCCAGATGGACGCGATCATGATGATGGCGCCGCCGCCGCGCTGTTTCATGAGGGGCACTGCGAGCCGCGATGCGCGGATCGCCGGAAAGAGCGTCTCGTCGATGGCCGCCTGCCACTCCGCGTCGGACGTGTCGAGCAGATCCGTACCGTCCGCGCGCCCGACGTTGTTCACCAGAATATCCAGGCCGCCGAACGTCTCCGTCGTCCGCGCGACGACGAGGGCGATGCCGTCGGCGGTGGAGACGTCGGCCTGCACGGCCATGATCATGTTCGGACGCTTGGCCGCCGCCTCGACCTCGAGAGCCGCGTCGGCGAGCCGCTCCGACCCGCGCGCGCAGATACACACCCGGCATCCCTCGGCCACGAGCGCCCGAGCGCTCGCAAGCCCCAGCCCGCGGCTCGAGCCGGTGACGATGGCGATCTTGTCGGTGAGGGAAAGGTCCATTACCTCGGCCTGCCGCCCGTGAGGTCGTTCAGCCGCCAGTCGAACGGGTGATATGTCACCTTGAACTCGTTCTTTCGCAGCAGTTCCTTTTCGAGCGGGAGGAGGTGCGGCGTGATAAAGGCGATGATGGCGCGCTCGATCGGCGATCGCTCGGCGTACGGCCCGGCAGCGCCCTTGTCGTAGGCGGCGATGAACCCGGCGTCGTGCCAGCTCACGATTGGCGTCACCGACACCTGGTTCGACGTCCGATCGATCGTCAGCATCGCCTGCTCCGACACGAACTCTTTCTGGATGGCGTCGAGCTGCTCCGTGATCCGCGCGCCCGAGTACGCTTCGCTTTTCAGCCGGCCGCTGCCGATCGCTCCCCGGCCGAGCGCCAGACACAGCCGGGGCTCCTTGAATTCCGGCAGGATGGTCTTTTCGATGGCGTCGAGCGTCACGCTGCGTCCGGCCGCGCGATGGCGGGCCTGCTCGAATGCGCCCGGGATCTGACGGATGCTGTTCGCCGGGTAGGTCGCGCTGCGCGCGCGAATCGGATACTGGTCGACGACCGTCTGCAGGACGAACGCGTTGTAGGCGTTCAGCCAGAACGCCATCTTGTGCTCGCGGGACCACGACTCGAAGGTGTCCGCAGGGACATTCAAGGACGCGGCGTACCGATCGAGCCTCCCGCGCTCGGCTCGGAGCGCCCGGTAGTAGACGAGGCCATCGCGCACATAGAGGTCGAGAATCTGATCGAGCGGCCGGTGAAAGACGTCGCCTGGCCCTGATGTCTGCGGCGCGGCTTCGCTGGCAGCCGCAGCCGCCGGAGCCAGCTGCGGCGCGACAGGAAGCAGGCCCATGAGGTAGAGCGCGGGGAGTACGAGCGCGAAGCGTGCGTAGCGGTGCATGAGACGATCCTATCCCACTCGGCCGCTCGACTTACGGCAGGCGCCACTCTGGACGAGCTGGCTGTTCACATGCACCACAGAAGGCCGTGGAATTCACCACAGAGGCAACGGAGGTAACGGAGATAACTTTTCTAATCGTCTCTGTTGCCTCCGTTAGTGAATATCGTTGTTCTAGTCGTCTCTGTTTCGCAACGGAAGGGGGGCGCGCGCCAGCGCGCACCGGATCGCGACCCAGCTCAACAACCTTCGCTGGAACCTGTCGGCGACGAGGCCGCTCGTGGACGATCTGCGCCAGCTCGAAGAGCGTGCGGCTGGGAACGAGAGCGCGGGTCCCCGGCTGCCTTTCCGCGAGCGGATCGACGCCGCGGGTATCGCCTTTTCGTACGAAGGTCGCAGATCGTGCAGAGGCCGATTGCGCGGCTTTCCGGGCGCGATCGATGATGCGTCTCAGGCGGTGGGACTATGTCGCGCGCGGCACGGTCGCGTTGCTGGCGACTTGCTCGGGAACCTTCGCGCGGCGCCCCCGTCTTCTCTCTAGATGAACGGCCTCCTGCAGGATCTTCGTCTCGCCATTCGGCAGCTCCGCCGTCGTCCGGCCTTCATGGCCACGGCAGTGCTCACGCTTGCCGTCGGCTTGGGCGTCAACGCTGTGGCCTTCGGCGTGGTCAATGCCCTGCTCTTCAAAGGGTCCGCGACCCGCGACACCCCCGGAGCTGGCCGCATCGCCATCACTCCGGGAGGCGATGAAGGCGGGTACGGTTCACGAGCGGAGTTCGAGCGACTCTCGGATGCAACCCGCGGCGCCGTCACGATGGCGGCCGAGGCGCCGTCCTCGATGGCGTGGCGGCACGACGGCACCACCGAGACGGCGTGGGTCCTGCTCGTCTCTTCGAACTATTTTTCGATGGTCCACGCGCCTGTGATTGCCGGCCGCCTGTATGTCGCGGTGGTTTCGGGCGGGGCGCCGTCGGTGGCGATCGGAGAACGATTCTGGCGGCAGAAGCTGCAGTCCCGGTCGCTGGCCGGCCTCACGCTTCGCCTGAACAACGTCGACGTGACGGTGTCGGGCGTCATCCCCGAATGGTTCCACGGACCCGCCGGCATCTACTCGCCAGACGTGTGGCTCCCTCTCGGGGAACTGACGCTCTACGGCAGCCCGGCAAGAATGCAGGCACGCGATGCCCGCTGGCTGTTCATGATGGGACAACTCGCTCCCGGCGTGTCGATCGCCGAGGCACAGGGCCGCCTCGACGCGGCGGCGGCGGCGATGGCCCGCGAGTGGCCGGAAACGCATCGCGAGCGCGGGGCGAAGTTTCGACTCTTCAGCGGTGGGAACTCCGAGCTCCGCGCGATGGGCTCCGTCGCCGCCGCGGTGATGTGCATCATCGGCCTCGTATTGCTGCTCGCCTGTTTCAACGTGGCGAACCTGCTGCTCGCTCGCGCCGTTGAGCGCGAGCGCGACATGGGCATCCGCGCGGCGCTCGGCGCGACACCGGTGCGGCTCATGCGGCTGGTCGTGACCGAGGGATTCGTCCTGGCATCGTTGTCCGGCGCGCTGGCGCTACTGATCGCCTGGTGGACGCAGTCTCTGGTCGGCGCATTTGCGATTCCCATCGCGGAGCCGCAGCACATCGATCTCACGCCGGACGCCAACGTCATCTGGTTCGTCACGGCTCTCGTGGCGATTGCGGGCGTGTTGCCCGGCGTGTGGCCTGCCATCGCATCCGCCCGGGTGAACGTGATGCGCGTGCTTGGATCGCAGGGCGCCAATTCTGCGGGTGGGCGACCCTCGCCGCTGCGCCGATGGCTGGTCGGCGCGCAGATCGCGGGCTCCACCGTGTTTCTCGTCGTAGCGGCGCTGTTTGTCCAGGCGTACTCGAGCGTGGCCACGACAGAGCTCGGCTTCGAGCGTGAACGACTGGTGGTCGCCGAGCTCGAACCCGCGTTGCACGGTTACTCCGCGGATGCGACGGAGCGCTACATCGAAACCCTTACGACGCGCCTTCGTACGCTTCCGGGCGTCGTTGACGTGGCGGTTGCCGACCGCGTGCCTTTCTTCATCGGCTTCCAACGGCTGACCACGGTGTGGCCACAGGGCGGCGCCTGCGCCGGCGACACGTGTCCGAAGGTCGCCACCTACGCTGCAGGCGCTGCGTATTTCAGGACGATGGGCATCCCGGTGCGCGAGGGGCGGGAATTCGACGGCCGCAAGCCTGCTGAAGAAGTGATGGTGAACGAAGCGCTGGCGCGCCAGCAGTGGCCCGATGGCGGCGGCCTTGGCGAGCGGCTGCGCGTGGGTCCCGAGGGCGAACCCCTCACGGTGATTGGCATTGCGGCGAACACCCGCGATCACGGGCGAGAGAATCGGCCCGCGCTCTATCTGCCGATGCGTGCATCGGAGTACGAGGGAGGCCTCACCGTGATTGCCAGAACCGCGGGCCCGCCGGCGCCCCTCGTGCGGCCGTTCATTGAAACGGCCACACAGGTGGATCCGAATGTGGCGACGCAGTCGGTGACGACGATGCCCCAGCGGCTGGCCGTTCAGCTGTGGCCGTTCAGGACGGCGAGCAGCGTGTTCACCATCTGCGGGCTGATTGCGCTGGTCCTTGCGACGATCGGACTTGCGGGGGTCGTGACCCACGCGGTGAGCCTCCGCCTTCGTGAGTTCGGCGTGCGGATGTCGCTCGGCGCCACTCCACGTGACCTGGCGGTTGACGTTCTGCGCGGGAGCGCGGGCCTGCTGGTTCCTGGACTCGCCGCGGGGCTCGTGCTGGCGGCGATCGCGGCCCGGCTCACGTCACATTTTTTTGTGGACGTGAACGTTCTCAATCCGTTGACGTACCTGGCTGTGGCGTCCCTCGAATGCGTGATCGTCATCGTCGCGTGTCTGGGTCCCGCGCTCCGCGCGTCGCGTGTCGATCCGCTGGTCGCGCTGCGAGCGGAGTAGGGCCCGCCCGGAGTTGAGCCTGAGAAAGCCGGCGCTCACGTGGGCACTTCTGGATTCACCACAGAGCGAACGGAGATAACAGAAAACCGAATGTTCTTGCTCCGTTTGCTCTGTTACCTCTGTGGTGAATGATCGCCCGAGCTCCAGTTGGGCAAGTAGTTCGCGAAAATCCGCCGCTACAACGTCGGAGGGGAACGGCGATCGAGCATCGCGCACGCAGTGAGAATCGAGACCGCAATCGCAAGGGCGATCCCCCAGAGCAGCGGCCTCGGCGATCGGATATGGGTTGGCGGCGCTGATATACGACCCCTGCGACGCGGCAAACCGCGACTCCACGTCGGCGCGCTGACCTGCGGACCAGCGATGACCGGTTGCTGACACGTACGACGGCGTGTCGAGCACCGGCGCGTAGTACTTCTCGAGGATCCGGTTCTCCCGCCATGCGGCGGCGACGTCGTTCGCCGCGAGCTGCTCGTTGCGCTCCTGTACGTGTGTGACCCCCTCGGTCATGTACTGATCTTCGCGGGACACGCGCTGGAGGACGAGCGACGGCGGGTGCGCCCGCCACTCCTTCAGCTTCTCCGCGGCCATCGCCTCGAGCACCGGCTTCGAGTACCGGGACTTGAACATGCCGATCTCGTCGTCCGCGACGTCGTAGCCCAGATGCACCGCGTGAAAGAACGCCGCAAACGCGATGACGAACGCCGAGGCCAGCCGGCCGATGCGCTTCAGCGACCCTGGCTGGAGCGCCGGGTTGAAGGCCGATGGCGGATCGGCGCCGAGGCTGAACAACAGGCCGCACCCGATCGCGATGCCATTCAGAAAGATGTCGTCCATTTCGCCGATGCGGTTGGGAATGAACCACTGCAGCCATTCGTCAGCGGTCCCGACGATCAGCCCCGCAAGCGCCGGCAGCACGAGAACGGCGGGATCGCCCAGCGGACGCCAGGCGCGATAAAACAGGAACGTGATCAGCCCGTATTCGACGAAGTGAAAGCGCTGGACGACATCCACTTCGGGAATGCCGGTGGCGTGCGCGAGCGAATACCACCCGGCGACGACAAGCGCCGTGAGGATCGCGGTGTAGCGGACGGCACGCCGGTCGCGGATGCGTACGACGGCGGCGCCCAGCGCGACGAGGGCCATCGCGCCGAGAAGTCCTCCGACGATCCGCGCGAACTGTCCTGGGAAACTGGCGCGGATCCAGCTGCGGACGAAGCCGATGAAGGGGGCCGACAGCACCAGCGCCAGCGACACGACAGCGGCGATGACGAACCGGGACGCGTGCAGGCGCGGCGGGGAACCCATGGGTTAGGATGAGTGCATTATGCGTCGGATACGCCTTGTGACACGCCTCCTGACCGCGCTTCTGCTGGCCGCCGGGGTGGCCGCCTCCGCAGTGCACACGGCGCACGCTCAGCAGCGGGCCGCGGCGGCGGGTCCGCGGATCGAGATTTCGTTCACCAGAGAGGCCCGCGCCGAGGCGGTGACCGGCATGGTCTACGTCGCCATCAGCCGCGACAATCAGCGGCCGCCGATCGAGCAGGCCGGCCCGACCGGCGCGCCCCTGTTCTCGAAGTTCGTCGAAGGGCTGGCCCCGGGCACTGCCGCGGCGATCGACGGCGACGACCGTGGCCATCCTCTCGCGAGCCTGAAGGATCTCCCCGGGGGAGTCTACTGGATGCAGCCGTTCGTCAACGTGTACACACGCTTCCCGCGCGCCGACGGCAAAGACGTGTGGCTGCACAACGATCAGTGGGAGGGGCAGAACTGGAAGGAATCGCCCGGCAACATCCTGGGGGACCCCGTCAAGGTCACGTTCGATCCGGCGTCGACGACGCCCATCCGCCTGGTCGCGGGCAAAGTCATTCCGCCGATTCAACCGCCCGCCGATACCGAGATGGTCAAGCGGATCAAGATCCGCAGCAGCATTCTCACGAAGTGGTGGGGGCAGCCGATGTTCCTGGGCGCGACCGTGCTGCTGCCGAAGGACTACGGCAAACACCCTGATGTGCGGTATCCGGTCAACTACGTTCAGGGGCACTTCTCGCTTGGCGCGCCGGGCGGGTTCGGCCGCGGCGGCGAGTTCGACAAGCTGTGGCTCGCGGAAGACACGCCGCGGTTCATTTACGCGACCCTGCAGCACCCCTCGCCGTACTACGACGACTCGTACGGCGTGAACTCGGAGAACAACGGCCCGTACGGCGACGCCATCATCCAGGAGCTGATTCCCGCGATCGAAGCGCAGTTCCGGGCGATCAAGGAACCGTGGGCGCGGATGCTGTCGGGAGGCTCGACTGGCGGGTGGATCGCGGCCGCGCACCAGGTGTTCTATCCCGACTTCTACGGCGGCTCGTTCGCGAGCTGCCCCGATGCGGTGGACTTCTCGTACCACCAGATCGTCGACGTGTACAAGGACGCGAACGCGTACTTCTTCGACAAGGGCTGGATGAAAGTCGAGCGGCCGAACGAGCGGCGGCCCGACGGCAACATCCAGTCGATGATGAAGGACGACAACTGGTACGAGCTCGTCGTCGGCGACAAGTCACGATCGGGCGGCCAGTGGGACATCTGGGAGGCCACCTACTCACCTGTTGGTCCGGACGGCTATCCGAAACGGATCTGGAACAAGGTGACGGGCGAGATCGACCACAGCGTCGCGGAGCAGTGGAAGAAGTACGATCTGCGCCACATCCTGCAAACCAACTGGGCGACCCTCGGACCGAAAGTCGCGCACAAGCTGCACGTCTACGTCGGCGACATGGACTCGTACTACTTGAACGACGCCGTCGACAAACTCAATGAGTTCCTGGTGAAGGCGGACAACCCGAAATTCACCGGCGAGGTGGTCTTTCAGCGCCGCGCGCCGCACTGCTGGGGCCCGCGACCGGCGGAACTGTTGCAGAAGATGACGAAGCAGATCGAAAAGGTCGCGCCGTCTGGCGTTGACCTGAAGTCCTGGAAGTATCGTTGATCCAACGGTTCTGCTGAGTTCTACAGGGTTCCGCAGGTTCTGCCGGGTTCAGTTCTGCAAGGTTCCGCAGGGGTTCGGTTCTGCCAAGCTTCCACCGGGTTCCGCACAATGCCGAGTGAGACCAGACAACGTTAGCGGGCTCGTTGAATCAGGCTTCGACCGGTGTCAACCGGTACACACGACTGGCGAGGCGAGAAGCCCGCTTGACGTCACCCGCCTTCAGCGCGTCGCGCACGTCGTCCAGCTTGTACGCATCGTCGATCGAGAGGTACGGTGTCCAGCCGCCATCAGCTTCCACGAGCGTGACGTCCACCTCGGCCGCAAGATTGCCTTCCCGCACGAGTCGTTTGCTCGTCTTGGCGTTCATTTCCGTCTCCTTCGCCACGTCTCGTCCCATTTCGCAGGATCAGGCCGGTACGCGGTGACCACCACCGCCGGTGAGCTCTGGCCGGCCGGAATCCCCCAGACGACATGAATCGGCTGATCGGACTTGTCTCGCTCCAGAACCAAGACGCAGGGCCCCTTCGGGTAATTCGGGTATTCCTCAATCGCCTCCGCACTGGTCAGGCCATCGATGATATCGCGCACCGGCACATTGTCCGCGGCGAGCTCCTCGTAGCCGTGGAGCGAGACGCGTACCTCGCCGCGTGCCACCAGCGTCCGAATCTGTTCCAAGATCTCGGTCAACACTGTGACCCGTTGTCATCGTGATCAATCATTCCGGAGTCCATTCTGTCCCGCTAACGGCAGGCTTCAGCCGTGGCGGCTCATGATTGCACCGGCCGCCGACGGCTGCAAGCCGTGTTAGGCTCATGTTAACTGTCGTTCTCGGCAACGTGGATCTCATTCGCTTCGCACCACTGGCGCAGGGCTCGCTCCGTGGACTCGGCCTCGAATGCGTGCCACTTCTCAAGACACCCTTCCGCCGCCAGAAGTTCTTTGAAACGCGCGTAAGCTCCGCGGCGCCGGAAGAAGCCCTGGACGTCCGCGTACCGGTCCGGCAACTGTTCCTCGACAAACCGAAGCGCGAGGTTGTTGCCCAGCTCAAGATCGTTCTTGTGGGGAATCGCGAGGTATCGATCCGATGTTTCAAGATCGTCCGGTAGATCCTCCTCGTCGAGCGGACTTGTTTCAGAAATCCAGTGAATTGCGCCCGTGTTGAGAGACACGAATGCCCGGTGCTCGAACGGAGCCGCAAAGCTGACGAAGTCAAATGCCGCCGATAGATCGTCGTATTTGATCGTCACCACTTCGGGGATCCATTCGGCCTAACGCTCAAAATGAGCCGCGCGCCGCAGCGCCATGATCGCACGGACGGTCGGGCGCGTCGGCTCCATTTTGTGTTAGGCGGTTCTTCGTGCTCCGCACTTCGGGCAGTAGGCCGCAGTTTCCGGAAACTTGGTGCCGCAGCTAATGCAAAACGCCATGAGGGTCTCGCTCTCGGCTTGAGTTCTGGCTTGCCCGGCGGCCGCCGCCATGACAGGCGCACTTGACGGTGCGAGCTCCTTTGGATTGAGCCCGAACCGGTTGTGGCCTGGTTGTCCGTCTCGGATCATGAAGATTAGAAGCACGATGGCGCCGATGATAGGCACAAGGACGATCAGCCACCACCAGCCGCTATGGTCGGTGTCATGAAGTCGGCGCACAGAGACCGCAAGACTAGGAATGATGACCGCGAGAGTATAGAGCCCGCTCAAGAGACCCAAACCACTCTCGGTGTCAGCAAGGCCGACGGCACCGTCGATCGCCCCAAGCACGAAAGCGATGATCACGTTGAACAGGACGAACAGCCAATATTCCTTTCGGCGCGCCCTCCCGCTGAACACCGCATACTTCTTGAGGACCTCCAGATACCAGTGCATGCCTCCTCCTTGACGTGGTCAACGGCTAGCGCTCACCCGCGGAGAACGGATTCGCCTCGACTCACTCGCACGGTGCGACCGCACTGTTCCAGCACTCTACGAATTACGATGATGACAAGAAGGATCAGCCCGACACCGAAGCTTCCAAGCCCGATCCGCATCACGTTTTTCGACTGGGCCCAATTGCGCTCCGAAAACAGTTCAATCGTGCCACCGACCCCGATTGCCAGAAGGCAAAAGCCGACCAAGAGGTTGCCTTGGAATACTTCGACAGGTCCGAAAAACAGAAACAAGGGCGACACGTATCTTCTGACGAGGCCCATTGCTACTTCTCCTGATCCCGCTTTGCCCAGGACGAGACGACGAGCCCGCTTCGCATTGAGTCCTGGAACTCAGGTCCTGTCCGCCTAACGCTCGGTTTGAGCCGCGCGCCCCGGCGACATGATCGCACAGGACAGCGGG
>CAYZBZ010000048.1:0-3604 GCA_964476725.1 uncultured Vicinamibacterales bacterium
CGCGCGCTTTTCTTCGGTGAGCTGGGCGAGGGCGTTCTGGCCGCCGCGCCCGCCCCGTCCAGGTTGTCCGCCGGCGAAGCCACCGCGGCCACCGCGTCCGCCGAGCGGCGTGCCGTCGGGCAGACCGAACTCCTTCCGCAGCGCGTCCTGCGCAGCGGTGCGGTCCGGCGTGGTCGTCGCTTTCACGTAGCTGGCGAACGCGACGGTCTGCATGACGCCGCCGTTCCCCTTCAGCGCACGCAGCTGCTCGTCGTCCATGTTGCGGCTGTGGTTGCAGAGCGCGCGGCAGCTGGAGTGCGACGCGATGATGGGAGCCTTGGACAGGGCGATCGCCTGCATCATCGATTCCTTCGATGGATGCGAGACGTCGATCATGATTCCGACGCGGTTCATTTCCTGGATGACCTGCTTGCCGAGCGGCGACAGCCCGTTCCACTTCCAGCCGGTCTGCTCGCCGGTGTTCGAGTCGGACAGCTGGCTGTGTCCGTTGTGCGCAAGCGACATGTAGCGCGCGCCGCGATCGTAGAACTCCTGCACACGGCGGACCGCCGTGGTCTCGTCGCCGAGCGGGTAGCCGTTCTCGACGCCGATGAGCGCGACCTTCTTCCCCTTCGCGTTGATGCGGCGCACGCCGGCCGCGTCCAGCGCGAGCTCGATCTGGTCCGGCGCCAGCACCTTCGTCAGGCGGTGAATCGCCTCGAATTTCTCGATCGCCTGGTCGTAGGCGCGCTGGTAGCCCGCCGCCTCGAACGCGTCAGGAGTCGTCTCCGGATTCGGCTGCCCGACGTACACGATGAAGAAGGAGGCGTCGAGCCCCCCTTTTCGCATCTTCGGCAGGTTGACCTGGTTCCCCAGATCCTGCGCGTAGTTTCGCGAGAGCTGCGTGAAGTTCGCCGGGTTGATGTCGTCGTGCGTGTCGAGCGCGATCACGCGGTCGTGAATGCCGCGGGCCCTGGCGATGAGCGCGGCGCCTTCCCGCGGCGGCGGGGGAGGGGCCTGCTGCGCACGCGCGATCGGGCCGTTCGTCAACGCGCCCAGCAGCACGGCGGCCGCGGCGCAACTGAAACCTCGCATCAGGGGCTCCTTGTGGTTGTGTGTGCGCGGAGTGGACAGAGAGCGCAGAGACGATCTTGCCACGCCGGCGGCCCCCTCGGTCCGCCCTCCGCGATGCGGGCCGATGCTGCGCCAGCGCATTTCTGCGAAGAGGTTCTGGTCGATGGCGCCGCTCGACGGCGCGGCCTGTGGGGGCAGTGTCACGAATCACCCTCCGCGGCCGAGTTTAATCCATGTTGCCAGGTCTTCTTCTGGCGCGGCGTGATACGGCGCTTCCTCCCGCCGAAGACGATCGTCGCTATGGCGCTCGGTTACAATGACGGCATACGCGCCCGGCCGTCATCTTTCAGCATCCCGCTCTGGCTTGTGAGGCGCTTCCGCCTGAAGGCGGAAGCCACGGGGATCCTATGGGAGTCCTTTTTTCGTTCGTGAAGGAGACAGAACCCGTGAACCACCGCACCGCCGCAACCCTCGTCCGGGGCGCCCTGGGCCTGACGCTTGCCGCCGGCGCCTTCCAGGTGACCGCCGGCGCCCAGGACCGCCTGAAGACGATGCCTGGGTACGAGCAATACCAAAAAATGACCCGCGAGATTCCGACCGCCGTCAAGCCGGGCGCCCTCAGCGTCAGCTGGAAGGAGGGCACGACGTTCGAGTACTCGCAAGACGGCAAGCTCTATCGGTACGACGTGACGACGAAGTCCGCGAGGGAGATCGGCGTCGGGCTGGAACCCGCGGGACGCGGCGGTCGCCCCTCAGGCGCCCTGCAGCGCGGAAGGCAGGCTGACTCCGCGCTGTCGCCGGACAAGACGCTCAAGGCGTTCTATCGCGCCCGCAACCTCTGGCTGAGCGACGTCGCGGGCGGCAACGAAGCGCAGATCACTGCCGACGGCAGCGAGAAGGAACGTATCAAGTACGGCAGCGCAAGCTGGGTCTACGGCGAGGAGCTGTCGCAGACGACGGCTATGTGGTGGTCACCCGATAGCACCAGGGTCGCGTACTACCGGTTCGACGAGAAGAACGTCCCCGACTACTTCCTGCAGATGTTTCAGACGGAGATTCAGAGCAAGATCGACACGGAAGCGTATCCGAAGGCCGGCGCGCCGAATCCCGTCGTCGACCTCTACGTCTACGACGTCGCGGCAAAGAGGTCGACGAAGATCGACGTCCGGGACGGCAGGCCGTTCGACAATTCGGTCGTCGGCCACTACGTCTACCGCGTGACGTGGTCGCCCGACGGCCGCGAGCTGCTCTTCAACCGCACCAACCGCCGCCAGAACATCCTGGAGTACGCCGCGGGCAACCCGTCGACGGGCGCCACACGGGTCATCCTGCGCGAAGAATGGCCAACGGGATGGATTGAAAACAATCCGTCGATGCAGTTTCTCAAGGACGGTCGTCGCTTCATTTGGGCATCGTCCCGCAACGGCTGGAACAACCTGTACCTCTACGATCTCGGCGGCAGGCTCATTGCGCCGCTGACGAACCACACGAATTTCGAGGTCGGCAACGTGGTGAGGGTGGACGAGGCGGCAGGGTTGCTGTTCTACACCGCGCGCGACGGCGACAACTACATGAAGATGCAGCTCCACCGCGTCGGCCTCGACGGCAAGGGAGACATCCGGCTCACGGATCCCGCCTTCCATCATGTCGTCGGCGGTTGCGTGATCGGGGGAGGCGGCGGTCGGGGCGCCGGCGGCGACGGCAGCGCGTGCGGCATTTCCCCGGACAACAAGTACTTCGTCGACGTGTACCAGACGCACGACACCCCGCCGACGACGCGCCTTGCCGACGCGGCAACCGGAAAGACGGTCGCCGAGCTCGCGCAGAGCGACATGACGAAGTTCTCCGAGCTGGGCCTGAAGAAGGCCGAGATGTTCACTTACAAGGCGGCGGATGGCAAGACCACGCTGCACGGGATCATCCAGTTCCCGTCGAACTTCGACCCGAGCCGCAAGTATCCCGCGCTCGTCACCGTCTACGGCGGGCCCGCGTCGGCGAGCAACACCGCCCGCGAGACGTTCATCACCCCGAGCGCGACAACCGAATACGGATTCCTCGTGCTGAACCTCGATTCGCGCGCCGCGCCAGGCCAGGGGAAGCGCATCCTCGACCAGATCTATATGAAGCTCGGGCAGGTCGACGTGGACGACATGGCCGAAGGGGTGAAGTCACTCTGGAACCGGCCGTACTTCGACAGGACCCGCGTCGGGATGTACGGGACGTCCTACGGGGGATACGCTTCGGTCATGTCGCTGCTGAGGCATCCAGAGGTGTTCATCGCGGCGTCCGCCTCGTCGCCGGTGACGGCGTGGTATCACTACGATTCGGTGTACACCGAGCGGTACATGTGGCTGCCTGAGGAAAACAAGGCCGGTTACGAGGCGGGCAGCGCCATGACGTACGCGAAGAACCTGAGAGGCCGGTTGATGCTGTATTACGGCACCGCCGACAACAACGTCCACCCGTCGAACATGATGCAACTCATCAACGCGCTGCAGCAGGCAGGCAAGAGCTTCGAGGTTCAGGTCGGGCCGGACCGTGGGCACAGCGG
>CAYZBZ010000048.1:3704-18385 GCA_964476725.1 uncultured Vicinamibacterales bacterium
AGCAGGCAGGCAAGAGCTTCGAGGTTCAGGTCGGGCCGGACCGTGGGCACAGCGGCATCAACCCGGACCGCATGATGGAGTTCTTCATCGAGAGCCTGATCGTGAGGCCGGCGTCGGATAACCAGAGCGGGATCAGCGGTTTGCAAGGATCAACGCCATCGCCACGATGGCGGCAAGCGCAATGATCGACCAGATCGTGAGACGGCCAACGGTGGTGGCCATGAGCATCCTCCGGCTCACACTTTGCAATACCCGCTCCGAGTCCTCGCCAGGCACTGACTCGAGCACCCTTGGAGAACCCTGCGGAACCTTGGGGAACCCTGCGGAACCCCGTGCAGCCCTGCCATTTCAGATAATTTCCGAGAAATGTGTGCAGAAGAGGAACAGACTGGGTGTCTTCTCCGATATGATTAGCCGTAGATGTCTGTCGCTCGGTGACGATATGCCTCGGATCGGCGTCTAATCTTCCGAGGGGCGAGCCTGCCTGGCGATTGACGTCCCGGTGTCACGAAGCGCGCAGCAAACCATCCGTGTTTCTCTCTGAGGTCGGTCCTTAACTATGCATCCAGATTCTGTCCAGGCTGAGCGGCGCCCGAAGGCGCGGGGCGGTGTGTCGAAGGTCGCGGCGCCACAGCGTGAGGTCTGTCCGAAATGCGGCAGCCCTAACGCGCGGATCATCGGCAGGTCCGAGTCGTTTCCGATTCTGTATTTCCGTTGCGAGGATTGCCGCCGCACGTCGGTGGGACCCGCCGTCTGAACACCTCGCCGGAACACGCGGAGGGGACCTGGTCGCCGGTCGGCGAGGCCTCCGAACGGAGTCCCCTCCGTATCGTTTTCGTGCAGCAGCCGCTCTCGGCGCTGCACGTCTGTAGTACTCCTCAGGTTTTCCGAACCAGGACCATGACGACACTTGTCTTGATCATAGCCGGCGCGGCGCTCACAGGCGCTGTGGTCATCAACCTCGTCTCGAGAATCCGGATGGGGGCAGGCACCGATAACGGCTGGGTGAGTGCTCACTGGATCGCCGAACATCGCGCCGGCGAGCAGGGTGACCGGCTCCGCTGACCCGTCCTCACTTCGTCTCTCCGATCTCGACGCGCACATGGTGTGTGCCGCCGTCGTCGACGAGAGGGATGGCTGACGCATCCACCGGCGCGTTGTCGAGGTAGGCGCGGCCGACGCCCCTGCATCGACGGTCGGGATTGACGACGTGGATCTCATACCGCGTCGATCCGGACTGCCATTCGATGCGGTATTCCGGCCACGATGAGGGGATGCACGGATCGATGACGAACGTATTCCCACGTTTGCGCAGTCCGAGGATGCTTTCCAGGCCGGCCCGATACATCCAGCCCGCCGACCCCGTGTACCAGCTCCAGCCGCCGCGTCCCTCGTGCGGCGCGCGCGCGTACACGTCTCCGGCCATGACGTAAGGCTCCGTCTTGTACCGCGCGGCGCCCTCGGGGGTGCGCGTGTGGTTGATCGGGTTGAGCATGTGAAACAGCTCGACCGCTTCGTCGCCGCTGCCCAGCCGCGCCAGCGCCATCACGATCCAGACCGCGGCATGCGTGTACTGGCCGCCGTTTTCACGGATGCCTGGCGGGTACCCCTTGATATATCCGGGATCCTGCGCGGACCGATCGAATGGCGGGTTGAGCAGCAGGAGGATCTGGGGGCCTCGCAACATCAGCGACGTGCGGACCGCATCCATCGCGCGCTCGGCGAACCGTCGCGGCACTGCTCCGGACAACACCGCCCATGACTGCGCGATCGAGTCGATCCGGCACTCTTCGCTCTGTGCCGATCCGAGCAGAGTCCCGTCGTCGTAGTAGCCGCGGCGGTACCATTCGCCGTCCCAGGACAGCGCCAGGCATGTCGCCAGACGGGCGGCCTCCTGCCGGTATCGCTCGGCGCGCGCCGTTTCGCCACGACCGTCGCACAGCGGCGCAAATTTCTGGAGCACCGAGTACGCAAAGAATCCCAGCCAGGTGCTTTCTCCGCGCCCGGCCCGGCCGACGCGGTTCATGCCGTCGTTCCAGTCGCCGGTGCCGAAGAGCGGCAGCCCGTGCGTCCCCGAGGTGAGCCCTTTCTCGATGGCGCGCGTGCAATGCTCGAACAGCGTGGCCGTGACGTGCGACACCGCCGGCTGGCCATACGATTCGTCGGCGTCGGCGGCGAGCACCGGCGCCTCGAGGAACGGCACCTGCTCGTCCAGAACGGCGCTGTCGCCGGTCGCGAGGACGTACTCGGCGACGCAGTAGGGCAGCCACAGCAGATCGTCCGAGCAGTGCGTGCGCAGGCCGCGTCCTGCGGGCTCGTGCCACCAGTGCTGCACGTCTCCTTCGAGGAACTGGCGGCTCGCCGCGCGCAGCAGGTGCTCGCGCGCAAGATCCGGGCGGCCGATCGACAGCGCCAGTCCGTCCTGCAGCTGATCGCGGAAACCGAAGGCGCCGCTGGGCTGGTAGTAGCTCGCGCGCGTGAAGATCCGGCAGCTCACCGTCTGGTACAGCAGCCACCGGTTCATCAGCACGTCGAACGAGTCGTCCGGCGTGCGCACTCGCACGACGCCGAGCGTGGCGTCCCACGATGCGCGCCCCGCCGCCAGCGCGGCGTCGGCGGCGTCCAATCGGGCGTGGCGGGCCATGAGGACGCGCGCATGCGCGGCGTCTTCTCCCTGGCCGATCAGAAACAGGACGCGGCGCGTTTCTCCAGCGTCGAGCGAGACGCGCACCTGAATCGCCGCACAGGGATCGAGGCCGGCCCCGAACTCCCCGGAGAGACTCACGTCGCCGAGCCCCGCCGGGTTCGCCAGCGCTCGGTTTCGCCCGATGAACGAAAGGCGATCGCCGGTCGTGGAGAACGGCCGCTCGCTGGAGCACGCAAAGGCGACCCTGCCGGCGAACTCCTGGTTGTACGGGTTTCTTGCGAGCACGCCTCCGGTGTTCGGGTCGTGTTCGGTGATGACGTGGAGGTGATCGCGCCCGCGAGGCGGTCCCAGCGCCCACTCGTTGTACGCGTACACCGAGAGCGTGCGCCGCGACTCGCCGTCGTTGGTGAGCGACAGCACCGAGAACTTCACGGGATCGACCGGGTCGACGAACACCGCGAGATCCTGACGGATGCTGTGCGTGGCGTGCGAGAAGCGTGTCACGCCGGCCGAATGACGGATGACGAATCGGCCCGACGCGTCCGTTCGCGCCAGCGGCCCCGGCGTCGGCGACCAGGTCTCGGCCGACTCCTCGTCGCGCACGAAGATCGCCTCGGAAGTCGGATCGACGACAGGATCGCTCGCGAACGGCGTGAGCCTGTTCTCCCGGCTGCTGCCCGACCACGTATGCGCCGAACCCGATGCGGTCAGGATGGTCCCGAAGCGGGGATTCGCGATGATGTTCGCCCACGGCAGCGGCGTCTCGGCGGCTCCATCGAGCACGATCACATAGTCGCGCCCCTCGTCCGCGAAACCGCCCACGCCGTTGGCAAACGCCAGCGGAGGCACCGGTTCGTAGCGCGGAGCGTCGGCCACGGCCCGGCGCGATGGGGGATCGGCCGGGACGAGCTGTGAGGGCTGCGGCGCGTGGGCCGCGGGACGCTCGAGCTGGGTCTTGAGCGATCCGCGATCGCCGCCGAGCACCGCGCGCGCCACCGATGCGAGCAGCGTCCGATCGGCGTCCGACATGCCGTCGCCGCGCAGCAGGTACGTCCCTCCGGGGCGGTGTTTCCATGTCCTCCAGGAGCCGCTGTCGAGCAGCGCGGTGAGCTGCGCCTGGATTTCGTCCAAATAACCGATGGGGTGCTCGTTCAGGATGACGACATCGGCCATCAGACCCTTGAGCCGCCAGTACTCCTGCGCCTGCAACACCTGATCTACGACGGCCACGTCGCCGGGGACCACGACCCGAAGCAGCAGAATCGGCACGTCGCCCGAGATGCCGTGCACCCACAGGCCGCTCTGACCGAGGGTGTTCGCCGCCATGGCCGACGGTCCTGCGCGCAGCGATCCGTCGGCGAACAGCGCGCGCGAGGCCAGCCGCTCGAACAGCACGGCCTCGTCCGAGGAGATCCCGAGGTGTCGAAGCGTGCTCTGCGCGTTGGTGAAGGCGAGCGCGAACGCTCGCGACGTCATCGCGGGATCGCGATACTTCTGGGCGAGCGCTTCCGCCGTGTCGCGGTCGGGCGCCATCCCCGTCGCGAACGACAACCGGACCGAACCACCAGGGACGATGCGGATGCGCTGGCGGAGGCTCAGCACGGGATCGAGCACGATGCCCGTCGTTCCGGAAAGCGACCGTCCGTCGAGCGCCTGCGGCCGACGCGTGCTGCGGCCGCGGCCGATGAACCGCGCGCGGTCGGTCTCCCATTCGACGGCCCCCTGCGTACGTCCTTCGAGGCCGAGCACGTGCATCGCCCAGACTCCCTGCTCGTGCGACTCGCGCGGGCGCCGATGGCAGAGGAGCGCGGAGGTCCGGGGCAGATACTCCGTCTGCAGGAACAGCTTGCCGAATGCCGGATGCGCCACGTCCGCCTCGCGGGGGGTCAGCACGATCTCGACAAAGCTGGTGACGTCGATCTCGCGGATGCTCGAGCCGTGATTTCTGACCGTGACGCGCCGGACTTCCACGTCGTCCTCGGGCGACACCGCGATGTCGAGCTGCGTGGTGACGTCGCCGTCGCGCCGGCGGAACGTGGCCTTCTCCGCGAGGAAGGTCGCCACGTAATCGGTCGGTTCCTCGGCGGTCGGCTGGTAGGTCGCGGACCACAACGCCCCCGTTCGCACGTCGCGAAGGTAGATGAACTGCCCGCCCGGATCCGTCGTGGCCTCGTGCCGGGTTTTCGTGACGGCGAGACCGCGCCAGAAGCTGCCTCCGCCACCCGCGTTCGTGACCACGGTCACGTAGCTGCCGTTCGACAGGAATTGCGCGTGCGGGAACGCCGTCTGTGCCGAACGGTAGCGCCGTCCCGGAGGCGCCGGGGCCGGTATGGACACGCGCGCTTCGTCGAGCGGAGCGGGGGACGTGAGAGGCGCGTGCCTCGGCACGCGCTCCTGGAGCAGCAACTCCGTCGCCTGGACCCTGGGATCGGCATGGAAACGTGCGACCATGCGGTCACCGAGCAGCGTGTTGGTCAACGCGACGAGCGTCATGCCCTGGTGGTGGGCCAGGTAGGTCCGCACGACGGTTCCAGCCGCAGGGCGGCCGGCCTCGACCGCGGCGTCGTCGTCGCCAGATTCACGGCTCGTGTAGTCGATCGCATCGAAGAAGCCGTACTCACCCTCGACGCCGGCGGCGGCCAGCCGCCGCAGGTTGGCAGTCGCTTCCGATGGGTCCAGCATCGCCGCGAGCGCGGTCGCGTACGGCGCGACGACGAGCTCGTCTTCGAGGCCGTGTTTAAGGCCGAGGCCCGGAACGCCGAATGCCTTGTACTGATAAGCGTCGTGGCGATCGACGAGGTTGTAGGCGCACTCGGAGATGCCCCACGGCACGCCCCGGACGGCGCCGTAGTCGCGCTGGCGACGTAGCGCCATGATGCAGGATTCCTCGAGCAGCGTCGCGGGATAGCTCCGCATGACGAGCAGCGGCATCAGGTACTCGAACAGCGTCGCGCTCCACGAGAGCAGCACGGGTGCGCCGTGCACGCTCGTCACCGACCGGCCAAGGTGGAACCAATGGACTTCGGGGACGTCCCCGCGCGCGATTGCGAGATAGCTGGCCAGCCTCGCCTCCGATGCGAGGAGATCGTAGTGCGAGGGGTCGAAGCGTCCTGGTCCCTCGGCGTCCGCCAGGCGGTATCCAATCGCGAAGAGGCGACGCTGCGCGTCGTAGAGGAACTTGAAGTCGATCGCGTCGAACATGGCGGCTGCGCGATCCGCGAGCACGTTCAGGCGGCGACGCTCTTCGACCGACCTCGCGCTGCCCGCGTCATCGGTCGCCAGGGCCCGCAGGCCCCACGACAGTGTCAGAAGAGCGCCCGCAAAGTTGCCGCTGTCGACCGTCGACACATACGCGGGTGCGCGCGGCGCCAGCGTTCGCGTGTCGTACCAGTTCAGGAGATGTCCCTCGAACCGCTCGAGCCCTTCCACGGTGTCGAGGGTACGTTCGAGGCGGACGATGAGGCCGTCGAGGTCGATGAATTCGAGGTCGTGCGCCGCGAGCGTGGAGAGCAGCGCCATGCCGATATTGGTCGGCGATGTGCGGGGGGCGACGGTCAGCCCCGATCTGAACTGCACGTTGTCGGGCGGGAGCCAGTGGTCCTCCGGTCCCATGAAGGCTTCGAAGTACTTCCAGGTGCGCTTCGCGATCTCGCGGAGGTAATCCCGATCCCGCTCGCTGAGGACGGCCCGGCGCGGTGATGTCGGACGGCTGAGGCCGAGCGCGATCAGCGGCGCCGCCGCCCAGAGCAACAGGATGGGGACCGACACCGGCAACGCCGCCGGCTTCGTCACCAGCACGAGCACGAACGCGCCCACGGCGATCGCCGGGCCCGCGGCCATCGCCCGAATGAACACCAGGGCCCGCGGGCGTCCAACGCGGTGCACGCTCGACGCGGCGGTTTCCCATTCGAGGAGCCGCCGCTTGGTGATGCCCAGCCGCACGAGCGTGACGCTGATCGCGTGGACCATGCCGAACGCGTAGCTGGCGGCGAACGCGAGCTGCAGGGACATCCGCGCCGCCGCCCTCTTCAGCTCGTCGGCGGCCGTGTTCAGGAACGCGCGTCTGGACTCGCGGGGCGCCGGACCGGCCAGCGTGTCGCCCAGCCGGGAGTAGAGAGGGAACGCAAACGGCGCCAGGCCGAGTGCGGTCCACAGCTCCGGCGAGCCCGGCAGAGCCGTCCATCCCGCGACGAAGAACACGACGCATGCGGGGGCCATGAGGCTGCGCCGGAGGTTGTCGAAGATCTTCCACCGCGAGATGAGCGGCAGGCGGTTCCGCTCGACGCCGCCGCGTGTCGGGACGAACGGGAAGAGCCACCAGAGGATCTGCCAGTCGCCGCGGACCCAGCGATACTGCCGCCGGGCGTGCGCCAGCACGCTCGACGGGTAGTCGTCCACGACCTCGATGTCGGTGACGAGCGCCGTGCGTGCGTGCACCCCCTCGAACAGGTCATGCGAGAGCAGCGTGTTCTCCGGGACCCGGCCGTCCAGCGCCGCGGTGAACGCGTCGATGTCGTACAGGCCCTTGCCCGTGAAGATGCCCTCGCTGAAGAGGTCCTGATAGACGTCGGACACCGCGGTCGTGTACGGGTCGACGCCGGTATGCCCCGCGTAGGTCCGCGCAAACAGCGATCCTGCGGCGCTCGCCATGGTGACGCTGACGCGCGGCTGCAGGATGCCGTAGCCTTCGGTGACCCGGCGCAGCCGTGGGTCGATGTGCGGCTGGTTGAGCGGATGCGCCGCGATCCCGATGAGCTTTTTCGCCGCGTCGCGGGGCAGCCGTGTGTCGGAATCGAGCGTGAGGCAGTAGCGGACCGACGGCAACACGGCGAGATCGCCGATCTGCACCGTGAAGCTCGTGGTCTTGCCGCGCACCAGACGGTTGAACTCCTCGAGCTTGCCGCGCTTGCGCTCCCAGCCCATCCAGGCTTTCTCGCGGGCGTTCCACTGGCGCTCGCGGTGAAAGAGGTAGAACAAGGTGGGATGGGTCCCGCCATACCGCGCGTTCAGCGCCTCGATGCCGGCGATCGCCGCGGAGAGAATCGCGGCGTCTTCCGGGGTCTCTCGTGTGCCCGCGTCGGCGAAGTCGCCGAGGACGGCGAAATGGATATGGGGGTCGAGATTGCCGAGCGCCAGCACCTCCAGGTGATCGAGGAGCGCCGTCACCCCCTCGACACTCGTGAGCAGCGTCGGCACCACGACCATCGTGCGCGACGCCGCGGGCACGCCCTGGAGAAAGTCGAGCCTGGGGAGCCGATTCGGAGCGACGAGCCGCGTCGCGAACCGCTGGACGATCGCCGTGGCGACGTCGCTCGCCGGAATCGCAAAGAGCAGCGCCGCCACGATCTGCATCAGCACGGAGCCGCCATGGTTACGCGCATACGCGGCCGCCGCGGCCATGCCAAGCACTGTCGCCAGGGCGATCGAGCCGAGGTAGACGCTCGTGGCGTGTGAGGCGACGGCGCGTCGCAGCCGGTGCGACAGGCGGGGCCGATAGGCGACGTCGGCTTCCAGCTTTCGCCGTCCGCGATCGATCAGGTGATAGCCGACGTGCGCCGCGCGGGCGGAGGCGGAGCCGGATACGGCCTCCTGCCGCGCGCTTTCCAGCGCGCGCAGCGCGACGCGCAGCTGCGCCTCGCCGGTGGGGGCGGCGATCTGCTCCACCACCTGCCGCTGGCGGTCCCGGCTGAGGAAGTCCATCCGTGAGTACACGCCGGCGGCGTCGCGGCGAAGCGCCTGATCCACGAGACTCACGGATTCGAAGAACTGGCTCCAGTCGATCGTCGCGCAGAGCCGGAGGCTGGCGAAGACGTTGGCCACCGACACCTGCGCCGCAGCCTGCCGCTGATGCTCGATCCGGACCGCTTCCTCGATGGTCAGATGCTGCGACGACAGGTGCTCGTCGAGCGCCCCGTGAACGGGCGACAGGTGAAGACCGAACTCACGCACGCGATGGAGGAGCTGCGCGACGAACGCGGTGTGCAGCGAGGGAGGGAGCGCGGGCGGCGCATAGGCGCCGACGCTTTCGATCCGTTCCACGTAGCCGTCGGCAGCGTTGCGCGCCTCGCGGGCGTAGAGCATTTCGTCGGCGAGGCGCCGCAGGCTTTCGACGAGGGCCAGCTTCAGCATGCTGGGCCAGGCCCACAGCTCGCCAATCGTCAGCGGCGCGACGGTCTGGTAGTTCTCGATGAACCGCCCGAGCTGCGGCCGGTCCAGCCGGCTGTCGCTGTGGCGCACGAGCTCGATCGCCATCGCATACGCCCGCGCCTGCCCCCCGTGCTCCCGCGGAGACAGCGCCGGCAGCTCCCGGTAGTAGCCGTGCGGAAGGTTGCGCCGGATGTCGGCGACGACCGCCGTCACCATGTGGAAGTTGTCGACGAGCCATTCGCCGGCCGAGGTGACGAACTGCCTGCCCCGCAGGTCCTCGCCGATGGTGCGATACGCGCGCCGCAGCAGCCGCGCGTTGTCTTCGAACCGCGGGAACACGCTGCGCGCGTGGCGGTTCGCGTCCACCGTGAAGGCCGCGGCGAGTGACCGGGCTCGTTCTTCCAGCCGCTCGATACTGAGGAGCTCGTCTCGGAGGGGCTTGTCGGGAGCGGGGGGACGGGGCGTCCAGAATTGTCGAACCAGCCTCAATATCTCGGCCAACCTCCTCGGCCGCGTTGGCTGCTTGCGTGCTGCAGCCGCTCCGCGTTCCAAATCTCACCGCACGCGCCACAGCGCCAGTAGCTCGCCGTATCGGGCTTCTTGCTCGTCGTCGAGATGTCGTGCGAACGGCAGAACGGGCACAGCGACGGGGGCACGACTGGCTCTCCCGAAGGCCTGAGCTCAGACACGGATTCCTCCTGGAGCTTTGATGAGGACTGAAGGACCGTGCCGGGCAATCCGGCTGGTGCAGGACTCAGGAAAGCGAGGCCTTGAGTATACCACCCGGTCGAGGTGTTCTTGGTCGCGACGTTGGCTCGAAGCGAGCCGGATCGCCGGCGTCACCGGCGCCAGCTCGACAGGAGAGATCGTGTGGATGTGGATAATGAGGGCCTTGGGGGAGGGAACGCGATGGATCCACGGTTCATGCAGCTCGTGATGCGGCAGCAGGCTGCCGGGTTTTCAGACCTGCGCGGCGCGACCGCCACGCTCATGCTGCCGGTTTCAGACAGGCTGCTGAACGAGATCGTCGCGGAAAGCCTGCCGCGCACGCGGCATATCCGAGACCTGCAGCTCCACGCACAAGGGGGCAATCGGATCGGCGTTCGCGTAAAGCTTGGCTCCGCCTCGTTTCTGCCGCCCATCAACCTGACGCTCGTGATCGATGGGCAGCCGGATCTGCCTGCGTCGCCGGTGTTGGTTTTCAGGTTCGAGATGGGCGGTCTGCTGCCCCTCGCCGGCCCAGCCCTTCGATTCCTCGGCGCACTTCCGCCGGGCATTCGCGTCGAGCACGACCGTCTGTACGTGGACATCGCAAAACTGCTCGCCGAGCGCGGACTCGACTCGTGGCTCGAGTACATCGAACAGCTCAACGTCACCACTGCTGAAGGGACGCTCGTCGTGTCCATCCGCGCTGGCGTCCGGGGGGGTTAGAACCCCCGAACCCCCTGGTCACTCGTCGAGCGCGCCGCAGGCCGGCGAAAAAACCGCTGCGCCGGAACTCCGTGCACGCGTCGCTGTACAGACGTTCCGTCAGCCAGTAGATCCCTTCGCGAAGCTGCTCTGCTGTCATGCCGCGCGGCTGATAGTTCACGTCGAACAACGTGCACAGGTCCCATCGCCGCGCCTCCAGGATCCGTCCTTCGGCGAGCAGCCGATCGTACAGCGGCGTCCCCGGGAATGCCGTGAGGACCGTGATTTGAACGTCGTAGAGCGGCACCGCGCGAGCGAAGTCGAGGACCTCTTCGAAAATCGCGGGCGTGTGCCCGTCAAGACCGAGGATGAAGCAGCCGTTGACGGTGATGCCGTGCGACTGGATACGACGCAGCGCGTCGAGGTAGCCCGCGGCGGTGCGTGCCTTGAAATTGGATTTCGCTTCGATTCCCTGGAGCGGCCCCCCCGCCGGGCTCTCGAGGCCGATGAGCACCTGGCGGCATCCGGCCCTGCGCATCAGGTCGAGAAGCTCGGGGTCGTCCGCCACCGAGATGTCGGTTTCCGTGAACCACCGCAGCCCGAGCGGCGCGAGCTGGCGGCACAACTCTCTGCCCCACTTCTTGTCGACGAACGTGTTGTCGTCCGCGAACTCGATGAACGGATGCTCGCGGACCGCGAGGATTGCCTCGATGTCCCGAATCACGCCGGCGACGTGGCGCTTGCGATAGCGCTGGCCGAGCATCACGTTCGAGGCGCAGAAGTCGCATCGCCACGGACAGCCCCGGGACGTCTGCACGGTGAACCGGTTGTACGGCCGCGCCCCCAGCAGGTCGTATCGCGGCACGGGGAGGCGGGCCACATCGACGGGCGGGAACTCCGCGGCGTTGAAGATGCGCGCAGGCTCGCGGCGCGCCGCGGCCTCGACGACCGCAGGCCAGACCTCTTCTCCCTCGCCGACGATGACGTAGTCCGCATGCGCCGCCGCCTCTTCCGGGCGCACCGTGACGTGCAGTCCCCCCATCGCCACGCGCACCCCCGCCTGCCGCAGCCGATCGGCAATCGCGTAGGCCTCGAAGATCTGCGCGGAGAAAGTACTGATCGCGACGAGCTCGCAAAGGTAGATGTCCGGCGGCTCGTTCCCGTCCGCCTCGGCCTCGTAGTACTCGAGGTCGTGCCCGGGAGGCGTGCAGCTCGCGAGGTACAGCAGCCCCAGGCTCGGCAGCGACGCGATCGCTTTGCTGCGATGCACGAAGCCGGGCAGCGTGAGACCGAGGGCCAGGAGCTCCGGGTCGTGCGCGCGGATGCCGCTCATGGCGAGAAATCCAATCTTCACGATCCACCTCCCAGCCACGTGAACAGCACCGCGAGCACCAGCGCCGTCACCGGCACGGCGAAGACATGGCGGAAGGCCTGGCGCCACGCGGTCAGGAAACAGGCCGCCGGCATGGCGGCGCCGCCGACGATGAAGCACAGCGAGGCGGCGGTGCTCGTCCAGCTGCCCGGCGCCGGCCATGGGGAGAGCGCGAAGAGCACGTTCATCATCCCGAGCGCCGCAAGCGCGATGTGTCCGAGGCGGACGAGCCTTCGGCGGAACGAGTTGTAGCCGCCAAGGAACTCCTCGCGATGAAACGACAGGCCGATGACCGCGCCTGTCGCAAACCCGGCAAGCACCAGCAGCCAGCCGAACTGCCAGTTGAGGACGTGGGGCGGGGCATTCATGAGGCCAGACTACCGCCCGGCGCCGCCGCCTGTCGTGACTGAAGGGTGAGGATCTTCTGAATTACTGTGTCCGCGCGCTATCCCCCTCCGTCGGCGCGGCTGATGTCCACCGAACGGCCCTCGCCGTCGTGCGACACCCGGACCAGCCACGGGTTGCAGCAGACTTCGCAGTCCTGCACGAAGCGCCCCGACATGTCCGGCTCGACGTAGATCTCGACCTGCTCGCCGCAATACGGACACGTCACTTCGAAGTGCTCCTCCATGGGCTACTGGATGGGCGAGGCGCCGCCACCCGGCGCGATGGCGGCTTCGGTCGGGGCGGTTCCATTCGAGTCGAAGAAGATCGTGCCGTTCCCGGTCGTCGCGAACGCGCGCTGCCCGGTGTTTCCGGCCGCGACGGGGGTGGCGGTGGAGTAGTACCCGGTCGCCGTTGGCGTGCCGTTGCAGTCCGCGAGTCCGACGTTCGACGCGGCTGCCCGTGCGAGCACGATCGTGTACCCGCTCTTGATCGACGGATCCAGGGCGAGGTCGATGGAAATGAACGCGACGGAACTGCTCGGGCACGGGGTTGCGAGGGTCGCGAGCTGCGCCGCAAATCCCCCCCTTCCGGCCGCCGCAGAGTAGCTGGTTTCCGCGCTGTTGAGTGCGCGCAGCGAGCCAATCGCCGACGCTTCGTTGCCGGACATGCGCGCCCGCAGCATCGCAGGGATGGCAATGGCCGACACGACGCCGACGATTGCGATCACGATCAGCAGCTCGACGAGAGTGAACCCGTCGGGGCGACGCCGCTGGATCCCGCTGCCGTCGGAGCTTTTCTCTCGCGCGCCAAGATTCAACTGAAGGCCTCCATCGTATCCGCGTGTTCCATACGCATGCTGTTCTTACAGAATTCGCGTACCCCGCGCGTACATGCCACAAGCACCAGCGACGCGAAACCCGTGCGTCCCCTGATGTTTGGCACGAACGTCAGCGCGTCATGGCGCGCCTGGGATGCTTGCCGGGGTGCAAGCGGACAACCAAGCTGCGCTATTCGCCACCGCCATGATGTCGCTCGGCCGCCGGGCGATCGCGGTCGCGATCGGCACAGTGCTGCCGGCGGCGGGCGAGTCCCCGCGGCGTCCTGTCGCAAGGCGGCTTTGCGCCGCGGGTTCGGGCGCTTCGCGGACAACCTGTCGCGCATTCCACGCACGAGCCGGTCGGTGGTGATCAGATCGGTCTTCGCCGGAGGAAGCACGTCAGTCGTTCAACCGGTCGATGAACTGCGGGCCAGCTGGCGCTGACGTCGAAAGGGCTGAGGACCGGGATCACGAAGGCCGGCCGCCCACGCGACCCGAGGGCAGGTCGGTCGCTCCGGCGAGCCTGGCCGAAGCCGACGGCGAAGGGCCGGCCGTCAGGCCTGGCGTTCACGATAGCGCGCGACGTGCATCGCCGCTTCAGTCAGCTTCGGGTCCACGGTGCCGGTGAAGTGCGCGCCGTCCTCGAGTGTGATCGTGCCGCCTGTCACGTGCGCCCGCACGGAGGCGCCTTTCGTGATCTCCACGCGGTCGGTAGCGAGAATGGTGCCATCCAGCGATCCGGCGATGGTCACCGCGCGGGCGACGATCTTGGCCTTGACCGCCGCAGAGGCCTCAATCGAGAGATGATGCGCTGGAATCTTGATTTGTCCGTCGAACCGTCCGCTGAGCGTGACGTCCTCTTCGGCGGAGAGGTCCCCCGCGATCGAGAGTGCAGGTGGCAAGACTTCGCGATTGTTCGTGTGGTGATTCATGTGTTGTTGTCTTCATCGCCGGGCCGAGCGACGCGCAGGACCCTCATGGTAACACTGCGCGCGGATCGATGCTTCGGCAAACCCCGGCCGGCCTTCGCCGTCGGCTTCGATCGCGACGGCAGCTCAGCTGAGTCGGGCGGCGTGATCGGAAACCGCATTGCCGATTTACTCCTTTGTAACTTGGCGGGGAAGCGTTTTCCGATGCCGTGGCCCTCGTGGCAGGCGGGATTCCGGCTCGAAGGCAAAGGGCAAAGAGAACGATGATGCGTATTGCAATCCTGTGTGTCTTGCCTTCTGCCTTTTGCCTTTTGGCTTTGCAGGGCGCCCAGGCGGAGCACGCGCCGAAGAAGCAGCTCGTCGCGCACCGCGGCGCGTCGGCGTATGCGCCCGAGCACACGCTGGAGGCTTACACGCTGGCGATGACGCAGGGGGCGGACTTCGTGGAACAGGACCTTGCCGTCACGAAAGACGGCGTCCTCGTCTGCATCCACGATCTGACGCTCGACCGCACGACCAACGTCGAAGAGGTGTTTCCCGATCGCTTCGTCGAGGACAAGCCAGCGCCGGCCGCGGTGCCGGTCCGGCGCTGGCTGGTGCACGATTTCACGCTCGCCGAAATCACGCGGCTCGATGCCGGCTCCTGGTTCGACGCGAAGTTCGCCGGGGCGCGGACTCCGACGTTTCAGGAGGCGATCGACCTGGTGCGTGGGAAGGCCGGGCTCTACCCGGAGCTGAAGGATCCCGCGTTCTATCGCGGCCGCGGCGTCAGCCCGGAAGCGCTCCTTGCCGCCGCGCTCGAGAAGAACGGGCTCGTCGGCGACGCGAAGACACCGGTCATCATCCAGTCGTTCGACGACACGACGCTGAAACAGCCCGTCCGCGATGAGATGGCGAAGTTTCTGTACGATTACGGCGTGGACGCGCTGTTCACCGATAACCCGGATCAGTTCCCGAGACGGGACGGGCACT
>CAYZBZ010000048.1:18485-21408 GCA_964476725.1 uncultured Vicinamibacterales bacterium
GTGGACGCGCTGTTCACCGATAACCCGGATCAGTTCCCGAGACGGGACGGGCACTAAACCTAGGCTCTGGGCTCCAGGCTCCAGGCTCCAGGCTCTGGGCTCCAGGCTCTGGGCTCCAGGCTTTGGGCTTTGGGAAAGAGCGTCTGTTCTCCAGAGCCTAGGGCCCCTAAAGCCTAAAGCCCAGAGCCTAAAGCCTAGGCTAGAGCCCAGAGCCTAAGTTCTGCCTGACCCGCTCTGGCGTGAAGGGCGCCCGGCGCAACCTCACGCCGGTCGCGTCGAAGATGGCGTTCCCGAGCGCGGCGGCGACGGGCACGGTCGCGGCTTCGCCGCCGCCCCGGAGCGGCTGGTCCGGCCGATCGATCAGGATGACGTCGATGATGGGGACTTCCGGGAAGGTGAGGATCGGATAGCTCGCCCAATCGACGCTCGTCACCCGTGACGCGTCGAACGTCACTTCCTCGTGCAGCGTCCGGCTCAGCGTCTGCACGATCGCGCCTTCAATCTGGTTCCGCAGCGCGTCGGGATTCACCACCAGCCCGCAGTCGTGCGCGCAGACGACGCGCCTGACGGCGACCGTGCCGCTCGCAGGGTCGACCGCCACCTCCATGGCCATCGCGACGTAGTTTTCGGCCTGCTTGTAGTGCGTGTACCCAAGACCCCGCCCGATGAGCCGCGTGCCCTGTACCGGCTGCGGATTGGGCGAGGGGCGTGCCTTCCAGCCGAAGGTCGCGGATGCGCGCGTGAGCGCCTCGATCGCGCGCGGATCGGTGAGGCGGCTCAGTCGAAAGGCCAGCGGATCGGCGCCGATCGCGGCGGCGATTTCGTCGATGAAGCCTTCCACCGCGAAGACGTTCGCCACCTTGCCTGGCGCGCGCAGATTGGACGGGACGAGCGGCGTGTCTTTCAGCCAGTGCGCGACCACTCGAGCATGCTCGACGTCGTACGACGGATCGCCGTTCTCGAATATGGCGGCGGCGTTCCGTCCGCTTTCCTGAGGAATCCCGGCGGCCTGCGCCCCGAGCAGCGGCCGCGCGCCAGGACGGTTGGCCGGAATCCACATCTCGGTTTCCCACGCGACGATGCGGCCGGAAGGATCGAGACCGGCGCGCAGGTCCAGGAGCTGCTGCGGGCCCTTCGGATCCCATCCGTGCTCGTCCTGACGTGTCCATTGCACCCGCACGGGTTGGCGCACGGTCTTCGAAAGAAGGACGGCGTCGGCGGCCGCATTGTCCGCGCCGTTCGTGCCATACGAGCCTGACCCTTCGAGAAAGACGACGCGCACGGTATCGGGCGGGAGGCCGAAGACCCTGGACAGGTTGCCGCGCAGACCGTGGCTGACCTGCGACGAGGACCAGATGGTCGTGCCCTCGTCGCGCACGTCAGCGACCGCGCAGGACGGGCCGAGCGAGGCATGGCTCTGGTTCGGCCAGAAGTAGGTGGCGGACAGCGTCTTCGCGGCTCCAGCCATCGCGGCGCCCAGGTCGCCTCGATTGACGACAGATTGATCGCGCTCGACGGCCCCCTCCCGCAGATACGCTTCCAGCTTGTCGTGCCCTGGAAGGCCACGCCACTCGCTCCACGTCGCCTTCAGGTCGCGGGCCGCGCGCACGGCAGCCCATTCGTCTCTCGCCACGACGGCAAGAAAGCTCTCGATGCGCACGATGCGGACATCAGGGATGCCCCGGATCGACGCCTCATCCACCGAAAGCAGCGTCGCGCCGATCGCAGGAGGACGGATGACACGGCCGTGCAGCATCCCCGGCAGACTGAAGTCATGGACGTAGACGTGACGTCCGGTGCATTTGGCAGGCACATCGGGTCTGGCCAGCGGCTTGCCGACGACGGTGTAGCGGGCCGGATCCGCAAGAGGCGCTTTGGGGTCCACCTTGAGCGACAAGCGGCCGCCTTCGAGAAGCGATCCGATCCCGATGCCTCGACCGCCCGCGACTGGCCGGACGACGCCGCTCACGATGGTGAGGTCGCTGGCGGGCCGCTTCAGGCGCGCGGCGCCAAGGGCCAGCAGCGCCTGCCGCGCGGTCGCGGCAGCCTGGCGCACGGCCGTCCCACCCCGCGTCAGTCCCGTGCTGCCGCCTGTGCCGCCCTGGTTCGGACAGCGGCCGGTGTCCCCGTCGACGATCGAGATGCGCTTCGCCGCCACGCCAAGTTCCTCGGCGGCCATCTGAGCCACGGCGATTCGCATGCCAGTTCCGACGTCGACTTTTCCCGTGTACACGGTGACGGAGCCGTCGGGGTGGATGGCGAGGAAGCTGTCCACTTCGCTCGGGTCGAGCGGCTTTCCGGCCTCGCCAGTACCCGATGCCGTCTGGGCTCCGGCGGGCAGCGGCATCCCCGCGAACGCGAAGCTCACCACCAGGGCTCCGCCGGCTTTGAGAAGGTCGCGTCGCGAGAGGAGTGCGGCCGTCTCGATGTCCATGACTATGCCTGTGACGCGCGCATCACGGCGCGCAGGATGCGCGTGTGCGTGCCGCAGCGACAGAGGTTGCCGGAGAGCGCCTGCTTTGCCTGATCCAGTGTCGGCTTGGGCGTCCGCATGAGCAGCGCCTTGGCCGCGATGATCATGCCGCTCGTGCAGTAGCCGCACTGCGCGGCCTGTTCGGCGATGAAGGCTGCCTGAACGGGATCGAGTCGCTCAGGCGTTCCAAGCCCTTCGACAGTCGTGATGTTGCGGCCGGCCGCGGCGCTGACAGGCATGAGGCAGGAAGGCGTGGCCTGTTTGTCGATCAGGACGGCGCATGCGCCGCACTGCCCGAGACCGCATCCGAGCTTTGGACCGTGCAACCCGAGCGCCCCGCGAAGCGCATACAGCAGAGGCTCGCCCGGATCCCACGCGTCGACGGACACCGATCGCCCGTTGAGGCGGAACGTATATGTGGCCATGCCGGCACGCATGATAGCAGCATCC
>CAYZBZ010000049.1:0-21302 GCA_964476725.1 uncultured Vicinamibacterales bacterium
TTGCCCATCTCGTCAGCCGAAAATGCCCGGAGCGACTGCGTGTGGAGATTCCCGAGCGCGCCCGCGCTCAGCAGGAGCGCTGTCAGCGTGGCATCGTCCGGCGCGTCGACCACCGTCATCACATCGAACTGCCCCAACGTCCAGTAGAGGTCTTTGACCGTTGCTCCGGCCTTCTTCGCCATGGCTTTGAATGCGTCGGCCCGCTTGGTTGTGTCCTTCACGCCGCGGATCCCCTGATCGGTGAACTTTCCGAGCACGATGTAGGTTGCCATCTCTGCCTCCCTTCAAAACTACTGCACAGCCGTCAAAGTTGAGAAGTCAACTAGAGTATAGAGCGTCGTCATGCTGACGTGTTCAGCCAAAGGCCGAAAGCCCGGCGCCAGTGTCTAAGGAAGCACTGGGATAGCTACCACCTGACAATCTGGAGGGTCATGTGCGTTTACCGGCTGCCGTCATCCTCGCTTTTTTCGGCGCTTTCTTCAGCGTCGCCGCACAGCAGGCGCCACCGCCGGTTTCTCCGTCTGCCCCACAGCCTCCGCGTGACGTCGTCCGCCGTGCGGAACCAACCGGACCGACCGGTACGGGAGTCATCAGGGGACGCGTCGTCACGTCGGACACCGGGAGCCCCATCCGGCGGGCGAACGTCAGCCTGTCGCCGATGGCGCCGCCGATGCCGGCGGGCCCCAGCGGCGGCCGTGGCGCGGGCGGAACGCCGACGACCATGGTCCCCGGATCGCCGGGGTCAGGCTCGTCTATTCAGGTGACCGCATCCCTATCCATGACCAGGCCCCGCCAAGCCACGACCGACTCGCAGGGGGGCTTTGAATTTACCGGCCTGCCTGCTGGCAGCTACCGGATCTTTGCCTCGCCGAACCAGTTCGCCCCGCAGTACCTCGGCATGGCCTACGGCGGAAGGAGGCCGAACGGCCCCGGCTCGTCCGACCCTGGACAGCCAATCCAGCTGACGGAGGGGCAGTCGTTCGACAAGGCGGTCATCGCGCTGCCGCGCGGCGGGGTCATCACGGGACGCGTGACCGACGAGAACGGCGATCCGCTCGTGCGCGTTCAGGTCTATTCCGCCTTCTTTCCGCCGGGCACCTCGCGCGGAATACGAATGGGCCAGGGAAGTCAGACCGACGACCTCGGCCAGTTCCGCATCTACGGATTGCAGCCCGGCGAGCACGCCGTCGTGGCCGAGGCCATGCGCAACAACTTCGTGCAACCGAACGCGCCGCCGCAAACCGAGGAAGACAAGATCGGTTTCGTGACGACCTATTATCCCGGCACCGCGGACGAGGGGGCCGCGCAGCGCGTGCGCGCCCGCATCGGCACGGAGACGCCGGGGATTGAAATCCGGCTGGTGCAGAGTCGCCTCTATCGCATCTCCGGCAGCGTCGTCGATTCACAGGGTCGTGCACTGGCGCAGGTCAGCGGGCAACTGATGCGGCGCGGGTCAGCGATGGCCGGCGGCTTCTCAAGCTTCGGCTTCTCGACTGACGATCAGGGGCAGTTTCAGATGCGGAACGTGCCATCGGGCAATTTCCGCCTGATCGTCAGGCAGACTCGCCCATACACTCCAGGACCACAGACCGATCCGGGAGAAATGGCCAGCGTGCCGCTGACGATCGCCGGCGCCGATGTCGACAACGTGCTGGTGATGACGACCCCGGGAGTCACAATTACCGGTCAGGTCGTCCTGGAGCAGGGCCCGCCGTCCGCGATGCCCCCCCAGATACGCGTCATGGCGACGGTCGGCAACCCGGACGAGATGTCGGGCCTGCAGGGGCCGCAGCCCGCGGTCGTGACTCCCGATTTGACCTTCACGATGAAGGGCTTGATGGGCGAGTTCCTGCTGCGCGCGTCGGGGCCGAACCAGTACCTCAAGTCCGTCACGGTGGGCAGCGAGGACATTACGGACGGCCCACGCGAATTCAAGGCGAACGACCGCGTCACGATTACCCTCACGTCGCGCGCGTCGACGCTGGAAGGGAATGTGATCGACGCCACGGGCGCGCCGGCCACCGACGCCGGCATCATTCTTTTTTCGGAGGACAAAGCGTCGTGGCGGTTCAACTCCACGCGGACGAAGCGGTCCGCCGTCGACCAGAACGGGCACTTCCGTGTCAGCGGCCTGATGCCCGGACGGTATCTCGTCGCGGCCGTGCCGCGTGACCGGCTCAACGTGACACCGGCAGATACGGCCTTCTTCGAGGAGCTTTCGAAGGAAGCCACGTCGCTCGTCCTCGGCGAAGACGAGCAGCGCAGGGTCGATCTGAAAGTCGTGGCGGGCAATGGAGGCCAGTAGGATGCTCAGGCGAGCATCTTCGTGGCCACCTCGCCGTGGACGTCGGTCAGACGGAAGTCCCGTCCCTGAAACCGGTACGTCAGCCTCTTGTGGTCGATGCCGAGCACGTGCAGGATCGTCGCCTGCAAGTCATAGACAGAGACCGGATCCGAGACGACGTTGTAGCTGAAGTCGTCGGTTTCCCCGAGCACGGACCCGGCCTTCATGCCGCCTCCAGCCACCCACATGCAGAAGTTCCGCGGGTGGTGATCGCGTCCGTAATTCACGTCGGTGAGCTTGCCCTGGCTGAACACCGTCCGCCCGAACTCTCCACCCCACACGACCAGCGTGTCGTCGAGCAGCCCGCGTTGTTTCAGATCCATGACGAGCGCCGCCGTCGGCTGGTCCGTGCCCTTGCACTGCAGCGCCAGATCGCGCGGCAGATCTTTGTGCTGATCCCAGCCGCGATGATAGAGCTGGATGAACCGGACATTGCGCTCCGCCAGTCTCCGCGCCAGCAGGCAGTTGGCGGCATAGGTTCCGGGCTTCCGCGATTCCGGGCCGTACATCTCGAATGACGACTCGGGCTCCTTCGACAGATCCATCAGTTCCGGCACGGACGTCTGCATGCGATATCCCATTTCGTACTGGGCGATGCGCGTCTCGATTTCCGGATCGCCATACGCGTCGTGGCTGATCGCGTTGAGCTTCGCGAGGCCGTCCAGCATCTGGCGGCGCGTGGTCTTGGTGATGCCCGGCGGATCGTCGAGATACAGCACGGGTGCGCTGCCGGCACGAAAGCGGACGCCCTGATAACTGGACGGCAGGAACCCGCTGGCCCACAGGCGCGAGAACAACGGCTGATCGGTGTTGATGGCGTGCGCCTGCGACAGCAGGACCACGAAGGCGGGCAGATTCTGATTCTCGCTGCCGAGTCCGTAGCTGAGCCACGCGCCTATGCTCGGACGGCCGGGCTGCTGAAAGCCGGTCTGAATGAACGTGATGGCCGGGTCGTGATTGATCGCCTCGGTGTTCATCGTCTTGATGACGGTGATGTCGTCGACGATCTTCGCCGTGTGCGGCAGCAGCTCGCTCACCCACGTGCCCGACTTCCCGTGCTGGGCGAAGCCGAAGGGCGATCTGGCGACGAGCAACGACGACTGCCCCATCGTCTGGGCGACGCGTTGTCCCTGGCGCACTGAGTCCGGGATCTGGGTCCCCTGATACTGCAGGAGCGCGGGCTTGTAGTCGAAGGTCTCGAGCTGCGACGGTCCGCCCGACTGATGCAGGAAGATCACGCGCCTGGCCTTGGGCGCGAAGTGCGGAAGGCCCGCGAGCGCTCCCGTCTTCGGATCGCGCGCCTGGCCCACCCCGGGAACCGCAGCCAGCAACTCCGGTCCGAGCAGCGACGCCAGCGCCGCGACCCCGATCCCCTGGGCCGTCCTGCCGAACAACTGGCGCCGGGTCAAAAGCAGATCGCGTTCGTGATCGTGCATCGCATCCTCGCAGGTCATTGCTTCGTGATCGTCTCGTCCAGGTTGAAGAGGACGCTCGCCACGGTCGTCCATGCCGCGAGCTCGGCCGCATCCAGCCGGACGTCGCGGGGGGATTCTCCAACCGCCAGCAGCCTGAGGGCGGCCTGCCTGTCCTGACGGAAAGCCTTCAATCGTCCCCTGAGCAGCTCGCGCAACACTCCTGTCTCCTTGCCCGTCGGTTGGCGCGCGGTCACGAGGCGGAAGGCGTACACAAGACGGCTCTTCTCGTCTTTGCCCCCCTCGAGCAGCGCGCGTTCGGCCAGCGCGCGTGACGCTTCGACATACGTCGGGTCGTTGAGCAGCGCCAGCGCCTGCAGCGGCGTGTTGGTCTGCGCGCGGCGCGCCGTGCACTTCTCGCGATCCGGCGCATCGAAGGTCGCGAGCGAAGCGGGCGGCACGGTGCGTTTCCAGAACGTGTACATGCCGCGGCGGTAGAGATCCTTCCCATGGCTCTGTTCGTACGATTGAGCCGAGAAACCCTCGCCGAACGCCATCTCCTCCCACAGCCCTTTCGGCTGATACGGCAGCGCGCTCGGCCCTCCGATCTGATCGTTCAGCAGGCCGCTCGCCGCGAGCGCGGTGTCGCGGATCATCTCGGCGGGGAGACGGAGGCGCGGGCCGCGCGCCAGCAGCCGGTTCTCGGGGTCCTTCTCGAGGAGCGCCGGCGTGACTTTGGACGACTGGCGGTAGGTCGCCGACGTCACGATCAGCCGCTGCATGGCGCGGATGTCCCACCCCGTGCGGACGAACTCGGTGGCCAGCCAGTCGAGCAGCTCCGGATGGACCGGCGACTCACCCTGCACGCCGAAATCTTCCTGCGTCTTGACGATGCCGAGCCCGAAGTACATCTGCCAGAAGCGGTTCACGGCGACGCGGGAGGTCAGCGGATGCTCAGGCTGGACGAGCCATGTCGCCAGCGTCAGTCGATTGAGCGGGGCGCCGTCCGGCAGCGGCGGCAGCATCGCCGGCACGCCCGGCGTCACTTTCTCGGTCTGGTTTCGATAGTCGCCTCGCGCGAGCACGAAGCTCTCGCGGGGCTTCTTCATCTCAGCCATCACCATGGCGGTTGGAATCGTCTTGACCAACTCCTCCCGCTGCGTTCGCAGGCTCTTCAGCTCGCTGTAGTGCGTGCGAACGGCATCCTGCGCCGCATACGTGAGGAAGTAGTCGCGCACCTGCTCCGTCTCGTTCTTCGAGGGCTTCCCGGTGACGCCCGAGAGAATGACGCGGACCGTGTAATGGATCGCGAGCTGCTCGATCTGCTTCGGCGTCAGCGCGCGGTTGTAGAGGCGCAGGTCATCGATCTGCCCGATGAACGGCTTGCCGAGCGTCTTGCTCCCGATCCGGAGCGCCGCGCCGGTCCCGATCGGGCCAGCGAGCGTGTCCCGCACGACTTCGGTGTCGAACGGCTCGCCATTGACATACAGCGTGAGACCGGCGGCCTTGCCCGAGCCGTCGTAGGTGAGACCGACGTGATACCAGTCCCCGAGCTTCAGCCGTCCGCGCGTCCGAATCCGAATCGCGCTGCCGGCTGGGTCGGACGCCAGCGTCATCGTCAGGCGCGCCGCCCACTTCTGAATCCCCACGAGCGCAATATCGTCAAAACCCCATTCGTAGCCGCGCCGGTGCTCGTCATCCAGCTTCTGGAAAACGGCCATCGGCTGGTTGCCCCGGCCCTTCAGCCACACGGCGAGGGTGAAGGAGTCAGCGCGGTCGAAGCTGCCGACATTGCCGAAGCTGACCTCCGTGTCGCCGTCGAACGACACCGCCCTGCCGACCTGGCCCACGTCGAAGGTCGGATCCCCCGTGACCGTGCGCCCGTGCCGGTACCGTCCCGAGATGTCGGAGAAGTTCCCATCCAGCTCGTAGTGCGCCACGAGGCCGTCGGTGTCGGCCGGGGCGGCATCAACTGAGAATGTCTTTTCCCACTCGCTCTGCAGCGGCGCCACGACGGCATCCGCGAGCGCCGACTCTCTCGTCTCGATTGCGGCTTCCAGCTCGTCGATCCGGGTCTGCTGATCGGGCGTCGGCAGCAGCAGAAACGGCGTGGCGTTGCCGGTCCTGCCATCGAGCCCCAGCTCCGGCACGGTGTTGAAGAAGGCAAAGAACTGGTAGAACTCCTTGTGAGTGATCGGATCGAACTTGTGCGAGTGGCAACGCGCGCACCCCATCGTCAATCCCATGAACGAGGACGAGGTGGCCTCGACGCGATCGATGACGTACTCGACCTGATATTCGTCGGCGATGGCCCCACCTTCGAAGTTGATCATGTGGTTGCGATTGAAGCCGGACGCAATCTTCTGCTCGCGGGTGGCGTTCGGGAGCAGGTCCCCCGCCAGCTGCTCGATGGCGAACTGGTCGAACGGCAGGTTCCGGTTGAAGGCGGAGATGACCCAGTCGCGCCATGGCCACATCCCGCGGAGGCTGTCGATGTGGAAGCCGTGCGTGTCGGCGTAGCGCGCGGCGTCGAGCCATGGCATGGCCATGCGCTCCCCGTAGCGCGGCGAGCGCAACAGGGCATCGACCCGCTTCTCGTACGCGTCGGGCGAGCGGTCCGCGAGGAACGCATCGACCTCTGCCGGCATCGGCGGCAATCCGGTGAGGTCGTACGTCACGCGACGCAGCAGCGCCGCCCTGTCGGCTTCACCCGACGGCTTCAGCCCCTCGCGCTCGAGGCGCGCGAGAATGAACCGATCGATGGGGTTGCGGACCCACTGCGACTGGCTGACCGGCGGAGGCTCTGGGCGCGTGGGCGGCACATAGGCCCAGTGGGTGTCCCACTTCGCTCCCTCGTCTATCCATCGGCGCAGCAGATCGATCTGCCTGTCGGTCAGCGTATGCCCTGATTCGAGCGGTGGCATCCGCTGCTCCGGATCCGGGTCGGTGATCTTCTCTATCAGCAGGCTTTCGGCCGCGTCGCCACGTTCGATGACGCCTTTCTTGAGGAACATGCCTTCCTGGGTATCGAAGTGAAACTTGGTCTCCCGCTTCTTCTCGTCGGGCCCGTGGCAGGCGAAGCAGTTGTTGGCGAGGATCGGAAGGATGTCCCGGTTGAAGCTGACCGGCGGGAGGGCTTTCTCCTGCGCCCGCGCGGTCTCATCCGGCGCCCAGGTCAGGGCCAGGCCGAAGCAGGAGGCCGCGAGTGCAACCGCCCACAAGCAACGGGCAATGCGCATGCGGCATATTAATGTCAAAGTCACATCTCGACCCCATTGTGCCCCCGGCTGCGCCGCCTGTCACGCGCGCGCCGAGGCCTTTGCCTCTTTCAGCGCGGCGGCCTGGGGGTGTTTCGCGTATGCCGCATCGAGCGGATAGCACCCCGACACCAGACCGAACCGCGGCCCGGTGGTGCAATCACTGAACGTACGGCAGATCGATCGGCGCGCCAGCGGCCGACCCGCGAGCACATCGGCCGGAAGATCGGGATACGACAACACGATGCGGCCGAGGCCGACGAAATCGGTCATGCCGTGGCCGACGGTGTACTGCGCCACGTTCGGCAGCCACTCCTGCAGATACGTGTACGCCGATCCGACGAAGATGATCTCGGGAAACTCCGCCTTGAGCCTGGCGGTGGCGTCGACTTGGCGGGCGACGCCGTGCAGCGGATCCTCGGGCGGCTCGTAGCCGTCGCTCGGAGGAAACAGCGCGGGCCGCACGAGGTGCGGACAGTAGTACGGACTCCCCGCCGTCACGCAGACCCAGCGAATGCCGGCAGCCTGCAACAGCCGCAACACGCCGCGGGCATCGTCGAGCGCCCGATCGAGCCCGCACTCCCCCAGCACGCCGAAGCCATGCCGATAGGTCGACGCCTCCACTTCCGGAACGCCGGGACCATCCGCGCTCTTTCGGTACGGCACGCTGTCGAGGACCGAGAGGCGGACGCCGATCCGCAGGCCTGGCGCGACCGCGCGAATGCCGCTGACGATGTTGAAGAGGAAGCGCGTGCGATTCTCGAGGCTGCCGCCGTAGCGGCCCGGGCGCTCGCGGGCGCTCAGGAGCTCGTGCCCCAGGTAGCCGTGGCAGTGCTTGATGTCGACGAACTGGAACCCGATGTCATACGCCTGGCGCGCCGCCCGCACGAAGTGCTCGACGAGCCGATCGAGATCGTCGTCGCTGAGCACGCGCACGGCATTCCCCACGCGCCGATCGAGCACGGGATGCGCGTAGGCGACGAGCGGCTCGGGACGATTCCAGACCGTGGGCCTCGCGAAGCGGCCTGAGTGCGTGAGCTGCAGCCCGAGATAGAGATCGCGGTCGGCAGCCGTCCCGAAGCGTTCGCGATGGCTGGCGACGAGCGTCTCCCGCAGCGCCGCCAGCGCAGACTGCGTCTCGCCGGTCAACATCAGTTGATTCGGATTGGCGCGCCCCTCGTGGCACACGGCGACCGCTTCGCCCCCCCAGATCAGCTTCGCGCCGCTCTCGCCGAAGTGCTGCCATCGCCGGCGCGTCAGATCGGTTGGCGTGCCCTCCGTCGTGCCATCCCACCCCTCCATGGGCAGGATGCAGAAGCGGTTGCCGACCTGGACGCCGTCGGCGTTCAGCGGCCATGCCAGCGGGGAGTCAGCAGGGGGCAGCAGGGTCTCATCGAACCCAAGCTCGATGTTCTGCGCGGAAAGGTGGCCTCTGAACGCGTCGACGCTTCTGAGCGTCGCGACGCGCACGTAGCGCGAATCGCTCACGAGTGGTTCCCTGGGGCCAGCCCGAGATGCGACGTGTACGCCGCGAGCGCCCCCTGATTGTGTTGACGGATGGTCGACTCGAGGCGCGGCAGGTCCCCGGCGCTGAATTGATCCAGCAACGCGTGATGCTCGAGCTGCGCGAGGCGCGTGCGATGGACGAGCACGTCGTTGAAATAGTAGCGGCGCACGCGATCCCAGTAGTCGAACGCCCGCTGCATCATCTCCTGCAGGATCGGCATGTCGGCGATGCGGCTGATGGCGAGATGAAAGCGGGTGTTGAGCTCGGCCCAGTGCTGAGGCGCCCCCGCCTCGAGCGCGTTGTCCATCGCGACGACGAGCTCGAGCAGCGTCGCGATGTCGGCGGCCCCTGCCCGCTGCGCCGCCGCGCGTGTCGCCACCATCTCGAGCCCCTCCATGACGGTGAAGACCTCGACCACGGACGCATGCGAAATCGGCGCGACCGTCGCACCCACGTGGGCGACGCTGACCACGAGCCCGTCCGACTGCAGCAGCCGCAGGGCTTCCCGCACCGGGATGATGCTGACGTGAAACTGCCGCGCGAGGTCGTCGATGACCAGGCGGGCGCCGGGACCCAGCTCGCACTTGATGATGGATTCGCGCAGGGCCGCGTAGACGAAGTGCTGTTTGGTCAGGTGTCCGGCAGGCGCGGGCGCGGGGTTCCTGGACTCAGTGCGCATAGACTTGCGGAGCGTAAGGGCTTTGGAGACCGCTGTCAACGAATCATATATGATATGCGGCCAGTCGTTCCGACCGTTGGACGAGCGGCTCGCGTAGCGCAGCCCTTCAGGGCTGCCGACTTCCGCGGCTCGCGTAGCGCCCGAGGACCGGAAACCACCAACCACCGTCCATGATTCACATCGATCGCACACGCACGCCACAGGATCTTCTTGGCAAGATCGACCGCCTGTTCGAGCTGTCGGCGGACAAGATTCGCTCGCTCGAGCGCTCGTGGACGCCGTCGAGCGGCGCCCCTGTCTTTACCGTGAATGGGCAGTACACTGCGCGCGGGTGGACCGAATGGACTGAAGGCTTCCAGTACGGGTCGGCGCTCCTGCAGTTCGACGCGACCGATGACCGCGAATTCCTCGATCTCGGGCGCGAGCGCACGCTGCGGCGGATGGCGCCCCACCTGACGCACATGGGCGTGCACGACCACGGCTTCAACAACGTGAGCACCTACGGCGCGCTGTGGCGGATGGCGCGCGAAGAGCGCATCGCGGCCACCGAGTGGGAGGTCCGGTTCTACGAGCTCGCGCTCAAGGTGAGCGGCGCCGTCCAGGCGCGGCGGTGGACGCCGCTCCCCGGCGGCGGGTACATCTACTCGTTCAACGGGGCACACTCGCTCTTCGTCGACACGATCCGGTCGCTGCGCGCGCTCGCGCTGGCGCACCGGCTCGGCCACCGCCTCGTCGAAGAGCAGGACGCGCAGGTCAATCTGCTCTCGCGGCTGATCCAGCACGCACGGGCGACGGCTACGTACAACGTGTTCGACGGACGCGGCTCTGGCCCGTTCGACGTGCGAGGCCGCGTTGCGCACGAGAGCGTGTTCAACCCCGTCAACGGCACGTATCGCGGTCCGAGCACCCAGCAGGGCTACTCCCCCTTCAGCACGTGGACCCGCGGACTCGCGTGGGCGATGCTCGGCTTTGCCGAACAGCTCGAGTTCCTGTCGACGCTGACTGCGGACGCGCTCCTGGAGGCTGGCGGTGCGGGCGCCGAAGCCTGCATGCTCGACGCGGCGCGCGCGACCTGCGACTTCTATATCGAGTCCGCGGCCTGCGCCGATGGCGTCCCCTACTGGGACACGGGCGCTCCGGGGCTGGCCGCGCTTGGCGACTGGGGCGGCCGCCCCTCGGATCCGTTCAACGATCTCGAGCCGGTCGACAGTTCGGCGGCGGCCATTGCGGCCCAAGGTCTGTTGCGGCTGGGCCGGCTCCTCGATCGCCGGGGCCAGGACGGCTCACAGTACTGGCAGGCGGGCCTGCGCGTCGTCGACACGTTGTTCGACGCTGAGGGACCGTATCTGAGCCAGGATCCGAAGCACCAGGGCCTGCTGCTGCATTCCGTGTATCACTGGCCCAACGGATGGGATCATGTGCCGCCGGGCGCGCGCGTGCCGCGCGGCGAATCGAGCCAGTGGGGTGACTACCACGCGCGAGAGGTCGCCTTGTACTTGAAGCGGCTGGCGCTCGACGGACCTTATCTCGCCTTTTACGGGCCCGCGATTCATGTCTGATAGGAAGGACAGAAGCGCGGAGCCCGAGGCTGCCAGGACTGCGCGGCCTGCAGCCCTCGTCACGGGCGGCACGCGAGGCATCGGTCTCGGGATCGCGCGCGAACTGGCGCGCGGCGGCTGGGACCTCCTGTTGAGCGGGCTCAGGCCCGCTGCCGACGTCGCGCCGGTCATCGAAGACCTTCAGGCGCTGGGCAGCCAGGTCGCGTACGTCGTGGCCGACATCTCGCAGGCCGCCGCCCGGGGGACGCTCGTGGACGAGGTGCGGTCGCGCCACGGCGCCGTGCACGCGCTCGTGAACAATGCGGGGCGGGGACCGCGCGTGCGCGCCGATCTCCTCGACGCCTCCGAAGAGAGCTTCGAGGAGATCGTGCGGACCAATCTGCAGGGACCGTACTTCCTGACGCAGGCCATCGCACGCGACATGCTCGACCGCGCGGGCCGCGACGCCGCGTTCCGGGCCGCCATCGTGTTCGTCACGTCCGTGTCCGCGGAAATGGCGTCGATCAACCGCGGCGACTACTGCGTGAGCAAAGCCGGCCTGGCGATGACGGCGCGCCTGTTTGCGACGCGCCTGGCCCCGGCCGGCATTCCCGTGTACGACGTACGTCCCGGCATCATTGCGACCGACATGACGGCCGGAGTGCGAGAGACGTACGACCGGCGAATCGCTGAAGGACTCGTGCCTGAAGGACGCTGGGGACAGCCCGGCGACGTCGGGCGCACCGTGGCGGCACTGCTGCGCGGCGATGTGCCATACGCCACGGGCACGATCATTCATGTCGACGGCGGGTTGTCGATCCCGCGGTTCTAGAAAACATCCGCCCCGGGCGTATCTGCCGGCGCCTCTGCTCGTTTCGCATTACAGAACACCAGGTCAAGCTCTGCGTCTGACCGGTCCGCAATTCCAGTGTAATTCGCTGACAACTATTTCGTATGGCAGAACACGTGGAGATATATGGCGAGAGATATATGGCGCTTTCTGGTCACTGACCGTATAGTCCCGCCGGGTATAGAGTCCTACAGGCAAGGCGACCTGGCGGGTCGTGAGCTGGTCATGAGGAGGATGAGATGGGACAATCTCGCGTTCGACACCTGACCCTGGGCCTTGTCCTGCTGCTTGCGTTCGCCGGTGCGGCCGGCGCGCAGGAAGCGCGAGGCACGATCACGGGAACGGTCCGCGACTCCAGCAAAGCCGTCATCCCCGGCGCATCCGTGACGATCACGAACGTGGCGATGGGCACCAGCGTGCCGGTCACCACCAACGAGGTCGGCTGGTTTCAGGCGGCGTACCTGATCCCCGGGACGTACCGGGTGGCCGTCGAGCTCGCAGGATTCAAGAAGTACCTCCGCGAGGTCGAGGTTCGGATCAACGACAGGCTCGAGCTCGAAGTCCCGCTCGAGATCGGCGAATCAGCCGAGACGGTCAACGTCACGGCCAGCACGCCGCTGCTCGAGACGACGAATGCGTCGCTGGGGCAGGTCGTGGATGCGCGGCGCATCGCGGAGCTCCCGACGCCGCACGGCGACCCGTACGCGCTCATCGGCCTCACGGCTGGCGTCTCCTACACGGGCTCCGCGCGACTCGACCGGCCCTTCGAGCCGACGCACATCGTCGGCTACGCGATGGATGGCACGCGCGGCAACCGCAGCGACCTCACGATCGACGGCGTGCCGAGCACCGCCACGGCCAACGCCGGGGAGGTCATCGCGTCGTACGTGCCGCCGCCGGACATGGTCGAGCAGTTCAAGGTGCAGACCGCCACGTTCGATGCCGCCTTCGGCAACACGGAAGGCGGAGTGACGAACCTGAGCATGAAGTCCGGCACGAACAGGCTCCGCGGAACGGCGTACTACAACAAGACGCCGCCAAGCCTGTTTGCCAACGACTTCTTCGCCAACGCGAACAACATTCCCCTGTCGGACTTCACCTACAACAGGTACGGCGGATCGGTCGGAGGGCCGGTGCTGCTGCCCGGATACGACGGGCGCCGACGGACCTTCTTCATGTACGGCTTCGAAGGCATCCACGAAGCGCGCCCGCGGAACAACGGCACGCCGACGGTGCCAACCGAAGCGATGCGCAACGGTGATTTCTCAGCGCTGCTCGCCCTCGGGAGCCAGTATCAGATCTACAACCCGTTCACCCGCCGGGCGATCGGCGGCGGCCGGTACCAGCAGGATCCGTTCCCGGGCAACATCATCCCGCAGGCGCTCATCAATCCGGTTGCGACGAAGGTGCTCGAGTTCATCGCGAAGCCGCTGACCGCCGGGACGGCCGACGGCACGAGCAACTTCCAGAACCCGGGGCTCCTGGAAGAAATCAAATACGCGACGAACACCATCCGCGTCGACCACGTCATCACCGACAGACAGCGCCTGTACGCGCGCACGAGCTGGTACGATCGGAACAGCAACTACAACAACTACTTCAACAACCTCGCCACCGGCGAGTGGTTCAAGTTCGTGTCCCGCCAGGCCGCGGTCGACCACGTGTACGTCCTCAACGGGTCCACGGTGTTGAACCTTCGCTACGGCTACAACTGGTTCGTTCGTGGAACCGACTCGAATCCTGCCAACCACGGCTTCGATCTCACGAGCCTGGGTTTCCCGGCCTCCTACAACGCGGCGATTCCGGACGACATCCGCCGTTTCCCGCGTTTCAACATCACGGGCTATCAGGGCACCGCCATCGGCGGCGAGGAGCGGCCCAACGAGAGCCATTCGTTCATGGCGACCCTGAACAAGACCGCGGGCGCTCACGCGATGAGGACCGGCCTGGAGTATCGCCGGTATCGCGAGCCCGACAGGTTCTTCGCCAACAATCAGACCGGGCAGTTCGACTTCGACGCTACGTGGACGCGTGGCCCGCTCGACAACTCTCCGATCGCCCCCGGTTCGCTCGGCCAGTCATTCGCGTCCTTCCTGCTCGGCGTTCCGAGCGGGGGAGCCGTTGTCCGGGCCGCCAGCTACGACGAGCAGTCCACGACGTGGGGCTTCTACGTTCAGGACGACTGGAGGGTCGGTTCGCGCCTGACGCTCAATCTCGGCTTGCGCTACGAGATCGAGACGCCGCTGACCGAAAAGGACAACTTCAGTGTCCGCGGCTTCGACGCGGCCGCGGCGCAGCCGATGGAGGCCGCCGTAAGAGCCGCCTATGCGCGCAATCCAGTCGCGGAGGTCCCGGCCAGCCAGTTCAACGTCAAGGGAGGCCTGACGTTCGCCGGTGTGAACGGACAGCCACGCGGCCTCTATGAGGCGCCGAAGAACAACTTCATGCCGCGACTCGGCGCCGCGTTCAAGCTGGACGAGAAGACCGTCCTGCGCGGGGGCTACGGCATGTTCTACGGGTTCCTCGGCCAGCGCCGTGGGGATGTCATTCAAAGCGGGTTCAGCCAGACCACGAGCCTCGTGCCGAGCCTCAACAACGGTCTGACCTTCATCGACACGCTGTCGAATCCCTTCCAGAGTGGCATCCAGGAGCCGGTCGGCGCCTCGCTGGGCGCGCAGACGTTCCTGGGCCAGAGCATCACGTTCTTCGATCCCGATCCGCTCTCGCCGCGGATGCAGCGGTGGCAGGTCGGCGTCCAGCGCGAGCTGCCCGGGCGCTGGGTCTTTGACGCCAAGTATGTGGGCAACCGTGGCTCGCAGATCCAGACGTCCCGGAACCTGAACGCGACGCCCAATCAGTTTCTCAGCACGAGCCCGGTCCGCGATCAGGCGAGGATCGATTACCTGGGCGCGAACGTGCCCAACCCGTTCGTCAATCTGATGCCCGTCACAGCCGGCACCGCTTTTCGCGGCGTGAACATCACGCGCGAGCGGCTGCTTCGGCCCTACCCTCAGTTCGACGCGGTGAACACGACGACCAACGAAGGCCTGTCGTGGTACCACGCGCTGCAGGCCGGCCTCGAGCGGCGCTTCAGCGCCGGGTACACGATCGGCGCGAACTACACCTACTCGCGGTTCACGGAGAAGATCGACTTCATGAATGCTCCCGATCCGGAACCGACCAAGGTCATCTCGAGCCAGGACGTGCCGCACAGGCTGACCGTCAACGGCATTTTGGAATTGCCGATCGGTCGCGGGCGCCGGCTCGGGGCGAGCGCGCACCCGGCCGTCAACGCCGTCATCGGCGGCTGGCAGATACAGGGCATCTACACGTATCAGAGCGGCTTCCCCATCGGCTTCGGCAACATCATCTTCACCGGCGATCTGGATGACATCGCGCTGCCGGCGAGCGAGCGCACGGTCGCGCGCTGGTTCAACACGGGTGCCGGGTTCAACACGGCTTCCGCACAGCAGCTCGGGGCAAACGTGCGCACGTTTCCGTTGCGGTTGGACTCTGTCCGCGCCGACACGGTCAAGAACGTCGACCTGTCGGTCATCAAGAACACGACCGTGGCCGGCAAGAACCTCCAGCTGAGGTTCGAGTCGCTGAACGCGCTCAATCACCCGCTGTTCCCGGGCCCCAACACGAATGTGACGCAAGTGGGGTTTGGCACGATCAGCGCGTCCACCCAGCAGAACTACGCGCGAAGGACTCAGGTGATGGTGAAGTTCATCTTCTGAGCGTTACGGTTATCATTGAGCTACCGTGAATGCCCGACGGCCATGCGTCGCTTCAGTGTGCGCGCTGCTGGCGCTCCTGAACGGAGCGCCAGCGGCTCAGGCGCCCGCCGGCGCCGCTCCTTACACCGTTCTCTCGCGTGACGGACGCCGACCGCTGGCCACGCGCGTGATCGCGGGCCAGGAGATGTTCGCGCTCGACGATCTCGCGCCCCTGTTCGATCTCACGGTCCGCGAGGACGCCGCCGCCGGCGGCCTGACCGTGACGGTGCGCAACCAGACCATCGTACTGTCGCCCGGCCAGAGCCTCGCGTCGGTCGGCGGGCGCCTGATTTCGCTCCCCGCGGCACCCGTGCGCGACGGACGCGCGTGGTTCGTGCCGGTCGATTTCGTCCCGCGCGCGATAGCGCCAGTCCTCGGATCGCGGATCGAGCTCCGCAAGCCGTCTCGCCTACTTCTTTTGGGCGACATCCGCGCGCCGCGCGTCGCAGGACGCGTCGAGCTGCTCGGCTCGCTCGCGCGGATCACCCTCGACGTGGCGCCCGCGACACCGCACGCAGTGGCGCAGGCCGGCTCTCGCCTCGTCGTCCGGTTCGAAGCGGACACGCTCGACGCCGCCCTGCCGGCGTCAACCGCGCCGGAGCTGGTGCAAAACGTCCGGCCCGGTGACGGCCCGGCCGATATCACGATCGATCTCGGGCCGCGATTCGCCTCGTTCCGTTCGACCGATCTCCCCGGCGATCGCGGCGCCGGCCGGATCGTGATCGACGTGATCGGACAAACGGCGGAGCCGCAGCCAGCGCAGCCGGCACAGCCGCAGCAGCAGGACATGCCGCCGCTGCTCGACCTCGCGCCCACGGGCGGCCTTCGCACGATCGTGATCGACGCCGGGCACGGCGGAAGCGAGGAAGGGGCGAAGGGGCCCGACGGCACGCTCGAAAAGAACGTCACGCTCGCGGTGGCGCGGCGGCTGAAGGCCGCGCTCGAGGCGCGGCTCGGCGTCCGCGTGATTCTCACGCGCGACGGCGACGCGACCGTCGGCCTCGACGAGCGCGCGGCGCTCGCCAACAACAACAAGGCGGACCTGTTCGTCAGCCTCCACGCCAACGCGTCGATGCGCCCCGCGGCGAGCGGCGCGGGGGTCTTCTATCTGAGCCTCGACGAGTACGGCGACGCCGCGCAGCGGGTGGCGCACGGCGAGAGCGAGTCGCTCCCGGTCTTCGGCGGCGGCACGCGCGACATCGACCTGATCCTCTGGGAGATGGCGCAGGCCCGCTACATCCAGGAGTCTGCCGCGCTCGCCCGCGCGGTTGAGGCCTCGCTGCGCGAGCACGTGCCGATGAGCGCGCGCGCGATCCAGCAGGCCCCCTTCCGCGTGCTCGTCGGCGCCAACATGCCGGCCGTGCTCGTCGAGATGGGCTTCATCACCAACGCCGGCCAGGAAAAGCAGCTCCGATCCGACGAGTTCCAGGAGTCGCTCGTGCAGGGACTCGTCGAGAGCATCACGCGGTTCCGCGAGGCATACGCCTCGCGGCCAGGCAGCGGTCCCGGAGCCGCTCGCTGATGAGCCGCCGCATGGCGGTCACCGCGGCACTCGTCGTGACCGCACTTGCCGGGGTGTGGATACTCTTCATCACCGCGCCGCGTTGGTACGCGCGCCGAACCCCCGCAGCCACGCCGCAGGCCGCCGCCGCGGCGCCTGGCGCGGAGCGGAAGATCACGACGACGCTGTATTACGTGTCGGAGGACGGCCTGTCGCTCGTCGGCGTCCAGCGCGAGGTCCCCTTCGGCGAGCCGATCGTCGAACAGGCCCGACGCATCGTGGAGGCGCAGCTCGGCTCGGCGCCTGCGCCGTTCGCGTCCGCGATTCCTGCGGGCACGACCCTGCGGGCGCTCTTTCTGAGCGAGCGGGGGGACGCGTTCGTGGACCTGAGCGGCGACGTCACCGCGAAACACCTCGGCGGCGCGCTCGACGAGCTCTTCACGGTCTACGTGATCGTCGACGCGCTCACGGTCAACCTGCCCGCCATCTCGCGCGTGCAGATCCTGATCAACGGCAAGGAAACGGACACGCTCGCCGGGCACGTCGACCTCCGCCACCCGCTGCAGAAGAACCTCAGCTGGGTGGGGCCGCCGCCCGGCCCCGACACACAGAGCCACTGAACACACGGAAGGACACGGATGGCGATGACTCGATCGGATGGACGGGCCCCGGCAGCGCTTCGGCCGACGCGGATGACCCCGTCGTTCACCATGCACGCGGAAGGCTCGGTGCTCATCGAAGCCGGCCGGACCCGGGTGATCTGCACCGCCAGCGTCGAAGACCGCGTGCCCCCCTTCTTGCGGAACACCGGCAAGGGCTGGGTGACGGCGGAATACGGCATGCTGCCGCGCGCGACGTCCACACGCACCCAGCGCGAAGCGACGGCCGGCAAGGTCGGCGGACGCACGCAGGAGATCCAGCGCTTGATCGGCCGATCGCTCCGGTCCGTGATGAAGCTCAACGAGCTCGGCGAGCGCACGGTGTGGATTGATTGCGACGTCATCCAGGCGGACGGCGGTACGCGCACGGCGTCGATCACCGGTGGGTTCGTCGCGCTCGTCCTCGCCTTGCAGCGCATGCGCGCCGCCGGTCAAATCAAGACGATGCCGGTCCTCGACTTCGTCGCGGCGACGAGCGTCGGCGTCGTCGACGCCACGCCACTGCTCGACCTGGCGTACGACGAGGACTCACGGGCCGAGGTCGACATGAACGTCGTGAAGACCGGGGACGGCCACTTCATCGAGATCCAGGGGACCGCGGAAGGGCCGCCGTTCGAGCGCCGCGCACTCGACGACCTGCTGGCTCTGGCCGACGAGGGGATCCGCGAGCTCGTCGAGCTGCAGCGCGGCCTCGTGGGCGACATTCGGGCATGACCGGCTCCGCCGAGGCCACCCCTGTCCATCGAGGCGACACAGGAAGCCGGACGCTGCTCGTCGCGACGACGAACGCCGGCAAGCTGCGCGAGATCGCGGACATCCTGGAAGGTCTGCCCATCTCCCTGCTCACGCTTCGCGATCGCCCGGCCGTCGCCGAGCCGCACGAGATCGGGCACACCTTTGCCGAGAACGCACGGCTCAAGGCGCTCTACTACGCCGGCGAGACAAATCTGCCGAGCGTGGCGGACGATTCCGGGCTGGAGATCGAGGCGCTCGACAACGCCCCTGGAGTGCACTCCGCCCGCTGGCACGGCACGGATTACCCGTTCAAGTTTCGCAAGATCCAGGAGCTCCTGCACGAGCGCGGCGTCGGCGGCAGCGCGGCGCGCTTCGTGTGCCACGTTGCCCTCGCGAAAGATGGCAAGATCATCTTCGAAGCCGAAGGCACCGTTCGCGGCGAAATCATCGCGGACCCGCGTGGGACGAATGGCTTTGGATACGACCCGATCTTCTTCTACCCTCCGCTCGGGCGAACCCTGGCTGAGCTCGGCCGGGCTGAGAAGTCGGCGGTGAGTCACCGCGGAAAGGCGTTTGCCGCCCTGCGGGAGCACCTCGCCGCCATTTTGAGGGTGACAGGCTGAAGTTAGAAGGCTGACCAGCCTCCGCCAGAGGCTTCGGCGGTCCGCCGAAGCAATGCGAAGGCGGAAGTTCGAATGTCCTCACTCCCCAAATAGGAACTCCAGCGCATCCGGAAGGCGTGCGGCCCAGGCGCCTTCCGAATGCGTGCCCCCTTCCTCGACGACGGTAAGGAGGCGCCGGGGGCCGAGACCGGCGCGTCGCAGAAAGCTCTCCAGCTCGAGGACGTTCCTCACGGTCTCGTCGTTCTCCTCCGGGCGGCTCGTCTCACTCGTGCCAACGCCCAGGTAGATTCGCGCCGGCCACCGGTCCAACGCCCGCGCGCGCCGGAGCAGGTATTCCCCACCGACATACAGCGACGGACTTTCGATCAGGAGGCGGCCGAAGATGCCCGGCTTGACGATCACGGTATTGAGCGCGGCGACGGCGCCGTAGGACGATCCGCCGAAACCGGTCTGCGACGCGCCGCGGGCGATCGGATAGTTGCGCGCGACGAACGGCATGACCTCTCGAGTCACGAACTCGGCGTACTCGCGCCCGAGCGGCTGGCCCAACGTCGGGTTGCGATCGTCCTTGACCGGGAGATACTCGCGCGCGCGACGCCCGGCGCCGTGATCGATGCCAACGACGACGAGCGGAGGAATGCGGCACTGACGGACGAGCCGCCCCGCCGTCTGCACCACGCCCCAGGTCGTCCCCGCGAAGGCGCGGGCGGGGTCGAACAGGTTCTGCCCGTCGTTGAGGTAGAGCACAGCATGGAGACTGTCCCGCTGTGCCCGTGCGGGCGGCAGCCACACGGTGATACGTCGCGTGACGCCGAGGTAGAGGCTCTGGATCTCGTGGGTGTGATGCATCGCTCCGACGAAATATCTTACTGGACGGCAACCGCCGCGAGGGGTTTGGCATTTCGGTCAATTTCGGCGATTATGGCATCCCTCATGCCAGATGTTCCAAATCCGTACGGAGCCGATCTCGGAAATCGCGACGCGCTGGAAGCGCTTGGCGACACGCCGGGCCGCATTCGCTCGACGGTCGAGACGTGGACCGACGCGCAATTCGAACGCAGCTACGCGCCAGGGAAATGGAGCGCGCGCAAGGTCCTAATCCACCTCGCACAGACCGAGCTGGCGCTTGGCACGCGGGCGCGCTTCGCGCTCAGTCAGCCCGGCTACACGGCGCAGGCTTTCTCCCAGGACGACTGGCTGCCGATCGACGTCTCGGTGGACGCTCGCACGGCGCTCGACGTCTACACGACGCTTCGGCGGTTGAATCTTGCGATGTTCCGGAGCCTGATCCCGGAGCAACGCCATCGCAGCTTTGCCCATCCGGAATACGGCACGCTCACCATCGGCTGGATTGCGAACCAGATGGCCGGCCACGACATTCACCATCTCAAACAGCTCGAGATGGTGACGTCCGAACGCTGAATGCTGGAGGGAGGCGTTCCTCCAGATCCACCGCCTGTTGCCCTTGCCTCTTACTCCCCTCACACGATGAGTGGAACATTCCGGTCGCGTGTTCGTCTTGTCAGTCTGAACGATGAGCCACACGACGATGGCGCTCCTGCAGGGGACGGTGGACCTGCTGCTCCTGCGCGCGCTGCAGGGCGGGCCGGCCCACGGCTACTCGGTCTCGCGCTGGGTCCGCGAGCGCACCGGCGGCGTCCTGTCGATTGAAGACGCCGCGCTGTACCAGGCGTTGCACCGGCTCGAGACCCGAGAGTGGATCGAGTCGGAGTGGGGACTCTCGGACAACAACCGCCGAGCGAAGTACTACAGCCTCACCACCGAGGGGCGGCGGCAGCTGCGATCCGAAGTCGCGACCTGGAGGCGCTACGCCGAAGCGGTATTCAAGGTCATCGAGACCGAAGCATAGCTTCGGACGCGGCGGCTGACGGCCAGCGAGGTAACCATGAGACCGCGGGGTATTCGTCGCCTGTTTCGTTTCCCATCGCGCAGCCGCGCGGACGTCGGCGCCGACATCCGCGAGGAGTTCGCGTTTCACGTCGACATGCGCGTCGCGGACCTTGTCGGATCGGGAATGCCCGAAGAGGCCGCGCGCGGGCAGGCGTCGCGCGAGTTCGGCGATCCGGAATCCGGCGCCCGGCGGTGCGCGCCACACGGTGCGACCCTCGAGCGCAGGCGGCTCGTGGCGCGCCTCGCGTCGGAACTGAAGCAGGACGTGGCGTATGGCCTGCGGCTCATGTCTCGCAGTCCAGGTTTCTCGGCCGTCGCGATTGCGACCCTTGCTGTGACGATCGCCGGCAACACGGCCATCTTCAGCGTGGTCAACGCCCTGCTGTTCAAGCCAGCGCCGTTTGCGGCCCCGCGGGAGCTCGCGCGAATCTACCCGGGCGAGAGCTGCGGCATCCGGCTGAGTTTCTGCTAAACTCCCCCATCCTATGCGGGCCCTCTACGTCATCC
>CAYZBZ010000050.1:0-9314 GCA_964476725.1 uncultured Vicinamibacterales bacterium
GGCCGTGCAGCGGTACCTTGCCGAAAAGGGCTACTGCAACGTCATGGTTCATTCCGTGGCCGTCAGGCTGCGCGCTGTCCCGGGACGTACCAGACGGGGCAGGGGGCCTTGTGCAAGACGGCGCGCGATGTGTCGCGACTGAACCACCGGCGCAACGGCACCCGCGTGTGTTCGCCCATGACAATGCACGCGGCGGAGAGTTCGCCCGCCTCCTGCAAGATGCCCTGGGCCGGGTCACCCACCTTGACGTGCACGGACGCACAGTCGGCACAGTCCTCCGGTATGAGCGCCTGCAGGTGACGCTCAGCGTCGGCCACGGCCCGGCCGTGGTCGCCGGTTTTGGGCCGGTGCCCGAGCAGATGCAGCAGGTGGATGTCGAGCGGCAGCGTGCGTGCCAATTCGAAGGCAAAGTCCACGGCGGCCCGCGACTCCGGGGTGAGATCGGTCGGCACCAGCGTGACCTGGCGGTGGCCGGCGGACAAATCGAAGCTCAACGCGTGGAGCTCGGCCCCGGTGTCGTGCAAGGCGAGGACGGACCGCTGGGCCTCCTCCAGTACCTGCTCGGTCACCGAGGCGTGTTCCTCCGGCGGCTGGTTATGGGTGCTGAGCACGACCAGATCGGCTGCGACCGCTTCGCTGACGGCCAGCACCGCGGCTGAAGCCGGCCCCCGGGTGATACTGATTTCAACGTCAAGCCCTCGGCGCGACTCCGCCAGGGCGGCGAGGCGCTGCCGGACGGTCTCTTCGGACACCGGCGGGTGATCGGCGGCCCACATCCAGCCCACGCCCGCGCCGGGTGCCAGTGCGGACAGATTGTGGTGCAAGACGAGTCGTGCCTTGAACGCCCGGCACAGATCGGCCGCGAGGTCCACCTGTCGCGCGGTCGCCTCCGAGAAGTCCACCGGACACAGAATGGTTCGAATCGCGATCATGGCTCACCGCCGTACGAATGGATTCCCCGGATAGACACAGCGCTTGAGAAAGGATCGGCACGACTCCGCCGCGGGTCCCACCGCAGGCACCGCTGCCCTTACGAGCATTGTGCCGGATTGGGGCGGGGACGGCAAGCACGAGTGCGGTGGATTTGAAATACCGTGATCGCCGGGCAGCGGGACTTCCGCAACCCTGGATCGAGGTCGAGCGTTCCGTGGGCGTCGACGTTCAACGCCGAGGGAAGCCGCACGGTAATCATGAACAGCACCAGCTGGCTCGTCGTCAGGCTCCGTTCGGTGCTACTCTCGGAGCGTTATGCGAAAAGCCATCAAGAAACTGCGGGACCTGGTCGCCGACTTGAGAACCATCAGCGCTGACGCGCTGAAGGAAAGTGATCGGCTCATCGCCAAGATCGATCACGAGATAGCCCGCAAGGCCGACGTGGCCCGGCCGGATCGGAAGAAGGCCGCGCGCAAAACGCGCTGAACGTTCCGCCGCTCGCCATCAGCAATGCGTCGGCCTGATCGGGTTCAACGATCCGCGAACAGCAGCTCGCCGAACTTCTGGTACTCGTGAAAGCTCGGGCCGACCCGCGCCCAATCCCACTGCGTGGCCTTCCCGTTGTCGTAGTCGACGCGGTAGAAGTTGGCGCGCCAGCGGGTGCCCGGCTTTGGCGGGATGTTCTGCAACGGTTTCAGCAGCGTGTACGGGATGAAGAACTCAGCGCGCCATCCCTGTATCGATGCCTGGGGCTGCTTCGGCCCGCCCATGGTGCTGGTGGCCTTGCGCGTCAGGCGATCGCGCTCGTAGTGCCAGGGCCGCCAGCCGAGGAACTGCCCGCCGAGATTGGGGACGAGGATCGCGAGCTCCTTGTTGAGAGGCGAGATCTCGTACTCGAAGTACACGGGGTCACGTTCGTCCGTCCAGAGGAACACCTCGAACACATCCTCGTTCCACAGGTCCATGAAGTCCTCGTTCATGGTCGCCGTGAGTTTCCGGTCTGTGCCCTCCATCAGGAAATACAGCCCCGTGCTGGAGTAGAGCATCTTGAATCGTGATTCGTACGGGTGGCCGTCGGTCTGGCGCCGCTGAAGCGCCACCCACTCGACCCGCTGCCAGTTGGCGTGCTCGCCCGTGCCGGTGATCTCGAAGTCCCCGGCAGGCTTCACCGACAACTGAAGCCGCTGCTCCGCTTGCGCGCTCACGCCGTCATGATAGCGACTCGTCAAAGCGATCGCACACAAAAGGGTCAAGCCAAGACAACGGGTGGCCCGGGTCGTCATGTCTTCCTACTTTCGGCGGGCCTGGGTCCGTTTAGCGCGTTCGTGCTGGGCGGCGGTCTTGGTGGGGAACGGCCGGTCGTCGGCGGTGATGGTGATGATGCCCCCCTGCGGCGCCCAGTTGTCGGGCACGTCGATGACGTACCACAAACCGTCCTGGCGGTTCTCGATGATGAGCGGGATAGCAGCCATGCCGTCGATTGTAGCCGAATCGCCCGCGAGGACACACGCGCGGGCGGGAGGCCGCTACTTCTTCCTCGCCGCCGGGTTGTTCTCTGATTTCTGATCTCCGCGCGTCTCCCGTGTGCCCCAGAACCATCCCACCAGGCCGATCGCGGCGAGCCCCACGAACCCCTGCTTCAACAGTTGTCTTCCTCTGGACGGCGCAGACGGCGCGGGCTCACCACTCGCCAGCCGGCGGTACACGTCGACCTCTTCCGGAGCGACCGGCCGGGGGCGCGTTCGGCGTTCGTCAACGGGGACCCAGCGGGACAGGAAGGTGAACATCTCCGACGCACAGGCGGGGCACTGCTCCGCGTCGTGAACCTCCTCGCAATCGAGACACAGCCGAGCCGTTCGAAGCTGCATGTCTCAGTGTACTGCGCATCGGACCGAAATTCGTCGCGGCTCACGTACTCACACCCGACGGAGGCAGCGTCGTCTATAATGCTCGCCGATCGTGTGGCCTGACCCGGAACGGCCATTCGGATTCTGCCGTCTCGCGCGACGGGCGCGCGGCCGCGATTCGGCGGCCAGCCGCACTATTCTCAGGAGCGACACATGGACCGAAGACATTTCTTGATGAGTACCGCCGTGATGGCGGGCGGCGCGGCGGTTCGCGGCTGGAGCCCCAACGACACCGTGCGGATGGCGGTCGTCGGGTGTGGCGGCCGGGGCTCGAGCCACGTAAATGCATGGTCCGGGATGCCGAACGTCGAGGTCGTGGCGCTCTGCGACGTCGACCAGTCGCATATCGCCGACAAGCTCAAGATGCTGGACTCCAAGGGCATGAAGAAGCCGGCGACCTACGTCGACTTCAGGACACTGCTGGAGGACAAGAGCATCGACGCGGTGTCCCTCGCCTCGCCGAATCACTGGCACACGCTGCAGACGATCTGGGCGTGCCAGGCGGGCAAGGACGTCTACGTCGAGAAGCCGTGCTCGCACAACGTCTTCGAGTCGCAGCAGATCGTGGCGGCAGCCCGCAAGTACAACCGCCTGGTGCAGCAGGGCAGCCAGAGCCGCTCTTCCCCCGCGCTGCAGGAAGCGGTCGAGCGGATGCGAAACGGGGAGCTCGGCGATGTGTACATGGCTCGCGGCCTCTGTTACAAGTGGCGCGACACGATCGGGCGCACGCCGGTTTCCGCGGCGCCCGCAGGGGTCGACTACGACCTCTGGACGGGTCCTGCGCCGAAGCGGGAGTTCACCAAGAACCGCTTCCACTACAACTGGCACTGGTTCTGGGACACGGGCAACGGCGACCTCGGGAACCAGGGCATCCACGAGGTCGACATCGCGCGTTGGGGCCTGGGCGTCACGCATCCGACCAAGGTCAGCGCGATCGGCGGCAAGTTCATGTTTGACGACGACCAGGAGACGCCGAACACGATCTCGGCAAGCTTCGAGTTCGACGTGAACGGCGTCAAGAAGATGATGACCTTCGAGGTGCGCCACTGGATTTCGCCGCACGAAGCCGGCATCAACGGCGACAAGCCCGGCAACACGATCGGCAACCAGTTCTACGGCTCGAAGGGCTACCTGGTCATCGACAACTACAACAAGTACTACTCGTTCCTTGGCAAGGAGCAGCAGCCCGGGCCCACGGCCACCAAGCGCGATGAACACTGGGCCAATTTCATCGGCGCTGTCCGCAGCCGCAGGCGTCAGGATCTCACGGCGGAGATCGAGGAAGGCGCGCTCTCCTGCAACCTGATGCACCTGGCGAACATCAGCTACCGGGTCGGCCGGACCCTCAACTGGGACGCAAAGACGATGACGTGCATCGGCGACCCTGAGGCCAACGAGTTGTTGACCCGCGCTTACCGTTCCCCGTTCGTCGTCCCGAAGGGCGTATAACGCGCCGGTCAGCCACGGCGGACACATCGCGGCTCACAGCTTGTACGGCTTCCGGAACCGGCGGCTCAAATAGCGGCTGGCGTCGCCATCGTTGAGGATGCGCTCTCGCTGGTCATCCCAGTAGATGCGCCTGCCGGAGCGATAAGCGATGTTGGTCAGCAGTCCAAGCTTCGAGAGCCGGTGGCCGTAGCGAACGTTGCAGGTCGTGTCGAGATTCCGGGTCTTGATGGCGTCCAGGAACTCGCGGATGTGCCCGGGGGAATCGGGAATCGACGGATCGGGCCGCGGGAAGTCGTCCGCCCTCTGGCCGCGCACCCACACTTCGTGCTTCTCGTAGTTGGTCACGACGGAAGCGTCGGTGCCTTCGAACAGGCAGCCGATGTTCCCCATGTGCTCGAAGCCAGGAAGCGGCGTCGGACGCAGGCTGAACATGAAGACGAGATTGGGGTAATCGAGCACCGCTTCCACCGTGTCGGGCGCCTCGGTGCTGTCGGTCAGGAACAGCCGGCCGCCAACGGCGGAGATGCTGCGGGGAGCCTCGAGGTCGAGCGCCCACATCGCGACGTCGACGATGTGGCACCAGAAGTCGATCAGCGTGCCGCCCGAATAGTCCCAGAACTCTCTGAAGGTGCGGTGGCAGCGGAACGCATCGTACGGACGCCTGGGCGCAGGCCCGAGCCAGAAGTCGTAGTCCAGTTCGGCAGGAAGCGTCGCGGGATTGTCGGTGGTGAAGGGCTCGGTGCGGCTCGTCTTCCAGCAGTGAACCCGGGTGATCCGTCCCAGCCTGCCCGATCGCACCAGCTCCACGACCCGACGGTAGTTGGGGAAGTCGTTGTGGATGTGATTCCCCATCTGGCTGACGCGCTTGTGCCGCGTTGACGCGTCGGCCATGGCGCGCCCTTCCGCGACGCTGTAGCTCAGAGGTTTCTCGACGAACACGTCCTTCCCCGCCTCGAACGCGCGGACGGTCGGAATGGCATGCCAGTGATCGGGAGTCACGACGGCGACCGCGTCGATCTCGCGGTCTTCGAGGATGCGTCGGAAGTCGCCGAACCCTCTCGGCTTGTAGCCGCGAGCCGCTTCGACCACCGCAATCGCGCGATCGAGATGGCCTCTGTCCACGTCGCAGATCGCCGCAATCCGAACATCCTGGTGCTGGAGGAACTGGCGAAGACGCTCCGTGCCCTGGGAGCCGACGCCGATCATCCCCAGGGAGATCTGCTCGTTCGGCTTCTGGCTGGCCAGGACCCGGCGATTGAGGGCCGTCAGCGCCAGGCCGGCAGCGGCCGTACCGAGAAAAGTGCGTCGAGAAACGGGCTCAATCATGGCGGCTCAGGCGGAGTCAGAATGCCATCGCGGGACGCGGCCATTCTAAACCTGATCGTGGCCGGCTCCAATGCCGCCGGGCGTCCACGGACGGCAACGTCCGCCGACTGCGTAACAATTACCTTACTCGTATGCGAGGGATGCGCTGCCCTGACCTTCGCCTCGAAGCTAAGTTGTTGCCCCATTGGCAGTTACCTTGTTCACATCGAGCGGTCAGGTCTTGCAGCTATGGCGAATGACCGCGGGAGGGTCCAGCCATGATGTGGATGTTCCACCGTGAGGGCGAGTATCTGTCGTGCGAGGTGCGAACCTGCCTGGCCAGGCAGGGATACGAGCTTGTGGTCACGTATCCGCATACGCACGTGATCGAGTGGGTCGCCGACGCTCCGGGCGTCGAGCGACGCTGGACCGAGATCCGGCGACGCCTGGACAGGGAAGGCTGGCAGGACATGTACGACCCCAGGCTCCTTCCCCCGGAAAAGCACTCGAGACCGTGAGCGCGCCAGGCGGATTCGCTCTGACGCACGACAGCTAGCGGCCGGGCAGACGCGGAGCGGGCCCGATCAACTGCTCGACGAGCGAGAGGACCTCCTGCACGTTCATGGGCTTGAAGCACAACTGCGCCCCCATCGCATGAACCGCACGCTCTGTGGTGTCGTCCAGATGCGTATCGGCCGTCACAACGGCCACCGGGATCTGACTGCGCTGCGGATGCGCGCGCAGGGACAGCAAAAAGCCGAGACCGCCGGCGCCCGGCATGCGCAGGTCCAGCAGCACGGCGTTCGGGATGGTGCCTCGGTCCAGGATCTGGAGTCCCTGCTCCGCGGTCGCCGCCGTCAGGGTCGCGTAGCCTTCCGCCTGCAGGATCTCCGTAAAGAGACCCGTGATGCTCGGCTCATCGTCGATCACCATCACAAGCGGCGGCTTCCCGACCCATGCCATCGATCACCTATCGGCCCTTGACCAGGCGAGCTACAGACCTGTTCGTCGAGATTACGTACTCAGACCCCAGCCGTTGGTTTGCGTACTTTCGCTGAGTCAGCACCACATCGCTCGGGCCGGCCCGAGATGCCGCCCTGAAGCGGTCAGGCGTGCGCGACGACGGAGATGACGTGCAGCCACGGGGCGACGGCCCCGAACCCGTACAGCGTCGTCAGGCCCGCCAGGGTCCGATGCGCGCCACAGGAATAGAGAAAGGCGGCGCAGCCGCATGCGAGCAGTTTGGCCCCGAGAAGCGCCGGACCGGCTCCAGCCATGGCGATCCAGGTCGCAAGCAGCGGATTCCCCTCGGCGGCGTGTCCGAAAAGACGGACCGCTTCGTACGTGATCAGCCCATCGGCAATTTGAAAAACGACGAACAGCGCGAGGCAGAAAGGTCCGCCAGACATGCCCGTCGGATTGCAACATCAGCGCCCGCAACCGGATGCTCAAACATGGCTCAATTCGAGCAAATCCGCGACGCACCCCCAGGAAAAGTCATCTGAACCGCAGACAGAACCCGCCGTCGGTGACCTCGAGACGCCCCGCTCGGATCATGGCGACCCTCGTACTCGGGGGGATATAATCCCCGCGCGCGCAGATCTCACTGCTCGTGCCTTACCTTTCATCTTCAGCAGGGGGTGCGATGAACCGGCTCTACTCGGCACTGCTTCTTTCATTCGTGGCGCTGGCCGCGCAGCGCGTGTCAACCTGGGACGCCGTGCAGCAACCGCCACGACCCTTGCGGATCATCGCGTTCGGGGCCCATCCCGACGACGCGGAACTGAAGGCCGGCGGCGTAGCGGCGCTGTGGGCGGCTGAAGGACACAAGGTGAAGTTCGTCGCGATGACGAACGGCGACGTCGGTCACTTTGCTACTGCCGGTGGCCCGCTCGCGCGCCGCCGTATGGCGGAAGTGGCGGAGTGCGCCCGTATTCTCGGCATCGAGAACGAAGTGCTGGACATCCACGACGGCGAGCTGGTGCCGTCGCTCGAAAACCGGAAGGCGGTGTCACGCCTGATTCGCGAATGGCAGGCGGACATCGTGATGGGGCACCGCCCGTATGACTATCACCCCGATCACCGGTACACCGGGGTGCTGCTGGACGACTCGGCGGTTGTGGTGGTGGCGCCGTTCTTCGTGCCCGATACGCCGCCGACAACCCGTAATCCGGTCTTCATGTACTACTCCGATGGATTTCAGGACCCCAAGCCGTTCAACCCCGCTGTCGTCGTCGGGATCGATGACGCGGCGGACAAGAAGTGGCGCTGCGTTTCGGCGATGCCATCGCAGTTCGGCGACAAGGACTCATGGCAGGCACGCACGCTGCCGAACGTGCCGGAGGGGGATCGCGAGCGCGAAGCCTACTTGCTCGACATCGTGAAAAAGAGGAACAGCGCGGTGGCGGATCAGTACCGTGACAGGCTCGTGGCGCTATACGGGAAGGAGCGCGGGCAGGCGGTGAAGTATGCCGAGGCGTTCCAGCTCTCCCAATATGGCAGGCAGGCGGCCGTTGAGGAGCTGAAGCGGATGTTTCCGACACTGCATTGAAGCCACGGAAGGACACGGACAACACGGAAGGACACGGAAACACACGGAACCAGCTCGGCGCGGCTCACGCCATTTTCAACCGCGAGATCGTGGGCTGCGACGCCAGGGCACGCGGAGGCGTTTGTATTTCCATGCGATCGCGATCGCACTGAATTATTCAGGTTAGGGAGTTCGCGCCTTGCGGGAGTATAACTCCATGGATTTCAGTCGTGCGACCCCCCAAGGAGCGCTATATGACCGACCGTCGCGCCTTTCTCAAAATGCTGGGGACCGCCGTAGGGACTGCGGGACACATCGGTCCCGCATACGCCGCGCAGACGACTCCGCCGGCGGCTTCCCAGCGGACGCCCGGGGCTATTCGCAAGTCAGTTCTCCTGTCGATGCTGCCGAAGGACCGCTCGTACGCGGAGCGTTTCGCCCTCGCCCGAGAGGCAGGCTTCGAGGCGATCGAAATCGGGACCGTCACCAGGGAGGAGGAGGCCGCTGAAATCCGCGAGACGTCGCGGAAGGCCGGCCTCCGCGTGCACTCGGTCATGAATGAGGCGCACTGGCGGCTGCCGTTGTCGAGCAGCGATCCCGACGTGGTGAACCGCAGCGTGCAAGGGGTGGAGACGTCGCTGCGAAACGCCGCGCTGTGGGGAGCCGACACCGTCCTGCTCGTCCCCGCCGTCGTCGACGCGACGACCTCGTATCGCGACGCGTGGACGCGCTCACAACGCGTGATTCGTGAGCGCATCCTGCCGGCCGCGCGCGACCTGAAGGTGACCATCGCGGTCGAAGAGGTGTGGAACAAGTTCCTGCTCAGCCCGATCGAGTTCGCCAGGTACGTGGACGAGCTGGACTCGCCTTGGGCACGCGCTTACTTCGATGTCGGCAACGTGGTGATCTACGCTTTCCCGCAGGACTGGATTCGAACGCTCGGTCCCCGGATCGTGAAGATTCACTTGAAAGACTTCACCCTCGACCGGCGGAACGGGCGATTCGCCTGGAAGAACCTGGGCGAGGGGGACATCGACTGGCCGGAGGTGCGACGGGCGCTGACCGAGATCGGATACTCGGGCTACGTGACGACGGAGCTTGCCGCAGGGGATCTCGAGTATCTGAAGGATCTGTCCGGCCGGGTCGATCGGTTCCTCGCGGGTGAGAAACCAGTGGCGTAGGCGCGACGG
>CAYZBZ010000050.1:9414-21267 GCA_964476725.1 uncultured Vicinamibacterales bacterium
CGCCGGGCGCCGTTCTTCGTCCGTAGCGCAGCCCTTTAGGGCTGCCCAAGCACGTCATCTTAGCAGGATTAGTGCCGAGGGACTGTTTCGTTCGAGCATGCGCCGAAACGGAACATCGGGGAAACCGACATGTCGATATTTGCCACGTTTCCGCCAGTTCGGCGCAGGCACTCGTTTTGAAACTCTGCCGTTCGTGAAGTCTCTCGAGCCACGCGACACAGGGCGCAACTGCGCCAAATGCGGCGACCACCGGACACGCGTCATCGGGCAAACGGAGTCGCCCATGGCAATCTACGTGCGCTGCAACACGTGCGGGCATGTGTTCTCCTTTTCGACAGTCGGTTCGGCTTCTGATGGAGACAAGGAACAGGTGTGAGCCCTCGTATGGCGGCTGACTGTCCAAGGTGCCGGGACGAAATCGCCCGTCTCGAGGAAGAGAATGCTTCGCTGCGGCGGACGGCGCTCGCCGTGGGCAGCGTCGCTGAACGGCTCAACCTCGCGCTCGCGGAAGAACGCCGGTCGAATCACGCGACGCGACAGGATCTCGCGGCGGCCGCGAGAGAGCGTACGTAGGGCGCAGCTCCAGCTGCGACATGACGCGGGGCTCGGGCTCGCGGCAGGTACACCGCGTCACTCTCCTCTCCTACCTCCTACCTCCGGTCTCCTGCTGGGCTGGTGCTCTCCTGTTGCAACCGCGCCGATCTAGGAGTAGTTTCTAGGGCGCGGAGTGCTGGGATCCTTCCGGCGTGCACGTCTCACTCGGGCAGCCCCGCCGTTGCGTTTGCGCTTCCGAGGAAGCGCCCCCGGAAAAAAGAGAAGAGGAGGTCACCGTGGCAAGTGATAGGAACGAGCAGAACGGCATCTCTCGGCGCGACTTCACGACGCGCCTCGGCGTGGCCGCGGCCGGCCTCGCAGTCGGCGGCGAGTTCTTCAGTTCGGCCGCTCAGGCTGCGCCGAACGTGACGGGACGCGTACTCGGCGCGAACGATCGCGTGGTGGTCGCGAGCATCGGCATCCGCGGGCAGGGCAACTCCGTCAAGCGCGGGTTCGCGCAGCTCAAGAACGTCGAGGTCAAGACACTCTGCGACATCGACGCCAATCTCGCTGCCGAGCGGATCAACGACCCCCGCCTCAAGGACGTCGCCGGTTACAAGCCCGGGTTCGTCCAGGACCTCCGGCGTGTGTTCGACGACAAGGACATCGACGCCGTCATCGTCGCCACCCCCAACCACTGGCACGCTCTGGCGACCATCTGGGGCGTCCAGGCCGGCAAGCACGTGTACGTGGAGAAGCCCGCGTCCCACACGGTGTGGGAAGGACGGAAGATGGTCGAGGCGGCGACGCGCTACAACAAGTTCGTGCAGGTCGGCACGATGAACCGCAGCCGGCGGGCGGTCCGGCAGGCGATCAAGTTCATCCACGACGGCGGCATCGGCAAGATCCACATGGCCCGCGGGCTCTGCTTCAAGCGCCGCGCGTCGATCGGCAAGTACGCTGACGGCCCCATGCAGCCCGGCGAGAAGTACAAGCTCAATGTGGAGGCGACGAGCTACGAGCCGGCCTACGATCAGCCGTACCTGTCGAAGGTCGACTACGACCTGTGGCTCGGACCGGCCCCGAAGGTGCCGTTCAACCGCAATCGGTTCCATTACAACTGGCACTGGCACTGGGACTACGGAAACGGCGACACCGGCAACCAGGGTCCGCACCAGTTCGACATCGCGCGCTGGGGGCTGAACAAGCAGGAGCACCCGATCAAAATCCGATCGGTGGGCGGATACTTCGGGCCCGAAGCGTCGCAGGAAACCCCGGACACGCAGACGTCCCTCTACGAGTACGCCGACGGCACAATCCTCGAGTTCGGCACACGCGGCGAGTTCACGAACGACGAGGGAACCCAGCGTATCGGCAACCTGTTCTACGGCTCGAAGGGCTGGGTCTGGATCGACGGCGACGGCAGTACGTGGCAGTCGTATCTGGGCCCGAAGAACGAGAAGGGACCTGGCGCCAACACACCGGCCGAAGAGGGTGGGGGCAGCGATCCGCTCGTCCTCACGAGCATCGCGTTCGGGCACTACCAGAACTTCGTGGACGCGATCCGGGCGGGCGATCCGAAGATCCTCACGTGCGACATCCTCGAGGGGCACCTCTCTGCGACGCTGCCGCACCTCGCGAACATCTCGTATCAGGTCGGCCGCGGGCTGGTCTTCGACGGCAAGAAGGAAGCCTTCGTCGACGACAAGAAGGCGGACATGCTCCTGACGCGCGAGTACCGCAAGGGGTTTGAGATCCCGAAGTCGTTCACGTAGAGAGACCGACGGAATGTGCAGGGACGTGGCGCGTGACGTACGCGCGCCGCGTCTCCTGCAGGGGTACCCCCCTGACGCGCTGCCTAGCCAGTAACCAGTAACCAGTAGCCGGCGGAAGCCCTGCGCTTCGGGTTTCGAAACCACAGGGATGAGGGATTGGGGATTGGACGTGGAAAGACGACAGTTTGTGAGCTCAATCATCGGTACGGGTGTCGTGGCCGCGGCGGCGGGTGTTTCGTCAAGAGCCGCTGGGCAGGGTGCCTCCAGGGAGACGGTCGTTCCCGAACTCTACGTCTGGCGTCAGTACAACGTGCGCAACGGGACGCAACCGCGCCGGCTCGCGGACTTCCTGCAGAACGCCGCGATTCCGGCGCTGAACCGGCTCGGCCACAAACCGGTCGGCGTCTTCGAAGTCGTCGCCGGCGTGCCGTCTCCGACGGTCTTCACCATGACCCCGTTCGCCTCGGCGGACGCCGTGGCGACCCTCGATGCGGGCCTCGACCGCGACGACGCATTCGTCCGCGCGGCCGCTCCGTATCTCGATGCCCCCGCTACCGACCCCGTGTACGTGCGGCAGGAGGTCTCGCTCCTCGGCGCGTTTCCGAACGTGCCCCGCGTGGAAGTGCCTGCCGCGACGGCGAGCAAGGGCCCGCGGCTCTTCGAGCTGCGCACGTACGAGAGCCACAACGAGCGGGCGCATCGCGCGAAGATGCGCATGTTCACGGAGATGGGAGAGGTCGACATCTTCCGGCGCTGCGGGCTGACGCCGGTGTTCTTCTCGCGCACGCTTGCCGGGCCGCGTATGCCCAGCCTGACCTACATGCTGGTGCACGAGAACATGGCGGGGCGCGAAAAGAGCTGGAATGCGTTCCGGAACGATCCGGGGTGGAAGAAGCTGTCGTCGACTCCGGGCTACAGCGACGCGGAGATCGTGTCGAACATCACGACCGTGTTTCTTCGGCCGGCGGCCTACTCACAGATCTGATCCGATCGTGCGGACGTCGAGGCTGTAGTACTGGTTACTGGCTACTGCCTACTGATTCGAATACCGCCCGCTGGGACTTCAGCTTTGCGCCGAGCGCGGCGGTGTCCACGTCCTGCACTGCCAGGCCGCGATCGATCGCCATCTTCGCGGCGACGCCCGCCGCGTGCCCCACGATCATGTATTGCGGCTCCATCCGCAGCGTGGAATACGCGACGTGCGTGGCCGAAAAGCAGACGGGAACCAGGAGGTTCGTCGCCTCGCTGCGCTTGGGCAGCATCAGCCGGTAGGGAATCTGATAGGGCGTGACGCGCACCTGCATGTCGCCTTCGTTCTCGACGGCCGCGCCAGCCGCGTCCGGCCGCCGCTGCACGTTGTGCGAGTCGCTGTTGTACGAGCCCATCCCGATCGGGTCCGTCTTGGTGAGGTCGGTCTGGATGTCCTTCTGCGACATCACGTACTCCCCCATCATCCGCCGCGCCTCGCGGACGTAGAGCTGGTACGGCCAGTGATTCGCGTCGACGAACTCGTCGCGGCACAGCCCCCACTCGTTCATCTCCGCCTTCAGCGCCGCCGGCACGCGGCTGTCGGTGGCGAGGAAGAACAGAAACCCCCGGATGTAGTCGACGTGCGCCTGCCGGATACGCGCGCGGGTGGCGTAGTTGCCGGTGGGGTACTCGTAGCTGCCGCCGATGTAGTCGGTCGAGAACGCGCCGTTGTTGTTCGTGTCGGTCTTGCCGTTCTGCAGGATGTCCGCCTTCATCACGTCGTTAATCGCCAGCGGCCGGGCCAGGTGGGCCTCGAGCGCCGGCAGGTAGCGCGCCAGCAGCTCGTAGCGGGCCGGGTCGTACCCGGCCGGTTTTGACCACGAGACCCGGTTCCCCGCGGCCTTCGTCATGCAGAGGCGGAAGTTATAGGCTTGCACGCGCTTGTCCGCCGCGCCGATCGGATCGCTCGACCGAGGCATGATCTCCGGGAGCAGCTTTCCAGCTGCGTCCAGGAGGGGGGACACCGCCGCGCGGAACTGATGAAAAGGCGTGTGCTCGCGCACGCCGGCCAGCGACTCGCCGTACTCGCGGGCCCCTTCTCGCCCCCACGTGAAGGACACACCGGCCTGCGCCATCAGGTCCCCTTCGTAGGTTGCGTCGGCGAAGACTTTCCCGCGAAACAGCGAGCCGTTCTCCATGAGGATGTCCGAGATCTGCGTTCCCGTTTTGCGCACGCCCCCTTTCTCTCGGAGGCGATGGTCGAGGAACACACGTACGCCGGCTTCCCTCACGAGATCGTTGAACACGGCTTCCGCGACGTGCGGCTCGAAGTGCCATTCGATCGGCCGCCCGTATTTGCGCCCGACGCGCTCGAAGAGCTCCAGAGAGTAGCCGCCGATGACCTCCTTTCGCCCGTAGTCGGTCCAGCCAAGACCTCCCGACACCATGCCGCCCAGGTGCTTCCCAGGCTCCAGAAGGCCGACGTTGAGACCCTCCCTGGCCGCCGCGACTGCCGTAATCACCCCTCCTGCCGTGCCGCCGTAGACGACGAGGTCGAACTGGCGGGGGGCGCCCGCGGGGTCTGCCTGGGGCCGCTGTGGTATCGGCGGCGGGTGCGGCAACGTGTCGGGCAGCACGCGCACGCCGGACGTCACCTTGAACGGGTACTTGCCGCCGGCCGGAAAGGCCATCTCGACGAAGAACGCCGTCCATCCTGACGGCGGTGGAGCCACGCGCGCGACCCAGGTGTTGGGACCGGTCGCGGTCAACGGCGTGCTGCGGTAGGCGGCGCCGATCGCGTCCAGCCGAAAGTCCCGCGCGGCCGGGTTGACGGCCTGCCAGAGCAGCACCGCATCGGGCCGCTGCTTCGTGACGACCTTGATCGAGCCGTCGCGCTCGAACGTCCACGTGATCTCAGGCCGGGGCGTGCCGGTGACGATCGCCGAGTAGAACGCCTGGACGCTCTCCAGGGCGTCCGTCTTGTCGAGCGAGTGCGACGCGTTCGGCACGTACCGCAGGTGCTTCTCTCCGCGAAGATCGTCGAAGTAAAAGCGCGACGAGTCCGGCAGGAAGAACTGATCGCCCGACGCGTTCAGGATGAACTTCGGCAGGGTGAGCCGATCCCGGTACTCGTACGGCTCCTCGATCCGCATCAGCGCGCGGAACTGAGGAGTGCCCATCCAGTCCATGATGCCGTGCTGCACGTAGTCCTTTACCGCATCGGACCACGCGCCGTAGGCGCGCCAGTGGTGGACGAACGACGGCTCCACGTTGAGGAGATCGATGACCGCCGGCGCGATCGCGATGACGCGCGTGTCGACGGCCGCGGTCGTCCATGTGGTCCATCCACGTTTCGAAGCTCCGGACACGACGAACCGCCGCACCGGCCGGCCGCCCCCCTGCTCCGTCGCGACGAACGCGGTCACCGCATCCATGGCGCGGACCGCGCTCTTCGTCATGGGCAGGCGGGCCGGCCATCGCTCATCACCCGTGCGCAGGAACTTGTCCCACGTGTAGGCGATGAAGTCATCTTCCGCCCGCGGCGCCCGCGTCGCATCGTCCTTGAAGACGACGGGCTGGTTCGGTACGAGGCGGAGCTCCGCCGTCACCGTGCCGGTGTCGCGCGCGGCGTCGACCAGCCATGCCGGCGGACGCGCCGGCGGCTGCCTCTCGTGACTGCCGCCGGTGATGAACAGCAGGGCGACGTCGCTCTTCACCTCGGCCGGACGCACGACGGTGATCCAGTGCGTCCAGAGCGGCCGCTCGACTTCCTGTTCCGTCAGCCAGCGCTGTGAGGTCATCTCGAGGAGCGTGGCCGTGACCCTCTCAGCCGGAAGCACCCGCAGGACGTTCCACCCAAAGCTCGGATCTGGCGCCGCGACATAGCGGTCGAGCGCGGTCTGGGTTGAGCTGGCCGGAACCGGTACCTGACCGGACGCCGCAAGCAGCCCAAGCGGGAACACCGCGAGCGAGAGGGCCGCGAGCCGGAGCGAAAGCTTGAGCGAGATTGAAAAGCGAAGCATGAAGTCTCCCGGGAACGTCGTGATTATAGTCGCGACGGCCCCGGGCGACTCCGCTGCCCGTCAACGGGTAATAAGTGACTGGCGATCGAACAGCACGGACGGCCCCTTCTTTTCGAGCAAGGCCACGATCGCGTCTCGCCGGCCGAGGAGCCCCTCGATCTCGTACTGGGTGAGGAACGATCCCATAGTCTTCTTGAGCGTCGGCGCATCGAGACGTTTCAGTCCTTCGAAGACCTGACGGTCGCATCGCGTGACATTGTCGGGGCCTTTCAGCGTCTTGTGGGTGCGGAACGCACGCGTGTGATCGATCGGCCAGACGCGCCAATCTTTGGTAATCATGAGATTGCCCAGGTTGCGATCCACGTTGTAGATGAGCTGATCCAGGACGCGCACGAGCTGCATCTGCTCGTTCCACAACTGCATGTCCGGCGGGACCTCCTTCTTCTTCATACGCACTTCCTCGTCCATCAGCACGTCGTCCAGCCACCAGGTGAACGCCGCGCCTTTGGACTGCCAGCTGCGCGAAACGGAAACCGGCACCATGTTCAGGCCGATGAGCCGGTCGAGGCGGTATGCGGCGACGTTATACATCCAGCTGTCGCGGAAGTTGAACTCCGTGCCCAATTGCCCGACGAACTGCGCCTTCTGTTCGTCGATGGTCTGTATTTGCGCGTCGTGGGTGAGGGTGCCGTCGGTCAGCGTCGCAAGGGTGGTGCCGGTGACCCCCTTCGAAATTCCCTTCGTCTTGACGATCTTCGCGCGCAGGAGGAACTGCTCGATCTCGCTGTCGGATAGTGTCGCGGGGGACGACAGAACCGGAGCACCTTGCGCGGGGGGCGACACAACCGCGGCACTCTGGGCCGCGAGCACCGCCGAGTAGATCACCGCAAGTACCGCGTACAGTATCGGCCGACGCCTCATAGCCTGCCTCCTCGTCCTGAGAAAAAGTCCTGCTGAAAACCGCTCTGGTTTACCACAAACGGGTCCCTCCGTGGCCACGAAAAACACGGAAAGCACGAAAAAACACGGAAAGGCTCAAACGTCTGGGTCTGCTGTGGCTTTCCATGGTGTCCGTGTCGCCCGTGGTGTCCGTGGCTTATAATCCGCGCCCATGGAGTCTCGTCCGAGCGCTGTGCGCCCTGCGATCGCGTGCCTGTTCGTGGCGGCGGCGGCAATCGCCCTTGCCGCGCGGCAGCCACAGGCCGTTACGAACGTGATCGTCGTCACGATGGACGGCATGCGCTGGCAGGAGGTGTTCGGCGGGTTGTCGGCAGACCTGCTTACAAAGAAAGGCGGCGGCGTCACCGACGCAGGGCCGCTGGAGCAGCGCTTTGGCGGCGCCACACCGGAGGAGCGGCGCGAACGGCTCATGCCGTTCTTCTGGACGACCATAGCGGCGAAAGGACAGGTGTTCGGCGATCCGTCCCGCGGCAGCGTCGCCCGGGTCACCAACGGCCTGCGATTCTCCTACCCCGGATACAACGAGCTGCTCACGGGCTTTCCGGATGCCCGCATCGACAGCAACGACAAAGTCCCAAACCCGAACGTGACCGTCCTCGAATGGCTCAATCGCCGGCCCGAGTTCGCCGGCAAGGTCGCCGCGTTCGCGTCGTGGGAGCTGCTCCCGTGGATCCTCAACGAGCAGCGCAGCGGCATCCCGTCGAACGGCGAGGGAGCGCCCATCGCGGAGCCCGCGACGGAGCGCGAGCGGGCCATCAACGAAGTCTCCGCCGATCTGCCGCCCTACTGGGGCGCCACGCGTCTCGACGCACCCACCGGCTTCGGCGCGCTCGAGTATCTCCGGAGACATCGTCCGCGCGTGCTTTACGTGATGCTCGGCGAGACCGACGAATGGGCGCACGGGCGGCGATACGACCTCTATCTCGACTCTGCCTGGCGCAACGACCGCTTCATCCGTCAGTTGTGGGAGACGGCGCAGTCCCTGCCCGAGTACGCCGGCCGCACCGCGCTCGTGCTGACCACCGATCATGGCCGGGGCAACGACGCGAAGAACTGGACGACGCACGGCCGCCAGGTTCCCGCCGCGGATCGCATCTGGATGGCCGTCATGGGGCCGGGCGTACCGCCGCTCGGGCTGCGCGCAGGCGTGAGCGTCACGCAGTCGCAGATTGCCGCGACCATTGCGGCGCTCGTCGGCGAGGACTACGCCGCCGCGCAGCCGAAGGCCGCCCCACCGCTGGACCTGAAGCGTTAAGGTCAGGCTGGTGCGGAACTTTGGTTGTGAAACAGGAGCGATCATGGATCGACGTGACTTCTTCAAGGCAACCGGGGCGGCCGGTGCGCTCGGGATGCTGCCGCACTCTGCGGCGGCGTCCCAGCGCGTCACATCGCCGGACGGCGAGCGCGAGTTCTGGATAAGCGTCCTGCGGCGCCTCGCCGATCCCGTGCTGACGAACCTCGCGAACGGGACGCTCAAGGCACGGATGCCGGTCGAGCAGGCGCCCGGCGCCAACCGGAGTGCCGTGACCCATCTCGAGGCGCTCGGCCGATTGATCGCGGGCATCGCCCCCTGGCTCGAGCTGCCCGCAGACAACACGGCCGAGGGCCGGCTCCGGGCCGAGTACGCGGAGCTCGCGCGCCGCGCCATCGGCCGGGCCGTCGATCCGGCGTCTCCGGACTTTCTCAACTTCACGCGCGAGCGGCAGCCTCTCGTCGACGCCGCGTTCCTCGCGCAGGGCCTCCTGAGGGCGCCGCGCGCCCTCGGCGACCCCCTCGATCCGGCGACGAAGCGGAATCTCGTCGCCGCGCTCGAATCGACACGCACGATCCTCCCCTCCACGAGCAACTGGCTTCTGTTTTCCGCGACCGTGGAGGCTGGGCTCGCGCGACTCGGCGCGCCGTGGGATCGACTGCGGGTCGACTACGCGCTTCGGCAGCACGAACAATGGTACAAGGGCGACGGCGCCTACGGCGACGGGCCCGAGTTTCACTGGGACTACTACAACAGTTTCGTGATTCATCCGATGCTGCTGGACGTGCTGGATGCCTGCCGCGACGAGGTGCCTGCGTGGAAGGATCTGGCCGGCCGGGTCGGGCGGCGCGCACAGCGGTACGCGGCCGTGCAGGAACGGCTGATCGCTCCGGACGGCACGTTCCCCGCGATCGGCCGATCGCTGGCGTACCGGTTCGGCGCGTTCCATCTCCTCGCGGCGATCGCGCTTCGCCGCGCGCTGCCCGAAGGGGTGTCTCCCGCGCAAGTACGCGGCGCACTGACGGCCGTCGTCCGCCGGTCGATCGGCGCACCGGGAACCTTCGACGCGGACGGCTGGCTCCGCATCGGCTTCTGCGGTCACCAGCCAGGGATCGGCGAGACGTACATCTCGACCGGCAGCCTCTATCTGTGCGCGGTGGGTCTGCTTCCGCTCGGGCTTCCGAGCTCGGACGACTTCTGGTCCACTCCGGCACAACCGTGGACGTCCGTGCGCGCATGGGGGGGCGAGGCGTTCCCGATCGACCACGCTCTGGGGAGCTAGCGGGTAGGGCTCAGGGGTTCAATGCTCGAACCAACGCGAGCACCGAATGGCACCACAGAGCCAACGGAGCGAACAGAGAACAATCTTGTGATGCTCTGTTTCCTCCGTTACCTCTGTGGTGAAACCGAGGTGAAGTACTTTCGAAGGCCAACTCCAAGAAAAAGCCCGGCGTGGAATCGGTCCACGCCGGGCGTCGCTCGTGGGTGGGTTACCCCCACCCGTCCTAGAACAGGAAACGCAGGCTCAACTGAATGTCGCGCCGATTCCCGTCCTTGCCGGTGATGCGACCGAACGTCGCGTTCGTGGGGTCGCTCTGGGCCCCGCCGAGGTTCGGGTGGTTCAGGAAGTTGAAGATCTCCGCCCTGAACTGAATCGTCTGCGTGCCCCGCACCCTCGCGTTCTTGAAGAGCGCGATGTCCCACTGGTACTCACCCGGGTTGTATATGCGGTTGCGCGGCGCGGTGCCGAACGTGCCGTTTGCCGGACGCGCGAACGCCGCGGGGTTGAACCAGAAGTTCTGGTCGACCGCCACGCCGCTGACGAGGCCACCGGAGAACTGCCCGTTCGCGTCCGCCTTCGGATCGCCGACCTGGTTCCACGGCTGCCCGACGGTGTCGCCGACACCCGCGATGTCGTCGCCGCGGGTCACCCAGAGCGGCGTGCCCGTGCGCATGAACGTCGCGCCCGAGACCTGCCATCCGCCCACGACGCGGGACAGAAGCGAGTCCTGCGCCTTGAAGAACGGCAGATCGTAGATGTAGTGGAATACGAAGACGTGCCGGCGATCGAAGCTCGACGGGCCCTGGTAGCCTGTGTCGTCGTACGTATTGAACAGGATGTTGCGCTTATCGCTCGCATTGTCCTCAGATTTGCCGAGCGTGTAGGCCAACCCGAACTTCACCCCGTTAAGGTAGCGCCGGTCCACCGCGAGCTGCAGGCTGTTGTACTTGGAGTAGCCCGCGTTCTCGGACAGCCGGATGATGCCGTAGCCCTTGTACGGGCGAAGCGCCGCCGAGTTGACGCCCGGGTTGGCCTGAACCGTTCCCGGCGCCAGCTGGTTGATGTTCCGCTCCCGCTGCAGATACAGACCGCGACGCCCGACATACGTCGCATCGACGATGAACCCCCACGGGATCTCGCGCTGGACGCCGGCGGAATACATATAGGACGTCGGGTGCTTGAACACCTTGTCGATGGCGGTCATCCCGAACGGCAGGGCCGCGGCGCCGCCCGCGCCACCAGGATTGTCCGCCGAGCCGTTGCTGACGCTGACCTGCGGCTGGAACGGCGGGTTGCCGCCGAGGAGCAGCGCGTCGTTGAGCGTGACGCGGTTGTGGAACACGCCCGCGCTCGCCCGGACGACGGTGGCCTTGTTGACCGAGTACGCAGCGCCGAGACGCGGCTCGAACACGTTGTAGTGCGTCTTGGTGAACCCACGCGGCTCGCCAGCGAAGAGCGCGTTCACCGCGGGATCGCTATACACGGCGAGGTTGCTGGCCGAGGCCGGGAAGCCGTCGCCGGGCAGCAGGATGCCGTTGTAGCGCGGCCCGCTCACAATCTGCCCGTTGGCCGGATTGATCACCGCCTGGTTCGCGGTGTCGTAGAAGTCCGGATCGAAGGTCGCGATGTTGTTCGTCGTCGAGTACCAGGGCGGCCACAGCGACCAGCGAAGGCCTCCCTCGACCGTCAGGTTGCCGGTCGGCCTCCACGAATCCTGGACGAAGACGTCGGTCGACAGCGCGCGCCACTTCGTCAGCGCCCGCTGGCCGATTTCGGCGTAGTTGGTGAAGAGCCCCAGCGCCGCGTCTGCGACGCCAAGACCGCTTCGCGCCGTGGTGCTGTTGGTGAATTCGAACCGGCCGTTCTGGTTGTTGGTGCTGCCCGGAATCGCCTGCACGTTGATCTGGTCGAAGTCGTCCTCCCCCGAATACTCCATCACGAGCCCGCCCTTGAAGGTGTGCCGTCCCTTCACCCAGGTCGTCGTATTGGACATGGTATGGATAGGGCCGCGCGAAAACGCCGGGTACGGTCCCCCATCGATCTCGCTGAAGCCCGCGA
>CAYZBZ010000051.1:0-8339 GCA_964476725.1 uncultured Vicinamibacterales bacterium
CGCGGTGGAACCCGTGGAACCCGGTGGAACTCATTGACCAACGCGCACGAAGAACAGATGCGCCTGCCCCCCCTCGAGCCGCACGAACAGCCCGGTGCTCTCGAGCGCGTCGCGGGTCCGTCGATACCGCGCATCCGTCAGCGCGTCCTCGAAATCGAATGCCGCCCCGGGCGGCAGGTCCTCGGCAACCGGGAGATGTGCCTGCGCCTGGAGGGCGCCGAGGTTGACCGCGACAACGGCCAGCTCGCCGGCCGCTCGCCAGCGGTACGCGACGATGTCCGAGAACGTGCGATCGCCGGCCGCCACGACCGGCAGCATCCTCCATTCGCCTTCGTGCAACAGATCGACTGAGGCGAAGCGAAGCACGCGGTCATAGAATGCGCGCACGACCAGATCGAGCGGCTCCTCGGGCCATCGGCCAAGCTGCACCGGCGACTTGATGCGACGTCCCTCGAACTGACCGTCGAAGAAGAAGCGCATCCCGGGCAGCGTCGAGACCAGCGCGGCCGCTCCGGCCACCCGGTGATGCAGCGTCGCGGCGCTCCGCGGTTCGTCGTGATTCTCGAGGAATCGCGCCAGCCGCGCGCCGACCGGCGTGTCCCGCCACAGCAGGTCGCGCACGCGCGCGGCGGCGTCCGGCGCGTGCAGCGAATCGAGCAGCCGCTTGTCGTACGCGTAGTCGAACCCCTGGTCGAGCATCGTGCCTTCGAGGCCCCAGTAGACTTCGGCGAGATACGTGAGGCCGCGGACCGCGCGTGTGGTGGTCCTCCAGAAGTCGTCGGCGAGCGCCGGCCACCCTCCGCGGAGCAGGTGACCCCACGTCCGCTCGAACACGTCGTTGAGCACGAGCATCGCCATGTCGCAGCGGACGCCGTCGCAGTGTCCGGCAATCTCGCGGACGGCCTCCTGCATGGCGACCCGCGTATCCTGGTTGAAGTAGTTCAACTGCGCGACGTCGCGCCATGGGGGGAAATTCGGATCGCGTCCGCAGGCGACATAGACGGCTCCGTTGACACGTTCGATCCGGCGGAAGTCCGCCGGCGCGGCCCGGTAATCGTCCTCCTGGCCGAGCACGTACCGTTCCGGGTGCGACGCGATCCACGCGTGATCGAATGCGGTATGGTTCGGCACGAAGTCGAGCATCAGGCGGACGCCGCGCGCGCGCAGCTCGCGGCGGGTCGCGTCGAGCCCGGCCCAGCCCCCCATGCGCTCGTCCGGCTCGTACGCCTCGATGCAGTAGGGCGACCCGGGCACGTCCACATCCGTCCAGTCCGGAAGCACCCGATCGTAGTCGGCACGCAGCCGACGGTCCGCCCGCGCGAGCTCCCGCCCGATCGCGCTCCGCCGCCATACCCCCATCAGATACAGAAACTGAAAACCCTGGACGGCGATCCGGTCCCAGTGAGCCGCCGGCACGTCGCCGAGCGTCACGAGCCGCCCCTCATCGCGCGACAGCCGCTCTAACCAGGGCCAAGCACTGACTTCGATCAAATGAGGGTTCCACGGGGTTCCGCGGGTTCCACGGGGTTCCACGAGGTTCGGTTCCACGGGTTCTACGGGTTCTCTGAGTTCTGCGTGTTTGGAGACCATCATGAACCAATTCGCCACGAAGCCGGAACCCTGCGGACCCGAAGAACTTCGTGAACCGAGTGAAACCCGTGGAATAGAACCCGGTGGAACCTGAACGCCGTGGAACCTGAACCCGGTGGAACCTTGCGGAACCCTGCGGAACCCCGTGGAACCAGTAAGATCAGGTAAATGCCCCGCTTCAAATTACTGATCGAGTACGCTGGCACGCGCTATAGCGGTTGGCAGATCCAGAAGAACGCGCGGACGGTGCAGGGGGAGATCGATCGCGCCGTGCGCGAGGTGTCGAAGCGGCGCGAGTTCGAGCTGTATGGATCGGGCCGGACCGACGCGGGTGTGCACGCACTCGCCCAGGTGGCGCACCTCGAGCTCTACACCGACATGCCCCCGGAGTCGCTGCGCCGCAGGCTCAACGACGAGCTGCCAGCCGACATCCACATCCGCGCGATCGACAAGGCGCCGCACCGCTTCCACGCGCGGCACGACGCCGTCGCGCGGTGCTATCTCTATCAGATCTCACGCCGGCGCACCGCGTTTGGAAAACCGTTCGTGTGGTGGATCCGCGAGCCGCTCGACCTCGTCGCGATGCGCGACGCGGCGGTGGCGTTCGTCGGCATGAAGAACTTCGAAGCGTTCACTGCCGACGACCCGGAGGAGAAATCCACGCGGGTCCTCGTCGATCGGGTCGAGATCGCCGAAGCCGGCGCCCTGCTGCTCATCAGGATCCAGGGATCGCATTTCCTCTGGAAAATGGTGCGGCGGATGGTCGGTGTGCTGGCTGCGTGCGGCCGCGGCGAACTGAGCCCCGCCGACGCTGCCGCGTTTCTCGACGAGCGCACGGAGCGCTCCGCTGCCCCGGCAGCGCTCGCCGCTCCCGCCGCCGGGTTGTTCCTCGAAGCTGTAATGTACGAAGGAGACCCGGGGCCTGGACCGATACGGCCGCTGGTGAATATCGATTGAGTCAAGCCACAGAAGACACGGACAACACCGACGACACGGAACGCGTGACGTTGGCCGGGCCCCCCTGTGCGACGGACCTTTCGGTGTTCTTCCGTGTCCTTCCGTGTTTTCCGTGGCTTCTCACCGGACGATTCGCAGATTGGCGGGGGGCTGAAGCGTCCCGCCGTTCCAACCGAGCTGTACGACCTCGAAGTCGTCCGCGGTCAGCGCGCTGAACGCGGGGTTCAGTACTCCGTTGTTCCACCGCGCGTCCATCGTCCCGCTGATGTACATGTCCGAGCCGTTGTCGGCGACGATGAGCCCGTAGCGCTTCATCGCGCGGAAGATGCGCTGCACCTCCGGCGTGAATCCGGAGATGTTGCGCGACGCCTTGAGCCGAAGGCGCGCGCCCATCGGCGGCGCGCTGGCGTTGCTGCCGGCGGCGTGCGATGCGGGCCACACATAGCCGTTGGTTGCGCGCGTCGTCACGCGAAAGGCGTGGGCGATCTCTCCGGAGCCGAACACGTCGTCGTAGCGGATGAGCCCGGGGAAAATCGCGAGCCCCGCGGCGTCAGCCGACGTCCATCCCGCGGGCCGGCGATCGCTGCGGCTCAAATCGAACACCGCTCCCGATCCCGCCTCCCAGCGCGACCGGGATGCGTTCCACTGGGTGGCGAACGACTCGTACAACAGCCAGCGATCGCGATCGATCAGGAGCAGGTGACGATCGCCGGACGTGCCGCCCCCGGCGACCCCGCCTTCGATGTAGTTCGCCTCCGTGCGCGCTTCGTCCGGAATCGGATAGCCCGGAAGGCCCGGTGCGCCGGCGTCGCTTTCACTGCCATAGGCCACGAACGTGAGCGGCACGCGCGGCTGATCGCCGGAGACGACGACGTACGGAATGCCGTAAGGATGAGGGCCGAAATCGGGATGGAGCCGCCGGACCGCGGTCGTATTGGTCGCCGACCGGCCGCTGATCCAGTCGACGAGCTGCGCCGACCGGGCATCCACCGGCACGCCACTGATGTCGACGTTCCACCAGTTGCTGACGGGAACGCCTGCCGCCCGGTGAGTGGCTCGTTGACGACCGGCGGCGCCGCGGCCCGGACGACGGCCATGGCGCAGGCAACAGCTATCGCAAGGGGCGCACACACTCGCATGACACGGCCACCTACACGTCCCGTGCCGGGTGGGCGCCGGACAGTCACGTGCTCTGGATGCTGGCTTTTGGCCTATTTCTGCGTCTTTTTCTTCACGCCGAGCTCGGCCAGCTTCGCGACGATGCCTTCGCCGGCGCTGGCGGGCGACACGGCCTTGTCGATGGCTGTAATCCGGCCATCCGGACCTATGTAGAAAGTCCACCGGGAAGCGAACTGTCGATCGGGAGGGCGTCCCGCCGGGATGACGCCGTAAGCGTTCGCGATCGTCTTGTCGGGATCGCTCAGGATGGGAAAGTCAGCGGTCTCTTTCTCGGCAAACGCCTTGTTGTCTGCCGGCGTGTCGACGCTGGCCATGAAATAGGCGACGTCGTAGGCGCGAATCAATTCCCCGCTCGCACGGAGCGAGTTGCATTCGGCCGTTCAGCCACCGGTGAACGCTTTGGGGAACCAGGCCAGCACGACGGTCTTCCCTTTGTAATCCGACAGCTTGTGGATCTTGCCGTCGGAACCCTGGAGCGCGAACGCTGGCGCGACGTCGCCGACCTTGAGCTCGTTGGGGTTCTGCGGGGGCTGCCCCGGCTGCCCTCGCGCGGACAGCGCGGCAGCCATGGCGGCGACGCCAAGGCCCGCGCAGATGGACATCAGTTTGAGCATAAGCACCTCGTGAAAGCAGACCCCAGAGGGTAGCACGAGGGCACGTCCGAGCGGCGTCCGAACGCCGCTCAGGCGGCCCACCTGAGGTATCCTCCGGCATGCACGCTCTCCACCTGTTTCGCCGAGCCGGGGCCGTCGTGCCCCTGCTCCTGCTGTTCGTTTCGGGGACGCATTCCTCGGCGCAGCAGCCTGCGAGACCCGACTCGACCCCCCTCACGGAGCTCGTCGATTTCCTCGCGGTGTCGGAGGACGGCAAGCCCGTGATCGATCTCGCGCCCGGAGAGGTCTTCTTCAAGGTCGACGGCCGGCTCCGCGGCATCAGCTCTCTGCAGTTCATCGAGCTCGCGAGCGCGACGCCGATCGCGCGTGCGGCGCTGACGCCGCCGCTGCCGGTGCCCTACGGCAGCAATCGCCTCGGCGACACCGGGCGAATCGTCTTGATTGCGATCGATCGCGAATCCATCCGGCCGGGACGCGAGCGTCCCGCGCGCGAAGCGGCGCTGCGATTTCTCTCCGGGCTCTCGCCGCGCGACCGCGTCGGGCTGGCGTCGTTGCCGCGCGTCGAAGTCGAGCTCACCAACGATCACGAGCAGGTCCGCGACGCGCTCACGCGCATGACGGGGCTGTCTCCACAGGAGCGCGCATCATCCGAGGCGGCATGCCGCAGCCGGCTGATTCTCAACACGCTCGCGAGCATGCTTCAGAGCCTGGCGGCAACCGACGGGCCCAAGACGATTGCGTTCATCTCCTCCGGCATCATGCCCCCGACGCGCGATGCCCCGATGAACGGCCCCCCCGGACAATGCGAGATCCGGACGGTCTACTTCGACGAGGTCGCTGCCGCCGCGAGCGCGGCGCGCGCGCATTTCTACGTCATTCAGCCGAACGACGAAGGGATCGACTCGGCCGCCAATTCCTTCGCGGATCCGTCGGCCAGCCGGTTCAGAAGCGCGGACGACTACCTCGCCGGACTCCAGAATCTCGCCGGGGTCACGGGCGGCGAGCTGTACCGGCTCCATGCCGTCGACGCGGGCACGGTGTTCACACGCGTGTCAAACGAGAGCTCCGCGTACTACGCGATCGCGTTCGAGCCCGAGCCGGGCGAGCGTGACGGGCTTCCGCATCGCGTGGAGGTGAAGGTCTCGCGCGAGCGCGTCACCGTGCGCACGCGGCCGCACGTCACGATCGCCCGAATGGATCCCAAAGCCGGGGCGATCACGCCGCAGCGGATGCTGCGAGAGGCGCGTCAGTTCCGCGATCTGCCGCTGCGTGCGACCGCATATTCGTCGCTCGTGCCCGGAGACTCGCGCATCAAAGTGGTTGCCGTCGCCGAACCGGTGGATCCGTCGGTTGCGCTGGCCTCGGCGGCGGTCGGGCTGTTCGACGGGAAGGGCAAGCTGGTGGCGCAGTGGACGGCTGACCGGGAGGAGCTCGCGCCGCGGCCAATGATGTCGGCGCTGGTCGCCTCGCCCGGTTCGTACCGCATGCGCTTCGCGGCGGTCGACGCGTTCGGACGCCGCGGCACGGTCGACTACAACTTCCGGGGTGAGCTGGAGTCCGCAGGCGCGCTGAAGCTGAGCGCGATGGTGCTCGGCACCATGGCCAGTGGCTCGTTCAAGCCGCGCCTGCAGTTCGGGCCGGAGTCGGCGGCTGTCGGGTACTTCGAGATCTACGGCGTGCCGTCACGGTCCGCGGAGATCACGGTCAGGATGGAAATTGCCGCAAGCGACGAAGGGCCCGCGATGGTGGGGGCCAACGCCACGGTGCAGAAGACCCAGGACGAAGGACGCCGGATCGTGATTGCGCCGATGGCGCTCAATTCGCTGCCGCCCGGAGACTATCTCGTACGCGCCGTCGTCAACATCGACGGCCGGGCGGCCGGCCGGGTCACTCGCACTTTGCGCAAAACCAAGATGTAGCGCTGCCAGGGCTGCCAGACCAACCAACTATGCGCCATATCCTCGCAGTGCTGCTGGCGGTCTCGATTGCGGGCGCAGTGTGTCTCGCACAGCGGACGTCGGCGACCGAGCGTTCGCGGGCAGGCTGGGACGCACTCAACGCCGGTCGCCTGCAAGAGGCGGCGACAGCGTTCGACGACGCATTGACGCGTGCGCCGCAACAGACGTCGCTGCTCCTCGGCGCAGCCGTCGTCGCGCACCTTCAGGCACGGGAGGACGACGCGCGTCGGCTCCTGGTAAACGCGCTCAGAATCGATCCCGCGCTGAACGCCGCGTCATTGCTGCTCGGCTCGGTGCTTTACCAGGCCGGCGACGTCGACGGCGCCATCGGCATCTATGAGCAGGCGCTCGTGCACGCTCCCGATCATCCACAGCTCGTGAAGCGGCTCGACGCGTGGCGGAGGGAGGCCGCGATCCACAGCAGCTTCGCCCGGAAACTTGGAAACCATTTCACGGTGCTGTTCGAGGGCCCTTCTGAAGCGGGGCTCGCCGAGCGTGCGGTCGCGATTCTCGAAGCCGCGTACTGGCGAATCGGCACGGCGCTCTACACCTACCCCGCCGACGTCATCACCGTCGTCCTGTACACCCGCGAGCAGTTCCGGGACATCACGCAGTCCCCGGAGTGGGCGGGCGGCGCGTTCGATGGCCGGATTCGGGTGCCGGTGCAGGGGGCCCTGCAGAATGAGGGCGAGCTCGCGCGCGTGCTGTCGCACGAGTTTACGCACGCACTCGTGTGGAGCCTTGCCCCACGCGGCGTGCCGCGGTGGCTGGACGAGGGGATTGCGGTCCAGTTCGAGGGAAGCGATCTCGCGCGCAGGCGGGAACAGGTCCGAAGCGCGCCCGCGCTGCTGCCACTGACGCGGCTCGAGCGGTCGTTCGGGAGTCTCTCTGCGACAGAGGCGGGGCTCGCGTACGCGGAGAGCGCGGTCGCCGTGCACGCGCTGATCGAACACGCCGGAACCCCCGCGTTGGCAAGCCTGCTGGGAGACATCGGGCGCGGCATGCCGTTCGTCGAAGCGTTTGAGCGGAACATGCTGATGTCGTACTCGGAGTTTCAGAAGAAGCTGCAGGAGTGAGCGAGTCTCAGGGTATTATCCGGCGGCCGGACGATCCCTGGAGACTACTGAGCATGGTACTCAATCCGATTTTCGCCCTGCAGACGGCGCTCGGCGCACTCACGGCGGTGTTCGTGGCCGGATGGTCGGCCGCGGTCGTCGCGATCCGCCGGAACCCCGCCGCCGAAGCGTCGCCGGCAACCGATGCGCGCCTGCCCACCGCCACGCAGATCGCCGTCGGCGCGGTCACGAACTTCTTCGACACGCTGGGCATCGGATCCTTCGCGACGACGACCGCCATTTTCCGCGCGCTTCGCATGGTGCCGGACCGGGTGATTCCGGGGACGCTCAACGCGGGCCATACGCTTCCGACGGTCGTCCAGGCATTCATCTACACGACGATGGTGCAGGTCGACATCCTGACGCTGTTTTCCCTCATCGCGGCGGCGGTCCTGGGCGCGTGGCTGGGCGCGGGCGTGGTGTCGTCGTGGCCGAAGCAAAAGGTGCAGCTGGGCATGGGGGCCGCGCTGCTCGGCGCCGCGACTCTGATGTTCATGACGCAGATGAACATGTTCCCCGGCGGCGGCGACGCGCTCGGCGTCCGCGGGACGAAGCTCGCCATCGGGGTAGGCGTCAACTTCCTGCTCGGCGCGTTGATGTCGCTCGGGATCGGCCTCTATGCCCCCTGCATGATCCTCGTCAGCCTCCTCGGCATGAACCCGACCGCGGCATTCCCGATCATGATGGGCTCGTGCGCGTTCCTGATGCCCGTCGGCAGCCTCAGATTCATCCGCGAGCGCTGCTACAGCCTGCGCGTGGCGCTCGGCCTCGCAATCGGCGGCATCCCCGGGGTCCTGCTCGCCGCCTACATCGTCACGTCGATGCCGATCTACGCGGTCCGCTGGCTCGTCATCGTCGTCGTTGTGTACACCGCGGTCACGATGCTGAAGTCGGGCCTCGCCACTGAAGCCACGGACGACACGGAC